>CAYGAW010000097.1:0-57923 GCA_964347945.1 uncultured Anaerolineales bacterium
AACTCGAAGAGGCGCTGGCCATAGGTGTAGTGGTGGGTGGATCCATCACCATTCCCCATCTCAGGCGGGCCTTTGAAGCCTGGGATGACCTGCAACAGGCCAAGACTGCATAGAAAGACAGTGAGTCATGGAGGATCAAGTGAAGGTGTATGGTGCTCTTCTGCGCGAAGTGGGGGTGATTGTCGCTGGCCCGCTTGAGCAGAAGCAGAAGCTACAGGCGATTTGCGAGTTGCTCCGAGACCGTGTTGCCCACTACGACTGGGTGGGGTTCTACCTCGTCGAGCCGTCGACCACTGATCTTGTGCTCGGGCCCTATGCAGGGGAGCCTACTGAACATGTCAGGATACCGGTGGGCAGAGGCATTTGCGGTCAGGCGGCTGAGACGAAGCAGACCTTTGTAGTGCAAGATGTGTCACAGGAGAGCAACTACCTATCGTGCAGTCCGAAGGTACGATCCGAGATCGTCGTCCCCATCCTCAGGGACGGCAAGGTGGTGGGAGAGCTCGACATCGACTCCCATGCTCTGGAGGCCTTCTCGGAGGAAGATACGGCATTCCTCGAGGGAATATGCAAGGCTGTCGGATCCTTGCTCTAGGCGCGCGATCCATCGAAGGAGGACCATGCCGGCTGCCCGCGACTGCCTGATCGACTACGACAGGATTGCCTCGGAGTACGCTCGTCACCGGTACGTGCATCCAGAAGTGCTCCGAGACCTCCTCTCGACGAGCGGGCTCGAGAGTGCGTCCAGGGTGCTGGAAGTAGGGTGCGGCACTGGCAACTACATCACTGCAGTGGAGGAGTCGGCCCTCTGCGAGTGCTGGGGCATCGATCCCTCGGCCGAGATGCTGGCCAAGGCGACAGACCGGTCACCAAGAGTGAGATTCCACCACGGCGACGCTGAGGAACTCGATTTCCCATCTGACTTCTTCAATCTGGTATTCTCAGTGGATGTGATTCATCACATGACTGACCGCCGGGCGTACTTCGCTGAGGTCCGCCGGGTTCTGAGAAGCGGCGGGAAAGTGTGCACTGTCACAGACTCCGAGTGGATCATTCGCCATCGCCCGCCCCTTGCCATCTATTTCCCTGAGACCGTCGAAGTTGACCTGAGCAGGTATCCTCGCATCAGCCAACTCCGTGCGTTGATGGAGGAAGCGGCCTTCAAGGAGATCACCGAGGACCTCGTGGCATTCCCGTACGAATTGACCGATATCCAGGCCTACCGCGACAAGGCCTTCTCTTCCCTCCACCTGATCTCGGAAGAGGCCTTTCAGGAGGGCATCGAGCGGCTGGAACGGAACCTGGAGTCCGGACCCATCCCCTGTGTGTCCCGCTATGTGCTTCTGTGGGGTACGAAGGCGCACGGTCGCGGCTGAGTGGCTCCGAGTACACCCCTAGGTGGGCTACCACGCCAGGCTCCATCGCTTGATGGTTCTACTACCCTCACATACCGACTCGCCTGCCACGGTAGTGGCTAGGCCGACCATCTAGCCGACGGTGTTCGTCTCTTGTCCGTCTGGCTTGAGCAGGCCGAAGGATCGCGGGTCCGCGAGAGTCGCAGACGCATCGGGGCGATGGTATAATGTCTATAGGGGAGGCACCTTCGAGTAGGGTCATGATAGATCGAGAATCGCGTGGGGAGGCCGTACTGGTGGCCATGAGCGGCGGCGTGGATAGCTCGATGGCAGCCGTACTACTTCACGAAGCCGGATACAGTGTCATCGGCGGCATGATGCGCCTCTGGGCGGAAGAGGGCGGGCCAACCAATCGCTGCTGCTCTCCTCAGGCTGTGGCAGATGCCCGCCAGCTATGCCAGATGCTGGGTGCCCCCTTTCACGTCTTCGACTTCGAGGCCGACTTCAAGCGGCACGTGGTGGACCACTTCGTGGCCGAGTATGGTCGGGGGCGGACGCCGAACCCTTGTCTGGCCTGCAACCGAGAGATCAAGTTCCACCTCTTGCTGCAAGAAGCCCTGAACCTCGGAGCCATGTACATGGCCACGGGCCACTACGCTCGCGTCAGGCGTTCCAACGGTGCGTACCAGCTGCTCAAGGGCGAGGATCCGCAGAAAGACCAGTCCTATGTCCTGTATATGCTGGGTCAGGAAGAGCTGGCTCATATCCTCTTTCCCTTGGGGGAATACACCAAGGAGGAAGTGCGCGCCATGGCTCGGGAGAGAGGATTGCGAGTGGCAGACCGGGGGGAGAGCCAAGAGATATGTTTCACCATGGGTGACTATCGCAGCTTCTTGCGCAAGCAGCCGGGTATGGTTTTCGAGCCTGGCCCCATCTTGGACCTGGAAGGCAAGGTCATTGGCCAGCACAAGGGCCTGCCGGCCTACACCATTGGGCAGCGCGAGGGACTGGGCATCGCCGCGCCAGAAGCCCTCTACGTACTGGCGCTGGATACTGGTCACAATGCGCTGGTAGTTGGGACGAGAAGGCACTTGGCGCAGCGAGAACTCACGGCGAAGGAGGTCAGCTTCGTGTCCGGAGAACCGCCCTCTACACCTGTGGAGATCATGGCCAAGATCCGGTACCGAGCAGCGGCAGCGAAGGCGACGCTGACCCACGTGCGCGGAGACGAGGTTCAAGTCCGCTTTGCCGAACCGCAGCCAGCCATCACGCCCGGACAGGGGGTGGTCTTCTACGAGGGGGAGGTCGTCCTGGGTGGTGGTACCATCGATGAGGTAGGGTAACCATGGATCTGCTGCTGTCACCTTCCTTCGTATTCTCTCTGCTGCTAGCCAGCCTGTATGGGGCCGTGTTTCATTTCATCTGGGGGAAGAGATGGAGGGACCTGGGCATCTATTGGGTGGCGGCGGTTGTAGGCTTCGCCATCGGTCAGGCAGTATTCGGAGCGTTGGGGTTGTCTGTGTACCCCATCGGTCAGGTGCGCGTGGTGGAGAGCACAATTGTGTCATGGATCTGCCTGTTTGTTGCGAGGTGGTTGAATGTCTGATATAATTGTCTTGTTAGCATAACGTCGTGCCCCCGCGGGAGGTAATGGATGTCCACCGTTGCGGTCATACGCGATATAGCGATCATCGTGCTCGCTGTCGAATCGCTGATCGTCGGTGCACTGCTCATCGTGCTGATCCTGCAGCTCAGAGGGCTCACCAGAATGCTGCAGGACGAGGTACAACCCATTCTGGAATCCGCCAGGGAAACTGCCACCACCGTGCGGGGGACGACTGTGTTTGTCAGTGATAAGTTCGTCAAGCCGCTCATCAGCGCGGCCGGCTATGCGTCGGCGGCGAACAGGGTGATCAGTGTCTTGGCGCGGGGCAGGCGACGGAGGGGAAAATAACCCAGTGCGGCAGGAACTGCGCTGGGCCGATGGTAGAGAGCTCGCTTTACGAGAGGTAGAAAGGAGAAGACCATGAATGGCACCAAGAGCTTGGCGGGCTTCGTACTTGGCTTCATCTTCGGTGGCCTCATCGGAATGGTGGTGGGGATTCTCTTGGCTCCGCAATCTGGTGAGGAGACCAGAGACCTGCTCAAGGAGAAGGGAATCGAGCTGAGAGTGAGGACTGAGGAACTCTCGGAGGAAGGGAGGGCCCGTCTCCAGGAGGCCATTGAACAAGGCAAGATCACTGCGACCAGGCGGAAAGAGGAACTGACCAAGGCCCTGGAAGAAGAGAAGAAGGAAGTCAAGAAGCCCAGGGCCAAGAAGGCCAAGGCGTAGCGTCAATCCGGTGGTGCTCAGAGCGTAGCCAAGGACACAAGGCAAGAGGCACTCTCTTGCCTTTCTCATTCTCTGTGACCTATTGTTCGGCCCGGATCTCCATGAGCACTCGTGGAAGGAGCGGCAGCAGGTCCCCGGCCACGGTGCCGGCGTTCCCCATGGCCGCGACGGCCATCTCCCCGGCGGCTCCGTGCACATAGACCCCTGCGACCGCCGCCTCGTAGGGCGATAGTCCCTGAGCGAGAAAGCCCACGATCGAACCCGCCAGTACGTCCCCCGTTCCCGCGCTGGCTAGCCCTGGATTGGCGAAGGGGCTGATAGCCAGACGGTCGTCGGGGGCAGCGATGACGGTGTGGGCCCCCTTCAGAACCACAACCTGCTTCCATTCTTGAGCCGCCTTCTGGGTGGTGGCAACCCGATCCGATTCCACTTCCTCCAGCGAGCAGTCCAACAGGCGCGACATCTCCCCGGGGTGGGGAGTCACGACTGCCTGGGCGGCGAGGGATTCCCACCAGTGGGGGGCTCTTGCTAGAGCGTTCAGCCCGTCGGCGTCGATCACCAAGGGCGGAAGCCCTTCCTCTTCGGCCTCCTTGCGCTCCTCGCGTGAGGCGGGCACGAACCCTAGCTTTCGCGCGCTGGCACCTGACTTCGTATCCAGGAGCCGGTGCACGAACTCGATCGTCGAATCCTCGAGGCCCAGGCCAGGGCCCACCAACAGAGCGTCGTACTCGGGAAGTTGCTCTTGCAGGAGGTTGGTCGCCTGCGGGACCAGCGCCCCCAGGTCGTGGGGCAGTAGGAGGAAGGTAACCTCAGTGAGTTTGGAGGCCAGGATGGGATGAAGGCTCTGTGCCAGGCAGAGCGTGACCAGTCCCGTCCCGACCCGGGTGGCGGCCGCGCTGGCAAGATAGGCGGCTCCGGTGTAGTTGGGAGAGCCCGCCACTATGAGGGCCTTGCCGAAAGTACCTTTGTGCGCCCGACGCGGTCGACGGGGAAGCATACCTTTCAGCAACTCGGAGTCTAGCAGTTGGAGCAGTAGATGGGCGGTCAAGGAAGGCGGGATCCCAATATCGGACACCACGAGTTCTCCCAAGTAGTCCGATCCGGGAAAGGAGTAGAAACCCCTCTTGGGAAGCGCGAGGGTCACCGTGAGATCGGCAGGCACCGTGGCCGGATCGACATCTCCCGAATCACAGTCCAGGCCTGTAGGGACATCAACGGCCACGACCTGAGGGGCAGTCCCCTTGAGCTCGCTTCTCTTCTGCTTCAGCACATCCAAGATATCTCCGAGCACTCCTTTAATGGGTCGAGTGACGCCGGTGCCCAACAGGGCATCCACCGCGACGTCTGTCTCCGCGAGGAGGCTCTCTAGTTGCCGGAGATCCTCATCATCATCTGCGCGCAGGTAGGGGATCTCCCTTTCTTGAGTCAGGCGGAAGTTTTCATCCCCTCTGATCTTTCGCTTCCAGAGATAGAGGCGCACTTTGGCGCCTTCGTCATGGAGATGCCGGGCCGCTACCAGTCCATCTCCACCGTTGTTCCCCGGTCCTACCAGCACCAACACTGACTTATCTCGCGCTCCAAAACGCTTCCGTATCTCCCGTGCCACCGCTTTCCCGGCGTTCTCCATCATGATGGCGTAGGTCAAGCCTTGGGAGTCGGCCTCCTTCTCTATCTCCCGCATCTGGTCTGTGGTGGTGATCTTCATGGGGACCCTTCCGCGTAGCGCGCTCTGCGTACTGGAGTCATTATAGCACCGTGGTCAGGCGATGCCAAACAGTACCTTTGGGCCATTGACACCCCGGCGTTAAGTCCATTATAATCTAGTTATCTTGGCTGTAGCAGAAGTGTCACTGTGTTGAACGCGGGCGACCGGAAATGCGCCCGAGAGCTAGTTGACGCGTCGAGAGGTTTCCAGGTCAGAGGCAAGGAGGTGCGGTGTCCGCCGACAGTAGTCTGCCGAGGATCATGACCGTCCGAGAGGTGGCAGGGTATCTCAGGATGCATGAGATGACCATCTACCGCATGGCCAGGCAGGGCGACATCCCCGCGTACAAGGTGGGGAACCGCTGGCGGTTCAACAGGGAGCGCATAGAAAGCTGGCTGAGGGAGCACGAGGTTGGACAGAGGCGGGCATAGGACGTGCCCCCGAGTTCCGATCCACCGACTCTCGCTAGGTGCAACTCGGAAGGCTCTCCATGAAGCTCAAAGTCTCCTTGGGGCAGATGGACATCGCCCTCGGGGAGCCAGAGAAGAATCTGGACAAGATGCGCGCCATGACGGCCGAAGCCCAACGAAGGGGCTCGGAGGTGGTTGTCTTTCCGGAGTTGTGGTCTACCGGCTATGACCTGGAGCGGGTTCGGGAGTATGCCACACCGATAGACGAAGGGGTCTTTGCCGAGACGGCCAAGATAGCGAAGGAGAATTCGATCCACATCATCGGCTCCTTGCTCTCCACGGCCGACCGAGGGTACACGAACACAGCTGCAATCTTCTCTCCTCAGGGTCACTCCCTGGGGGAGTACTCCAAAGTGCACCTCTTCGACCCGATGGAGGAGCCCAAGTACCTTGTCCCTGGCCAGGAGGCGACCGTCTTCGACTTGGCCTGGGGCAAGAGCGCTCTGGCCATCTGCTACGACCTGCGTTTTCCCGAACTCTTCAGGAAGTATGCCTTGGCTGGAGCCAGGGTAGTCTTCCTCACTGCCGAGTGGCCCTATCCACGGCTGACGCACTGGCAGATCCTTCTGAGAGCAAGGGCGATTGAGAATCAGTTCTTCATTGTCGCGTGCAACCGTGTGGGAGAGTCGGGGCAGTGGCGCTTCTTCGGCCACTCTGCCGTCTATGATCCCTCTGGCGAGTTGATCGTCGACGCGGATGAGGAGGAAACGCTGGCGACAGCCGTCATAGACCTTGATGCCGTGGATGAGGCGAGGCAAGCCATGCCTGTGTTGGAGGATAGACGCGAGGAAGTCTACTCGGGAGAGTGGCCAGCGAACCAGTAGCGGTATCTCCGAGGCGGAGGGAGCGGTGGACGATTGGTTCGAGATCAGAGTGGTGGCTCGGGATGTCCACGCCATCTTGGAACCGGGCCATTGGGAGCAGGTAATATCCTATCTCATCCTGGGGAAAGAAAGCGCCGTACTCTTCGACACAGGAATGGGCATCGCAGATATCCATGGGGTGGTGAGCGGGTTGACTGACAAGCCCCTCACGGTGGTGAATTCCCACTATCATTGGGATCACATTGGCGATAACCACCGATTCGATCACATCGCGATACACGAGACCGAGGCCTCTCTTCTGGAAGAAGACGCGCCTGCAGAGCTACTGCGTGAGGCCATGCGAGCTGAGAATTTCTGGGGCGTGCCACCGCCCGATTTCGATCCTGGCAGCTATTGCATTCTGCCGTCCAAGGCTGACCACCTGCTTCGGGACGGAGATGTCCTAGATCTGGGTGATCGTCGTCTACAGGTGCTCCATACACCCGGTCACTCGCCAGGCAGCATCTGCCTGCTCAGCGAGGAGGAACAGCTGCTCTTCACCGCTGACACCGTCTATGCTGGTCCCGTGTACGTACAGTTTGAGGATTCCGATCTTGGGGAGTATCACGAGAGCATGGGGCGACTTAGCTGCCTGGCGTCCAGACTGGAGTTGGTGCTGCCGGGCCACAACCAGACGCCGCTTGAGCCCGACATCTTGGTGGAGATGGCAGAGGGGTTCGAACAGATAGTCTCGGGCGGGGCCACGTACCGGATGACGGATTCGGCCTGGGGACCTCTGCGCCAATACGAGTTCATGCAATTCTCCGTTCTTCTGCCTTTGCATGCCTAAGGTTGCCACCGACGAACGATAGAAACTGAAAGGGGGAGGCCCGTGGCCTGCCGGCTGGGGAGAGGATAGTCTGATCGAAGGAGAATCGAGTGGCGGATAATCAAGAGTACAAAGTCGAGCTAAGAGTGATTGAGCAGAAAGGAACGTGCGGCTTCGGTCACAAGGTAGGGGACTTGATCGTCTTCGACGGGCGCACGGTGGAAGGGGAGATCTGCTTCAGTGCACTCTATAGCGTCATACCCAAAGTGTACGCCATGCGACACGGGGTTGAGTTCCCCTGGCTCGAGGACAAGGATGTGGCCACCCACGCCTGTCCCGATGCCTACAACCCCGTGGTCTTCGAGGTTAGAAGGGTTAGGGAGTAGGTTCAGACCACTGGGTAGATCTCCAGCATCTGCGCCATCTCGTAAAGAGTCAGATCCAGTTCCTTTCTCTCGCTGACCACCTTCTCGATGTCGGTGGCGACTATTCTGGAACCGATGAGGCCTACCATCTTGCCGTAGTTCGCGTGCACCAGCTGTTGAACGGCCGCCACACCTAGTCGCGTCCCCAGGAGGCGGTCAAACGCGGTAGGCGAGCCTCCTCGTTGGATGTATCCTAGGATGCTTACGCGCACCCCGAAACCCAGCTCCTCCTCTCGCTCCTTCAAGTACTGCTCTATGGCACCGCAGTCAGGCTCCGCTCCCTCCGCGACGACAATGATGAAGTGGGCCTTGCCCTTGCTGTGAGCATCTTTCATCAACTCCAGGATTTCGAGGCAACTTGTGGGAACTTCGGGAATCACGATCGCTTCGGCGCCACTGGCCGTGCCGACCATGAGGGCCAGGTAACCCGAGTCGCGGCCCATGGTCTCGACCAGGAAAGCCCTTCTGTGGGACGTGGCGGTGTCTTTGATCTTGTCTATGGCTCTGAGAGCGGTATTCATGGCCGTATCGACACCGAGGGCCATGTCTGTGAAGGGAACGTCGTTGTCGATGGTGGCGGGCACGCCAGCGACGGGAAATCCTGCCTCCTGCAAGCGCAGAGCCCCTTTGAGGGAACCATCACCCCCGATGATGACCAGCACATCTATCTCGTACTTCTCAAGATTGCGTAGGGCCTCTTGCTGGCCCTCTGCGGTCTTGAACTTCTCGGTACGGGCGGTCTGGAGTATGGTTCCACCTCTGTGGCTGATGCCACCTACAAAGCGGCCATAGACCCGATCCATGTCGCCTTCCATGAGGCCAATATAGCCACGGCGGATGCCCAATACCTCCAGGTCCTGCGCCAAGGCGGTTCTCACGACGGCTCTGATACAGGCATTCGTGCCGGGAGCATCGCCACCACTCGTCAATAGGCCGAGCCTTTTCATAATCACCTCCTGGGGATACTCCGCTCGAGTTCGTCATCGCCGGGTTGCTCAGATGATATGGCCCAGGGCCCCTCGAGTCTCACTACCCTGAGACAGTCTTCCCCCAGCAGATCGGCGACGGCTTTCTCCAAGGACGTGGAATAGGTCGTGGTATCATTGGGGAAAATCAACTGCACTGTGCAGTCATCGCGCGGCACGTAGAGGTTGAAGACGTCGTCGCCCGGGTGGCTTGTCAAGAGGGAATGAAGCTCGCTCAAGAGCCTCACGTCTTTCTCCTGGTCTCCGGTGCGCGGGATGCTGATGTCCAATCGACGTCGGATTTTGAGGGATGGGGTTTCTTCCTCGTCTCTAGCCTCTTCGGTCCAGGAGTGATAGTCGACGGCTGACTCGCAGATCACCTTCGCCTCATCTTCCCTGAACTGGACCTTCCCCCTGACCAAGAGCATGTTGTCCGGTTGCCACAGTTCACGTGTCTTCTCATAGGCCTTGGGGAAGACGACGACCTCTACACTGCCGTGCAAGTCCTCCAGCTGCGCGAAGGCCATGAGTTGGTCCTTCTTGGTGGTGATACGACGCACTCTCGATACCATGCCGGCGATGATCACCGTCTGCCTGTGCAGGCTTCTGTCGATCTGGCCGCAGAAGCAACTGACATCCCGCTCCAATCTCGTGGCGATCCGCTGCAAAGGGTGCTCGGAGACATACAGGCCCAGCAACTCCTTCTCCCATGCGAGCTGCGTGCGGCGCGGTATATCCGGGCCATTCCCCAAATCCAGGGAGAGTCCAGGCTCTTCGTCGAGACCGAACAGGGTCATTTGGCCGATCTCCTGGGCATAGTGAGCCTGTTGACTGGTGGCCATCATGGCATCAATGCAGTTGAGCAACTGCCCCCTGGGGCCCAACTCATCCAGCGCTCCGCAACGGATCAGACAGTCCAGTGCGCGACGGTTCACCTGCCTCAAGTCCACGCGACGGCAGAACTCGTTGATGTCTTTGAAGGGCCGATCCTTGCGGCCTTTCAGGATGGCCCCAATGGGTCCCTGACCCACATTCTTCACGGCTCCCAGACCGAACCGTATGCCCCGTACTGGTTCTAGCCCTCCATCCTTGCCGGGATCTGCAGGTTCTTCCCCGATGGTGAAGTGCAGGTCTCCGTGATTCACGCTCGGAGGCCAGACTGGAATACCCAGGCGACGACAATCGGCAACCCCCTCGGCGACCTTGTCGCTATTGTCCCGCTCGACGGTGAGCAGGGCGGCCATGTACTCCACTGGATAGTTGGCCTTCAGGTATGCAGTTTGACAGGTGATGACCGCATACGCAGCCGCATGGGCCTTGTTGAAGCCATACCTGGCAAAATACTCTATCATTTTGAAAATCTCTCTGGCTGTTTCCTCCGCCATGCCCTTGGCGACCGCTCCTTTGATGAACTTCTCGCGCTGGGCCTCCAGCTCTTCGGCCTTCTTCTTCCCGATGGCATGGCGGAACATATCGGCGTCGCTGGTGGTGAATCCGGCCAGTTCTTGGGCTATGCGTATGATCTGCTCCTGATAGACGATCACGCCATAGGTTTCTTTCAGGATGGGCTCCAACTCAGGGATGAGATAGGTAATGGGTGTTTGCCCGTGTTTCCGTTTGATGAAGTCAGGGATGTATTCCATGGGCCCCGGACGGTAAAGCGCGATGGCGGCCATCACGTCACCGAAGCAGTTGGGCTGCAGATCGCGCAGCATGCGACGCATTCCCGTGCTCTCGACCTGGAAGATACCCGTCACTTCACCATCCGACAGCAGGCGGAACAGCTCACCGTCTTCGAGGTCGAGTTCTTCAAGTTTGAGTTCGAAGCCACGCGTCTCTTTGACGAGATCCAGGGTCCGTTGAATGACCGTCAGCGTCGACAGTCCCAGGAAATCCATCTTCAGCAGCCCGATCTGCTCCAGCTCGCCCATGGCGTACTGAGTTATCACACCGTCGCCCTTGATCGCTCTCTGCAGAGGTACGTAGTGGGTCAGTGGCTCGTCGGTGATGACCACTCCCGCGGCGTGCGTCGAGGCGTGCCTCACCGCGCCCTCCAGGCTCTTGGCAGCCTCCACCAGGGCGCGAATGTAGGCGTGCTCTTCATACAGTTCTTGTAGCTCGGGCACGGCCAACAAAGCTTTGTCGATGGAGGCCCCGAAAGGGATCAGCTTGGCCGTCCTGTCCACCTCGCCCGGGGGCAGATCGAGGGCACGGCCTGCGTCCCGGACCGCGGCGCGGGCTGCCATGGTCCCAAAAGTGATGATTTGGGCTATGTGATCGTGGCCGTACTTCTCCACGGCATAGGCGATGACCTCCGCTCGGCGATCCTCGGGGAAATCCATGTCGATGTCCGGCATCGTGCGGCGCCCTGGGTTCAGGAAGCGTTCGAAGAACAGACCATGCTCCAGAGGGTCCAAATCGGTGATGCCAAGGCAATAGGAGACGATACTCCCCGCGGCAGAGCCTCTCCCGGGACCCACCAGGATGCCTCTGCTCTCGGAGAAGCGGATCAGGTCCCAAACTATGAGGAAGTAGGCGGCGAACTCCATCTCCTTCACCAGAGTGAGTTCGTGGTGGAGTCGCGCCTCGACCTCGGGAGTGATCTGAGGGTACCGTTTCTTCAGCCCTTCTTCACATAGATGGGTAAGGTAGCTCTCGGTGGTGAAGCCGCTCGGAACCTCAAACGAGGGCAGGTGCAGAGTTTCAAACTCCAACTTCAGGTTGCAGCGGTCGGCGACGCTCAAGGTGTTTGTCAAGGACTCAGGAACCTCTCCGAATAGGGCGGCCATTTCATGAGGGCTCCTCAGATGATAGCCCGTACCATCCATGCGCATACGGTTCGGATCGTTGACGGTGGTATTGGTCTGTATGCACAGCAGGAGTTCCTGTGCCTGAGCGTCGTTCTCTCGGACGTAATGGACATCGTTGGTGGCCACCAGGGGTATGTCCAGTTCGTGTGCGAGAGCGATCAGTTCCTTGTTAACCTTGACCAACTCTGGGATGTCGTGGTCCTGCAATTCCAGGTAGAACCGCTCGGGGCCGAAAAGGTCTCGGTACCAGGCTGCGGCCCGACGGGCGGCTTCGGGATTTTCTTGGGCCAGGAGTCTAGGGACCTCTCCACTGCCGCACGCTGACAGCGCTATCAAACCGGCGCTGTGCTTGGAGAGCAGTTCCTTGTCTATGCGAGGCTTGTAGTAGAATCCTTCGAGATGGCTTCTTGTGGTCAAGTCGATTAGGTTGTTGTAGCCCATCTCGTCTTCGGCCAGTAGGACGAGGTGATAGGGCCTGGCGTCTCTACGGGGGCGTCGGCTATGCATGCTCTTGCGCGCCAGATACATCTCGCAGCCAACGATGGGCTTGATGCCGTGGTCGATCGCCTGCTGATAGAAGTCAAGCGCTGCGTACATCACACCGTGATCGGTGATCGCCAGGGAGTCCATGCCGAGTTCGCCTGCACGCTGGACGAGGTCGTTGACGCGGCTCAGGCCGTCGAGGAGGGAGTACTCGCTGTGGACATGGAGATGAGCGAACTCGGCCATTGTTCTGAACTCTCCGTATCACCGTTGCGCGAGGTTGCCGGAGTGAATTATATCACCAAAACATGGGCCCGGGAAAGCCCGGCTAGGTTCTTGAGAGAAACTTTAAGATTCGGCCGAGCAGCCTCGGCTGACTTGTTGACTGCGCAAGCCCTGTGGTATCATGGAGCGACCGAGCTTGTATGAACAGGAGATGACAGGTTGCGCGGCAAGGTTGGCAAGTGGGTGATTGGCGGGACTACGTTCCTGGTTGCTTTGGCGACCTCTTGCCGAGGAACTCCAGAAAGCAGGCCGGAACCGACGCAGCTGATGGCCAGCCCGAGTGCAACACCGGCGCCAACCTACAGCGCCATGGAGACGCCAACTCCCCCCACCGTGCCCTGGGACTCGCCCTCTCCGACATTTGCATCATCAGCTGCCTCAACTCCGTTGCCCACAGCAACCGCTGTGCCCTCTCCCACGCTCCCCCTTCCCGACGAGGTTGTGGTACAGGAGACGACCATTTCCATTGCTTCCTACGTATACCAGCCGTACCTGCGAGAGGCTTTTGACGCCACTCGAGGAGTTCCCTACCTGTGGCTGGATCGAGCCGCCTACGGTCAACCATCTGCCGAGTCCGCAGTTCTGACGCCCTTCACGGCCGTCGTTCTGGAGAACAGGTACCTGCGGCTCACCATATTGCCAGAACTGGGAGGGCGCATCTATGAGTGCGTGTTCAAGCCCACGGGTCAGAACATCCTCTATCGCAATCAGGTGCTGAAGCCGACTTCCTGGGGACCTCTCGCCAGGGAGGAGAACTGGTGGCTGGCAGCTGGGGGAATGGAGTGGGCCTTCCCGGTCTACGAGCACGGCTATGAGTGGGGTGTACCCTGGAGCTATTCCATCGAGCGTTCGGTCAACGAAACCGCCGTCACCGTCAAGGATAGCGCCGAACGTCGAGTCCGGATGTCGGTGGAGATAGCCCTTGCCCCAAATAGAGCCTACTTCATGCTTCGTCCTTACCTTGAGAATCCGACGAATTCCGCGATTCGCTACCAGTACTGGACCAACGCCATGCTCACCTTGGGCAGCCCTTCGATGTCGCCCCGGACGGAGTTCATCTATCCAACTCAGGAGATTATCGTCCACAGTACGGGCCCGGCCTCGGGTCTGCCCGGGGAGAGGGCGAGGATAAGCTGGCCAGTGTGGGAGGGGAGGGACCTGGCCGGGTACGAGAACTGGATAGATTGGCTCGGCTTCTTCGTCCCAGAGCCCAGCGAGGATTTCGTGGGCGCCTACAACCACGAGACGGACCTGGGCGTGGCCCGCATCTTTCCTCGACAAGAGATTCCGGGGGTCAAGCTCTTCGCCTGGGGCCAAGAATCCCCCTACACGTTGGAGTATACCGATGATGGCAGCCAGTACTTTGAGATGTGGGGTGGTCCAAACCGGACCTTCTGGCCTGAGGACGACCTCATTCTGTCGCCAGGGGAGAGCAGGAGTTGGACTGAGTACTGGTATGGTTTCCAAGACATCGGGGGCCTAGGATTCGCGAACCGAGAGGCGGCCCTGAGCCTAGCGTTGGTTCAGGATGTCCTGCAGCTGGGGGTCGCCACCACGTATCCCCAGCATGGTACGGTTGCAGTAGCGTTGGGTGCGGAACAGTTGTACCTTGAGGAAGTATCGATTAGCCCCGAATCGCCCCACTTGCAGCGCCTGCCTCTGCCTCGTGCGGGGCTGACCGGGAGCACAGTCTCCCTGGCCTTTCTAGGTCCCAATAGCGAGGTCGTGGCTCAGTATGAAGTGGATCTCCCTCTGCCCTAGCGCGAAGTCAGGTGCCAGAGGGCACAGTCTCTATGCTGTGGCCGCTGTTACTCGTCCTTGATCAGCAGGCTGATGCCGAAGCTGACCAGACTGATCACCAGGGCTCCCCAGAATGCGGCCCAGAAGCCGGTCACCGCAAACCCGAGGTCGAACTGGCCTGCTACCCATGCCGTGAACCACAACATCAAGGCGTTGATCACGAAGATGAAGAGGCCCAAGGTCAAGATGATCATGGGGCAGGTGAAGAAGGCCACCAAAGGGCGGATCAAGGCGTTCACCACGCCGAAGATCAGGGCCACGACAAGAATGGTGAAGGGGTTTTCGGCGTAGATACCGGGGACAATCATTACGGCCACCCACAGAGCGACAGCGTTGATTAGCAGCCGCAACAGGATCCTTCGCACCATGCTGCTTGCACCTCCTGGTCTCGACGACGTCGTTCTGATACTGGATTCTAAGCCCCGGTGAGGCAGAAGTCAACCTACTCTACGTATACTTCCACCCGCTCGCCGTCTTCAATATCCTCGACATCAACTATCTTTCCCTCAGCGCCTTCCTTGATGGCGTTGACTATCTCTTCTATGTCCAAGTCGGCGGGAGCGGCGAATTTGGCGCCTACTTTGGCTCCGACATCCAGCAACTTGAAAGGAAGGTTGATGTTCACCTTCGGCTTGCCCGTGTTCAGGTCGGTGACGCGCACGCGGAACCAGCGGGGAGCACCTTCTCGACGGCTCTCGGCCCGCGACGGCTCCTCCAGGGCTTCGAGTAGCTTGGCGCCTTCCTCAGCGGTGATTTGCCCTCCTTCTATCATCTTCAGGATCTGAAGTCTCTCTTCATCAGTTGCCATTGGGCTACCTCCTATGCTTGTTCTAGGCCTAGAGTCAGCAGGTCTAGGGTTTCTTCTTCCACGAATCCGTACCGTCTGAAAGTGTCAAGAACCTGTTGGTAAGAGGGCTGGATGTTCGCCATCACTGGTCTGGTGGGGTAGGTTCTGAGCTTCGAGAGAGCTGTGGTAAGCAGCGCTTCCTCCGGTCCTCCTCGATGGTCCGGGTGGATCATCATCGTCAGAGAGTGAGGAAGGAGGACGCCACCTGTACGAAGAGTCGCCAGACCACAGAACTGTTCTGCTCTCGTTGCTGCCCAGCGGAAAACCAATCGCCCTCTCAGTAGATCACCGAGGCTCGACGTGACACGTTGAACGAAGTTGCGGCGGTAGTCCTGCTCCTTCACCGGGGCGATCTCTCTTGCGCCTGGGGAGAAGGACTCTTGGGCCAACTGATACACCTTTCTCCATTCGTCCGGCCTCACCATCCGTACTTCGTATTCCTCTGAGGATACTGGCTCCATGCTGGACACGCGCTCCAGCCGCATTTTGCTCACCGAATCTACTTTCCTAAATTGGAGCTTCTCATACAGCTTCTGAGCGGGAACGTCGCCGGCCCTCACCTCCAGGCTCATCCGTGGGGCACCTTTTCTTCTCGCCAACTCCAAGGCCTGCATCATCAGACGATGAGCGATGCCCTTTCGGCGGTGGTCGGGATGAACGGCCAGGTTGCTGATGAACCAGCCCTTTCGACCCTTGTACCGCTGGTGGACTGAGATGTTACCCACGATAACACCTTCTTCCATCCAGACATAGCCGTCGAAGATGCCTGCCAGGGACGAGTCTGTCTTGTTCATAAGCCAGAGGAGAGGGCCAAGCAGCCACGAGAGAGTTCGCATCTCCTGGAGCATCTGTCTGCTGCTCTGGTCAAGAGCCTCAGCGAAGGAAAGCTCGATTAGTTCGCTCATCGGCGTGATGTCCCGCAGCGGGTTGAAGCGGCGCGGGCCGCTAAGGATAGGTTCTCTGTCGACGATACCTGCCAACATCAGCTATGCCTCCGCCAGTCGCTCAGGCGAGGCTGGTGCCTTGGCATCAAGGGCCTCCCGGCTGGCGGCTTCGGGCTCCTTCATCATGGTCAAGGCTGGCAAGACGGAGAGCGTGGTGATGATCCCGGAGGCGACGAAAACGGCGCGCATGCCGAGGGCATCGGCCAGGAAGGCGGCTCCGCTCATGGAGATGAGGTAGCTCACGGTCATGGTGGTGTCCGCCACGCTGCCCACTCGTCCCAGCTTATCATCAGGCACAGTGGTTTGCATCAAAGTACTGAGCGCGGCATTGAGGGGGGCCAAGGCCAGCCCTGCAATGAACAAGCCAACGAGGATAAAGACGAACTGAGAGACGAACCCGCAGGAGGCCACGGCCAGCCCCAGCGCAGCGATGCACAAGGCCACGATACGCGTCAGGCGGAACCGCGACGCCAGATTGCCGATGAGGACGCTTCCCACAAGCATGCCTAGTCCTTGTGCGGTTTGGACGAAGCCCAGCCCCTCGGGACCGATACCGAATTCTCCTTGTAGATAGGGCACGAACAAGACCTCTATGGCTCCTACTCCCAGCAGTGCGACCAGAAGGGTGACTATGATGCCCAACACTGTGCCGTTGTGCAGCATGTACGCGAAGCCTTCAGTGAAGCGCTGCCAGATCATTCTAGCACCTATGCGCTCCTTGTCAATGGTCGCTCCGCCCGTGGTGATGGTCATGATAGCGAGAGCCGAGGCGAGATAGGTGAGTGAGTCCACCAGGAAGGCAGCCGACGCGCCCAGCCAGGCGATGACAAAGCCAGCCATGGCAGGGCCAATGAGCATCGCGGCCACGCGAATGGTCTGCGACAGCGCATTGGCGGAGAGCAGCTTGGCCTCGCCCTCCACAATCCTGGGAATCATGGCTGTCTTCGCCGGCCCGAAGAAGACGCTGACTGTCGAGACCAGGAAGCCTACTATGTAGAACACGTAAACCTGTTCAGCGCTCTGCACCGTAATGAAAGCTAGCACCAGTACAGCTCGCAGCAGGTCAGAGAAGATCATGATCTTCTTCCGGTCTATGCGATCGACGAGGACCCCTGCCAGGAAGCTGAAGATCAGCTGCGGGAGCGTGAGGGAGATCATCATCAGCCCCATGGAGGCGGTGGAGCCCGTCAAGCGGTTGACCGTGATGAGCAGTGCCAGGAAGGTGAAGCTATCTCCAATCTGAGAGATGACCTGTCCTAGCCAGAGTGCCAGGAAGTTGCGATTGCGTAGAACCTCCCCGAAGGAGGCCCGTTGCTTCTCTTGCGATTCCATCATCGTTCGACGCCCTTCAGGAGTTCTGCCGCCTCCTCAGCTTCGATCTCGCCAGCCTGAAGCTGTCCCAGGATTTCCCTCCGGCGCTCCGCGCTTATGGTGGCCTCTGCCGGAATCTCGTAGCCGAGCGCGCGAATAACCTCGTTGAGGCGGCTGCGCACGGTGGGGTACGAGAGCCCCAGTTCGTCTTCCACCCTGGTGATCTTACCTTCGCACTTGATGAAGGTCTCCACGAAATGGAGTTGTTCCGGCGTGAGACGATAGAACTTGCCCAGGTTGAAGTGGCCCTCTAGGGCCGAATCGCAGTTGCGGCAATGAAGTCGAGTGACCGTGAGTTCGCCTCCGCATATTGGACACTTTCCAATGACTTGATACATTGCCAATCCCCTTTCTGGTTGCACGGAGTTATCTAATAGGCGCAACGTAGCGATTGCCACAGGCCAGGGAGTGCCGGGTCTGCACATCACGGCCCCGCTCTGAGAGGTGTAGCTCACGCGCCTGAGTTGCGCTTGGAGGTCGTTTGCGGCCAGCTCTATCTCGCTGCACCTGCAACGCAATTCTGTATCCTGCCCGTGTGAGTTCCATCCGTCCTCCTTGGATTTCTTGATATTGACATTGAATAATATAATATAGGAATTGAATTTTGTCAAGTCGCAAATGACTATTTTAGCATCAATATAACATTTTTTAAGGTTTGTGTAAGGAATTGTGCGAACAAGCAAGGGGGAGAGCATGAGCTCTCCCCCAAGATGGACGGTACGATTGCTCAGAAGTGCAAGAAGTCAGGCTACTCCAGGCTTATGATCCACACACATAGCCCCGCCAAGAGGATGGTGACCACCACCAGGGCCAGCACCTGCGTGGGTAGCAGGCCCACGTGCCGTACTGCTACGAGCAGCATGATCACCATGCCGACGGCCAGAGCTGTCCATGCTGCCAGATTGGGATGCTGACTTACGAACCCTTTGAGACGTGCCATTTCTCGCTAGCCTCCTCTTAGTGGCAACCTCGTTGCTTGTCCCTGACTACCCTTAAATGGGGGTCATGACTCGTTTCTCACGCAACTCCTTGAGGAATATCATCTCGTCCGCGGACCTGTGCTCCTCAGCCACCTCACGCCAGGCCTTGATCAGTTCCTGGGGCCTCACGCGCTCGTAGCCCATTTCTCGGTAGAACTTGGTGGCTCTCCAGGTGGAGCGGCGATCCACCAGAAGTAGGGCAACCTCGCACGATAGTGCCTTCGCTTCCTCTTCCACACGGTGAAGAAGGGGCCCTCCCATACGCCGACGCTGCACGAGAGGGTAGACATAGAAATCCTTCAGACAGGCGACGAAATTGCTGGCTTGCCAGCCTACTACGCCCATCACCTTGCTCGTGGAAGCAACGAAGTAGCCCCATTCGAAGAGTCTTTGCAGAACGGCGTCCCTGCCCATCTTCACCCTGCCCATACTCCCCTCGTTGATGATTTGAGCGATGGAGTCCAAATCGGAACGGGATGCCCGACGAACCTTCACTGCTCGGGGGGGACGCACTTGTTCCCATATCTTGTCCCACTCCGCCTTCACCTGCTCCCAGGTGTGCTCCAGACTTGCGCCGTTATCTATCACCACATCGGCAATCTGCGCCTGCCTTTCCTGCGCCATCTGAGCTCGCAGACGATCCTCGATGTCCTCGGCATTGACATCCCTCGAGCTCAACAGCCGGCGGAGACGCTCCTCAGGCGGACAAGTCACCAGCCAGAGGGAGTCGATTTCGGTGAAGAGACTGCTCTGCGTGATCTTTACGGCCTCCACGGCAATGACCGAGTCCTCACTGGCGTCCAAGATCTCTCTGAACCGCTCATCAACGGCCGGATGAACGATCTCCTCCAGGCGGCCTAGAGCCTCATGGTCGTCGAAGACGAAAGAACCGAGCTTCTTCCGGTCAATGTCGCCTTGGCGCGTCAAGACACCCTCGCCAAAGGTGTCTACTATGGCTCGCCAAACGGGGGAGCCTTTCCTCATCACCTCGTGGACAAGCTCATCGGCGTCGACGGCTCTGGCCCCCAATTGCTCCAGCATACCGAGGACAGTGCTCTTGCCACTGCCGATGTTCCCAGTAAGGCCGATGACGTACTTCATCGCTGAGCCATTATATCATACTGGACGTGACTTATCAATTGCCACATGGGACTGCATGCTGTATAATCGAGTACCTTCGGGAAGGATAGCAACAGACGGTGAGCAGCCGGCGACTGTGGATGGTCTGCTTTGTGGTGTGCGTATTGAGTTGGGTGGGATTGGCGTATTTGATCTTCAACACCGATCCGGCTGTGCCCTTGAATCGTCTCTGGTTTCTCGTATTGCT
Organism: uncultured Anaerolineales bacterium; assembly: GCA_964347945.1. Lineage (GTDB taxonomy): Bacteria > Chloroflexota > Anaerolineae > UBA7937 > B3-Chlor > CAYGAW01. Next base: position 19,732 of record CAYGAW010000097.1, read on the forward strand.
ATTCGTGGCCCTTCTAGCTACCCTGTCACCTCTGGCACACTATCTACACTTCCGTTTCACGGCCCGAAGTGCCTATCGTAGCGACAACCGGCGTTCCTTTCGTGAGGGGGGGCTGGCAGCCTTGTTCCTGTCGCTTTGTGCTTGGCTACGCATGGGCCAGGCTCTGAACTGGATCAACGCGCTTCTGTTGCTTTGCGCCCTGGCGCTCATAGAGGTATTTATCCTGGTCAGAAGCTCGTAGTGGAAGGAGAACAGTGATGATCGAAGGGGTCAAGGTCAGACGGCTGAGGTTCATCCCCGACGAACGGGGCTTTCTGATGGAGATACTCCGGTCTGACTGGGAGGAGTATGAGAAGTTCGGCCAGGTGTACGTAACGGCTGCATATCCTGGCGTGGTCAAAGCCTGGCATTATCACAAGCTTCAGACCGATCACTTCGTGTGTCTGCATGGCATGGCGAAGGTTGTGCTGTACGACCGTCGCAAAGATTCACCAACGCACGGTGAGGTGAACGAGTTCTTCATCGGCGAACTCAACCCGTGTCTGATAAAGATACCACCCTCGGTGGTGCACGGCTTCAAGGGAGTTAGCCAAGAAGTGGCTTTGATCGTCAACGTGCCGACCGAACTGTACAACTACGATGACCCAGATGAACACCGGCTGGCTTATGACACCGAAGAGATACCGTATGAGTGGACCTTGAAGCACCGATAGGCTTGCCCGCAGCAAATACAAGAAAGAAGGGCCCGCAACGCGGGCCCTTCTGCTTGTCTTCACGCCAGCTGGCTACCGGCGGCGGAAAGTGATGTTGCTGAAGAACTCGGGACCCTCTGTGCAGTCGCGGATCTGCCACGTATACGGTTCCGAAAGCGGGACAGGGTTGGCTTCACTCTGGACAATCTGCAAGGTGGAAGTCTTGGTGCCATGGTATATGGGGTCGGGCACGGGGATGGTGAATTTGAACACGCCGGGCAGCTCAATGGGAGCACCGGTGACCCAGAACTTGGTGTACTCTCCAATCTCCCACCTCACGGTGAGCGCTCCCGTAACCGGATTGCCTGCTGCGTCGAGTATCCGTCCCTCCACGGCTAGATTGCTGCAACCTCTTGAGCTTGACTGCATGCTGCCTTCCACGTAGTAGTAGGAGTATGTTGGCTTCGGCGTGGCCGTTGGGGGTCGCCTGGTCGGCGAGGGTGTCGGCTGCTGAGGCCTCGGCGTGGCGGTGGGAGCAGCGGCACCCGATGTGGGCGTTGGACTGACGGGCGGCGAGACAGGGCCCTCGCCCGTCGGGATGAGCAGTTGCTGGCCGATATTGACGAGGTTACTGGTCAGGCCATTCAGATCCTTGATGGCTTGGACCGTGGTGCCGAAGCGACTCGCGAGGTGGCTCAGTGTCTCGCCGGCCTGTACCACGTGGGTACGGTATGGCGGCGTAGGGCTGGCCGCCGGGGTGGGCGTGTCAGTCGGCACCGGAAGTGGCGTGTCGGTTGGTGTGGCCGTCTCGGTCGGTGTCGAGGTTGCAGTGTGCGTCGCCGTAGCCGTGAAAGTCGGGACTAGAGTCTTGGTCGGAGTGGGGGTCGCATCACGAGCACCGGTGATCAGGGACCCCAGCGAACAGCCAAGAGATCCCAGCATCAGAGCACTCAGAACTAGCAGGACTAAAGCTGTCTTGCGGTTAATGATCTAGCCCTCCTTCTGTTAGTACTTGTTCTTGGGGGCTGTGATCACCCATTGGCGACCACCGGCCTCCGCTTGGCAGGCCCCCCTTCCCTTCGGGAGCGAATTCGGTCTGTCGTTGGGCTACCTTCAGTTCTTGCCACCTCACTCCAACGAGCCGGCGAGTCCAGACAGCGGCCCGCAGGGCCATCCCCAACAAGCTACTAGTTGGCCTTGAAATCAATGATGACCCATTGACGTCCGGTACCCTTCGGCCTGCAGTCGACAGTGTCTGTGTCGAAAGGTACCGTCTCCGAGACTGGGTTGCCGTTGGCATCCACCACCGCTACGAACCAATGGCCTGCCCGCGGGCCCTCGACCGACAAGATGACGTCATAATAGCCAGCACTCTTGCCGGGATCAGTAGGCGCCACGCGCGTTACTTCCCAGCCCTCAGTCCATACTTTCACGTGTACACCACTTTCCGGCGCTCCGTCGGCGCTCCACACGGTACCCTCGAGGAACGTGATGCCGCAATTCGGGCGGTACTCCCTGTAGCCCAGAGAGTATGGGTATGAGGGAGACTGTGTGGGGGTCGGTGCTCTCGGCGTGGGCGTGGCGGGCGATCTCGTCGGCGTAGCCGGGGCAGGTTGCCGCGTGGGTGTCGGCGGCACGGGAGTGAAGGTCGGTGTGTCGGTCACCGCTGGAATGGGCGTATCGGTGGGTGTATTGGTTGGCACAGCTGTGGGGGTCTCCACCGGCGTGCTGGTGTATGTGGCGGTGGAGGGGGGATTCGGTGTCTTGGTTGGGGTCGGAGTCGCCGTCGGCGATGGCGCGATCATAGACAACAGCGGGCAACTGCAGCTCGCTGTGTCCGTCATCGCCACTACCAGGATCCCCAGAATCGCCCGCTTGTGACGCTTCAGATCGGATTTGTCATTACCGGATGCAGGATGATCAATCAAGTCAGTTCGCACCTTTCTCGGCTATGAGCCGCTGTCGCCAGGACGGAGGAAGGTCCGGTGAACGTCGCTGCCGACGTATCTCTCGTGCACAAAGGGGGGTGTTCGCGAGATCTGCCGCCTCCCTTCGATCCAAACCCACTTGCTTGCCTCAGAGTCGACTACCCTGGAACCAGACTCTTCGCTCACTACCGCGCCCACTGAAAAGTGATGTTCGTGAACTGGCCGGCAACGTCGCAGCTCTTGAAGTCGATGAGCACCGTGTCGGATTGTGGGATTTGGTTAGCCTCGCTCTCGACGATGTCGATCAGAAAGGTGAATGGCGCGTGGTACATCTCCAGGGCTAAGGGAGCGAACCCCCACTCGCCGGGATTCTCTCCCACTCCGCTCGTCTTGAAGGTTACAATGTTGGCGAACCTCAGGCGCACTGTTTTGCCGTTGACGCCCTCGCCTCCCGAGCCCTTGATGATGCCCTTGAAATAGACTGTGCCACAGTTGGGGAATACAAGCATGCTGCCCTGTGCGTACTTGAAATCGTAGGCAGGTACAGGGGTTGGTGGGGGCGGACGCGGGGTCGGGGTGCGCCGTGGGGTGGGCGTGGCAGGTCGCCGTGTAGGTGTCGGCGGAACGGGAGTGAAGGTCGGCGTGTTTGTCACGGCCGGTGTGGGCGTATTAGTTGGTGTGTCCGTGGGCGTGGGTGTCGGACTTTCCACCGGCGTGGAAGTGTATGTTGCAGTAGGTGTGAAGGTGGGTTTGGGAGTCCTCGTCGGGGTCGGCGTGGGCGTGGGCGGGCCAATAAACGATGCCAAGGAGCAACCCAAGAGGCTGACCATAGTCAAGACTGCCACCGCGAAAACAGCTGCCGTTCCTATGAGATTTCGCTTGGTCATACTCGAACCTGTTGATCTCCTTTCACCGAATGAGCGACATTCCTCCAGTCTGACAGCGCGAAGCGGGAGTCTTGAAACCTCCCGCGTCTGGAATCAAGTCTGTCTCCGGAAGCTCCTCGTTGACCACCCCAACGGACAGACAGGGAGACAATCCAACCTAGTGAGTTCGCTGGAACACGATGTTTGTTTGCTGCCCTCCCTTGACGATCGAGTTCATCTTCTCCTGAAGAGGCGCCGAAAGTGCTTGCCCGCCAGGATTCCTGACCACAGTGAGTGTGTACTCACGGAAGACCCGGCCGTCTGGTGAGTTGAACTTGAAGTGTCCTGGCTGCAATGCTTGGGCCTCGTCCCCAGTGCGGCAGTGCTGGACACCAAAGACGCTGGAATCGAGCTTGATCCACACCGGGCTGAAGTTGTCAAGGGGGTTTCCCTCAGCGTCGATGACGATGCCACTGATCTCTGGGAGACACCATCCAGGATGGCACGGGTCCTTGTTGGGACCACTCTTGTGGTAGAACTCATACACCGGCTGAGGCGTGTTCGTGGGTGGTGGCGGCTTCGGCGTAGGCGATGGCGCGGGAGGACGTGGTGTGGGTGTGTTGGTAGGAGGTGCTGCGGTCGGCGTTGGTGGCTGCGTAGGCGTCGGCGGCTCGGGCGTGGACGTCGGCGCCAGTGTAGCCGTAGGGCTAGGCACGATGCTCGGAGTCGCCGTGAACGTGGGAAGGAAGGTCTTGGTCGGTGTGACTGTCGCGGCAGGCCCTAGCGCCAGGAAGTCGCCAACAGACCAGCCAAAGGCCAGCGCTCCCACGGTCATAGTAATAGAGCAGCCAAAGATCATTGCTGCCACCATCGCGCCAATCAACAACGCTAGAGATCTTCTATTCATGCATCTCTTCTCCTTCAGATGTGGCCGATATTATAGCTACGGCGTGTGGATAGTGCAAGTCGGGGAGTGAGCCACGGGCGGGAGAGCATGAACCTGGTGCTATACCACGTCAAGTCAAGTGAAAGATGGCTACCGGTTAGCCCCACGGCCGGACCGTCCAGCAATACCGTGCTGAGAGCGCTCATGATCACGGCTCGCTGACCGCACGATCTCGGTCGCCTCGATGGCGACAACAACCATGGCCAGGTTGCGGCGGCGAGGCGTCGGTGATCACCATTTGTAAATCGCCTTCCCTTCACCTATATTCCTCAACATGAGCGCCCTCTACCTCGCGGTCTTTTTGCTTTCGGCGGCCACCCTGATCTTCGAGATAGCCTTGACCCGCGTCTTCTCCGTCGCTCAGTGGTATCACTTCGCCTTCATGACCGTCAGCCTGGCATTGCTGGGTTTCGGAGCCAGTGGCACGATTCTAGCCCTGTTCCCTCAAGTTCTCAAGCGTGACCTGTCCAGGCTACTGGCCACCATATGCCTGCTCTTCTCAGTGAGCGTAGTAGGGAGCTTCCTCGCCAGTAACCACGTGCCCTTCGATTCCTACCGAATAGCGTATGAGCGGCGGCAGATGGTGTACTTGGCTGTGTACTACCTTTCCTTGGCCGTGCCCTTCTTCTTCACAGGCCTCGCGGTAGGCTTTCTCCTGGCGGTGAGACCCGAGCGGGCTGGCAGGACATACTTCGCCAACCTGATGGGCTCCGGTGTGGGCTGCGTCGCGGCGCTGGTGCTGCTATCCATCGTCGGTGGCGAAGGTACGATACTCGTCGCCTCTCTTCTTGGTGCTGTGGCTGCTTTGGGTCCGGCCTTTCGCCGCTCTTGGGTGCCTTTCGGCCTGGCTCTCACGCTTGCTCTGTCGCTCGGAGTCTGTGTCTTCCACACTGCGCCAGTCTTCGAGATCAGAATGTCGCCGTACAAGGCCCTTAGCAGCGTGCTGCGCTTTCCGGACGCGCGGATCGCTCATCGGGACTGGAACGCGTTCTCGCGAGTCGACGTCGTGGAAAGCGACACGATCAGATCAGCCCCTGGGTTGAGCTACACACATACTGAAGCCCTGCCCTCCCAGAAGGGGATCTACACCGATGGGGAGAATGTCAGCCCCTTGACCGCAGCCTCTCCGGGCACTGACTTGAGCTTCCTCGATTTCCTTCTCGTCTCCCTTCCGTATGAACTGGTGGCAGAGCCATACGTCCTGATCCTTGAGCCGGGCGCAGGGCAGGACGTGATGGTCGCCGTGTTTCACGGCGCGTCTGAAGTCGTCGCTGTGGAGAGCAACCCGCTGGTCATCGAAGTCGCGCGAGACAGGTACGGGGACTTCGCCGGCAACCTATATTCTCTGGACAAGGTGACGGTGGTGGCCGAGGAAGGGCGCAGCTATGTGCACCGCAGTGGTGAACGATTCGACCTCATCCAGATCTCTCTTGCCGACAGCTTCAGGCCCATCGGCTCAGGGGCCTACAGTCTGTCGGAGAACTACCTCTACACTACCGAGGCATTCCTGGACTACTTGAGCCACCTCAAGCCCGGGGGGCTGCTGGTGGTGCACCGCTGGCTCCAGACCCCTCCCAGCGAGAGCGTGCGCGTGCTGACACTGGCAGTATCCGCTCTCGAGCGGATGGGTGTGGAAAACCCTGCGCGACACATTGTTGCGCTGCGGAGTCTGTACACTGCCCTCTTCCTGGTGAGGGGCGAAGAGTTCACTTCTGAGGAGATAGAGACCATCAAGGAGTTCGCCCAGGAGAGGCGGTTCGACCTCACCTACTATCCTGGCATCAATCCCGACGAGACAAACCGATACAGCATCCTGGAAGAACCGTACTACTACATGGTCTATCGCGACGCCCTTGAGAGCCAGGATAGGCGGGCTTTCTACGCGACGTATCCCTTCGACGTGACTCCACCCTCGGACGACCGCCCGTTCTTCTTCCATTTCTTCCGCTGGCAGCAGACTCCTGACATCCTCCGGGGCTTGGGCAGGACCTGGCAGCCCTTCGGCGGCAGCGGGTACTTTGTGCTGCTGGCGCTCTTTCTCTTGGCATTGTCCGCGTCGTCGATCCTGATCCTGCTACCCCTTGGCTTTCTTAGAGGCAAGGGCGAAGTCAGGGAGGGAAAGCGGCTGTTCCTCTATTTCCTGCTGCTGGGAATAGGATACCTCTTCGTAGAAATACCGTTGTTGCAGCGCTTCATCCAGTTTCTGGGGCACCCCGTCTACGCCTTTGCCACCGTCCTATTCGGGCTGCTGACGTTTTCGGGTCTTGGCAGCCTGCTCTCACCCAGGTTGCCGTTGGTCCCCGTCATGGGGGGATTGGTGGCCGCCATCGCCTGCTACCCTATCCTCCTGCCTCAGCTGTTCGGATGGTTGCTCGGTGGCGGGCTAGTGTTTCGACTCCTCGCTTCTGTCGCCATGTTGGCACCTCTGGGCTTTCTGATGGGCTTTGCTTTCCCCGAGGGCATCCGGCTGACGGGAAGGATTGCACCTGGCCTGGTGCCTTGGGCCTGGGGCGTAAACGGTTGTGCGTCGGTTCTGAGTTCCATCCTGGCGGTGATGATAGCAATATCCTACGGTTTCTCCGCAGTGCTATTCATCGGCGGGGCAGCCTATGCCCTGGCCCTTACCGCCATCCACGGCGTGACGACGAAGGCCCGCGTGACACATGCTGCTGGCGCTGCGTAGAAGCAGTAAGTTGGACCAGCGGAGATCGGGACCGCTAGCGGTCCAGAAGCGCGCGGGGTGGGGGCAAGACAGCGCTCTCCTGGTCATGCCTGTGGCTTCTACTTGAATTTAGCGATGAAATCGTCTATGGGGATGGCGGCCAGCGTTTGAAGTTTGATGCTTCCCCTGGAGGATAGCTCTGCTGAGATCCGGGCGATGGTCGGGTTGTCGGGGGCCTCAACTATGTTGACGAAGTCATACGGACCCAGGGTGGCGTACTGAGAGACCACCTTCACCCCCAAGGCCTCGATCTCTTGATTCACCTCCTTGATGCGATCTGGATTCTCCCTGATAGTCTTTGCTCCCTCGTCCGTCAAGGTGCTCAACATGATGTAAGTGGCCATTTACCTGCTCCTTTCGGTACTGCGGTGGTCAGCCCCCACCCCGCTGATCAGAGGGACTTCCCCAGCCGTCCCAGGGTGCAACGTTTATGTCGTGCCTCATGGCAACGGTAACAGACAAGCCTCGAATGGGTGACCGATATGACGATCAAGAGACCCACGTAGGTCGCCAGCGCCATCAGTCCAAGTATGCTAGAGCGTCCTGAGAGCGCGGCAAGTCCTCCTGCAAGCGGTATGAGCAGTGTGATGCCCACCAGGGTCCATGCCAGCATTTGCGACGGGGAGTTGCCAAACTCCTCTTCTTCTCGCTTGCCGAAGATGAGGGCGGCCACCCTGCCCAGGCCGGTGCCACAAAGTCGGCCGTAGTAGTGACATCTGGTGCAACCGAAGGCCAGAGACGAGGCCAAGGTGGCCAGTCCAAGAGCGCCATAGCCTCCAACCGCCCACCAGCCGAAGGGGGCGATGATCATCACACTCAGCGCCAGAGCTGCTATGATTTCCGAGATGGTCAGGGCCACCAGCCAGCCTGGATACGTGTCATAGAAAGTCGTCATTCGCATCCTTCAGTGCTTCATAGGGTGACCTGCCCATCAGTTCGGTCAGCTCCGCGGCTATCTCCTGGATCCAGTTCTCGTCCTCATAGTGGTGCGGGAAAGCGCCATATCTGCGACGGATGTCAGCGTACTTCTCCTCGACAGTCGCCAGTCTCGCGTCACTGGTCAGCGCGTCGGCTACGCAGACGATCTTCTCCTCCAGGGTGAGTCGATCCCACCGCTGGTTCCGCGTCTTCAGCTCTCGCAACTCGTGCTCCGTCAACATCCCTAGCTCGACTCCCCGCTCAAGAGTCCGCCCCTTCAGGAGGTGCACCAGGCAAATACGTCCTTCCCGCTCGTAGCCTTCTGATCGGGCCAGCAGATAGCCCTCCATGCCGTGGCGGAGGTTGTGGCCACGGGAGCGCCCCAAGTCATGCAGCAAACCCAGGACCGCGGTCTGCTCCACGTCCACCTGGTGACCCTGCTCCGAGATGAGCTCTGCCAGATTTCGGGAGGCCGCGCTGACCTCCACGCAGTGACCATACCAGGATGCGCTGCCTGAGGTATGCTTCTTCAGCACAGAGAGGACACGGTCTACGTTCACGGCGCCTCAGCAAGTGACTCTCGGCTGGCGGCCTTCTCAGAACGTCCGATCTACTCCCACATCGGCCGGGAGAGGCCTTTGTGCGGTATGGGGATTATAGCACGGAGCGGCGGTTTCCCCAAGCACTAGCCACGTCTAGCCAGGACGACGAGTACTACCAGAGCAACCATTCCCATGCCCACCAGGACCAGGAGCTTGTAGAATCCGGAGGGGAGAATGAGGGCCAAGGTGCCGAAGGCAGCGCACAGCGCGTAGAACACGAGCACCACACGCCGCTGGGAGAAACCTAAGTCGAGCAAGCGGTGGTGCAGATGACCACGGTCCCCCAAGAACGGGGAGCGGCCCAGACGCAAGCGGTTGATGATCTGCCAGGCCACGTCCAGTATGGGGATCCCCAGCACGAGTAGGGCGGTCGCCATCTTCGCCCCGCCGATGATAGCCAGGCTCCCCAGGCCGAAGCCCAAGAAGAGTGCGCCCGATGTCCCCATGAAGATCTTGGCTGGATAGAAATTGAAGGGCAGGAAGCCCAGGACACAGCCGGCCAGGGCCAGAGGTAGCAGGGCAATGCTGTATTGACCCAGGCGGTAGCTATGGGCGAAGAGCAGCACCGAAGCGATGACAGTCACGCCCCCCGCCAATCCATCCAGGCCATCCAGCCAGTTCACGGTGTTCATCATGCCCATGAGCCAGAACAGCGTGAAGGCCACGGCGATGGGCGTGGAGAGGAGGATCATGCCGTCAAAGGGGTTAGCAATCTCCGTGATAATGATGCCCGAGTAGATGGCGACTCCAGCGGCCAGGAACTGGACGACGAACTGAGGCAGCGGCCGCAGCTCCCTCTTGTCGTCATAAAGGCCCAGGCCGAAGACCAAGGCCGAGCCGAGGATCAGCCCGGCCCAACGGGCCAACTCCAGAGGGTCTTGCCGCTCTACGGGTAACAGGAGACTGAGGCCGACGGCAGCCAGGAAGGGGAAGAAGAGGGCTACACCACCGAGGCGAGGTACCGGTACCTGGTGAACATGCTTGGGCTCATGAGGCACATCTACGAATCCGAACCGGAGGGCCAGGCGGCCAACTATGGGGGTGAGAATGAGGGCGCCCAGGAAGGCCACAGCGAACGTGAGGAGGAAGGCGATCATGAGAAGCCTTGGCTCAGGACCTGGCGAGGCGGACTCGAATATGAGAGGGAAGTACGCTCCACGTTAGGAACTGGCTCTCGTGTGGCTCGCATGTTGCACTGACCTACAACGACGGGTACATTTCGGTAGTGGTTCGTCCGCATTGTAGGCCAGGCATTCATGGATGTCAACCCATGCCCAAACTCAGCCCGATCTACTACTCAGCAGGGATTTCGATCCCGCTAAGCAGGAGATGATCGCCTAGCGGCTTGTTCCCCTCGTCGAACATCTGGACGCGGACTCCTGTATTGGCGTCGTACATGCCTACTGCCGTCGTGTATAGACCGGGCGGAGCATCGTGGGTCAAAGCGATCTCGTAGGCATCTACGATGACTTCGCCCTTTACCCAACTGGTGGTGGGCAGTGTTCCCTGGCCTGGCACGCTGTCTTGCTGGACGCGGATACTCCCTTCCTCGTCTAGCAAGTGTACGAAGACTGTGTATGAGGTGCCCATCAGCCCCAGACATTGCCAGTACAAGGTCACACGGAGTTGTGCGCCCGGGCGCACCACCGTGGGCTGCAAGTCGTATCCCAGCAGCATGATGGTCTCGCCCAAACGTAACTGCAACGGTTGCTGGATCTCAGGCACGGAGAAGGACCTTGCTCTGCCCCGTACCTCTATCTCACCCAACTCCAGTACACTGCTGGTAGGCAAGAGATAGAACAGGCGGGGAAGTGCTTCATCCCCGGCCAATACTTGCATCTTGACCCCGTAGCTGCCGTCGTTGACATTGCCCGGTATCAGCAGAGCCTGCCAGTCCCGCACCACCTGCCCTGGCTCCCAGGCGGCAGGAGCATAGCGCGCACCCAGAGGAAGCTCAGCTTCGCCCCACTTCTGTCCGGCCCCGTCCTCCAGCCATAGGACGAGATGGTATTCTTCGTCCAACGCGGTCATGGCTTGCCATAGGAAGGTCATGGGAATCACATCCCCAGGCCTGAACTGCTCGCCGACCACGGAGTATCCGAGCAGGCGGAGTCTGCGCGCGAAGTCAGCCCCCACATCCTCTGCGACGTCCCAGGGTCCGACATTGGCCAGGCCAAGGGTAGGCCCCAGAGAGACGTTGCCCACGGGCGCGCTAGCCAGAGGAGCCAGGGTCTCGGGATCGTACATGGTCACGTGGATGCCGTACTCTCTGGGAGGCAGGCCAGCCAGGATCGAGAGGTCGTGGGTGTCAATGATCGTCTCCCCGGACCTCCAGGCGTTGGTGCGGTATGCATCGCCCACGGGGTAGGCGTCCTCGACGGCACCCAGGTGCCCCCGCTCATCCAGAAGGCGGACGGAGACCTTGTAGTCTTCATCCATTGCGTCAATGGCCTGCCAATACAGGGTCACCCTCAGGCGCGAGCCCGCGTTGGTGTCTCGCAGCTCAGCATCATAGCCGGTCAACAGAATGGACTCGCCGAAAGGCAGGGCCAGCGGATGGGATGGGCCGTCGGTGACGGAGACAGGCCGTTCGCGAGCGCGAATCAGACGTCCAACGGACGAGAGATGATACTCATCCTCGACACCAGGCAGCGGCCGCGTCAAGTACACCGGGCGTCCCGCGTCCATCTGTGCCTTCACCTCGGCCAGCCGCTCATCTTCTCCGTCTGCCGGGATGGTGGTCAGTTCGGGGCGCAAGCCCTCGGTCGCCTGGAAGTAATTGAGCAGGGTCATCTCCCCCAGGATGCCTACCACGACAGCGTCTTCCTCCAAAGGCTGGCTCAGTATGTCCTCCCCGTAGTCGTGCACTTCCCAGTGTTGACTTCTGTCGATCTCCCCTCGATTGCTCCGCCACAGGTAGAGGGGCAGCAGAGCGCCTGCCAACAGCAAGGCAAGATAAAGGACGCCTCGTGCGGTAGGAACCCGAAGATGAGAGAACCTGTCTGTCAGAGCGGTAGACGATTCCCACACTGCGGCGAACCCAACGCCCATCCATAGTGCCCAGACAAGAAAAGTGGGGATGAGGAAGACCTCAACGTCGGGAACCTGATAGAATATGGAGAAGAGGGCGACGGAAGCAAAGGAAAGGGCGAGGAGCAGGCCCACCTTGGGCCTCCTGAAGGACCAGCCCAGGCCAACGAGGCCGAGGGCGATGCCCACCCAGGTGAACTGGTCACTCAGCAAGACCAGGTAGAAGGCCAAGTCCCTGCTCTGCTGCAGGGGGTTCTCCGTGAGGAAGATGCTGTATGGACCAGCTGATACGTACGTCAAGAACCCTCGCCATGTGTTCTCATACACGCCGTCCAGGGAGGACATGTTTGTCCCCCGCAGGGGAATGTATAGGTAGAGCACCAGCGGAGCCAGCATCAGCACCGCGAGCCTCGCTAGCAGTCTCCTGCTGGTGAAGAGGCGACGGTCTACCAGGAGCAGAAAGAAAATGGCTGCTGGAGCCAGAAGGAGCATAGTCCGGTGGTGGGTCAGACTCAGCCCGTACTCGAAAGCAAGGAGGTAGAGCAGAGACGTGGAGTCAAGCGAGAAGCCGAGTAGCTCGATTGGACCTTCCTCATGGCTGCGAGCCCAAGCCAGAAGGAGGCACACCGTCAAGGCCACGAAGGCAGCGTTGAGGGTATAGACCTCTGCGATGACTGCCTGAGACCAAAACACGGGTGAGAGGGCGAAGCTTGCCGCGCCCAAGGCAGCGGGCACTCGGTATTTCACGATCAATCTCAAAGTAGCGTAGAGGAAGACCACAGTGAGGGCGGCGAAGAAGGCAGACATCAGATTGACGCGATAGGCGACGTCGCCTAAGGGCACGAAGGTGAAGAGCTTCCCCAGGAGGGTGTAGAGGGGATAGCCCGTAGGATGGGCGATGCCCGGCAGGTAGCACACCAGTTGGAACTCCAGACTATCGTCGAAGATGGTGGCCACCGAGGGGGCCAGGGTGCCAAGATAGATGAGGAAAGAGCCGGCAAACAGCCCCGCACCGATCAGCGGGTCTATGAGCCTTTCGTCCTTCAGTGCCCGGTCCCACTCGCCCATCAATCCCTCTACGCGACGTCTCGATTATAGACTGGCGAGCGGCACAAGGCAATGCCGCGGACATCTCGCCGGCCCGTGATGTAATGGTTCTGTGCGGTCCGGGCGCGGCTCTCAGGCTGGGAGAGAGTGTCAAGCGGCATGGTGCACGATTGTTGGTTCTTGTGCGCATTGGCTTGCTGGCCTACAATCGGATGCTGGCGCATGGGTGTTTGGAGAGGGGATGTCATCATGGAGTCGGAAGGGTCGGGACGAGCAGAGGGGAGTAGCCGGAGCAGGCAGAGGATAAGTCGGGTTGGCCTGAGTTCGCTGGGCAAGTTCGGTTGTGTCCTGGGGGCGCCGGTTAGCTGGTTGCCCAGCTTGCTAACCGCCTTGTTTGGTCTGCTGCTGGTCCGCGGGCTGCGGCGACTGTTGGAAAGCTGGCAAGGGGCTGGTTTTCGTATCCTGGGGCAGGAGATTAGCATTGATGTCATCTCACTGCTGAACCTGTCACCTGTCCTGCACGCGGTTCAGCAGATGGATGATCTCTCCTGGACGCTAGTCGTACTGTTGGTTGTAGTAAACTCTCTGCTGGCCGGACTCATCTTTCTGTTGATGGCTTATGTGCTGGGGGGAGTCTACAATCTGATCGCGCGTCTTACCGGCGGCCTCGAAGTCGAACTGAGAGAGGTGGATGCTCAGCGCGACTCCAAGCGATAGGGGCTCAACGCGTGGATCCTTGCCAGGGGGCTAGATCAGCACCGAGCCATCCACGTCGTCCGGGATGGGGACATCCATGAGATGGAGGATAGTGGGCATCACATCCACGATGGCAGCTTCGCCCCTGCCTATCTCATGCCCCTGGATGTAGATCATGGCGTCATCGTAGGTGTGGGCCCCGTTGATAACGCCCTTGTCTGTGAGGATATCCTTCTTTATGGAGCCCTTCAGGTCGTATCCTCTTCGGGGCATGGCGACGAGATCGGGAGCTTGATCATAGCACTGGCCGCTGTAGATCTCCTCCCTCCTGTAAATGGCCTCTATCATCGGCTCACCGCTTTCGGGATCTTCCAATCTACCTAGGGCCTCCACGAGTTCGGTCCGCAGCGCTTCGTATTCCTGGCCAGGTTTCACTGTGCCCTGAGGCTCCCGTCCTCGAAGGTTGACGAATATCCGTCCGGGGTCCATACTGTACGCTTTGGAGTCGGGATGGATATCCTTGAGGGACCCCGGTGGATCCTTGGTGAAGCTGAGCCAACCGCGATCCTGAAGCCAGCGGTTGATGTACACCTCTTTCTTCATGGCGCAGAAGCCGTGGTCGGAAGTGACGATGAGGGTGGTATCGTGTGACAGCCGGTCATAGAGGCGTCCCAGCAGGGAATCGATCATGTGGTAGAGCTTCAGAAAGGCGGGAGCGTACTTCTCGTCGCCCTGTTCCATGGACTCCCACAAGAAGTGGTGCAGCCTGTCAGTCTCCATGATCTGCAGCATGAAGAAGTCCCAGTCCTCTGTCTCCATGAACAAAGACATCGCCTTCTCGCGCTGCTCGAGGGTGTAGTACAGATCCTCGAGGAACTTGTCTCTATCCTCCCTTGCTTGCCAGGGATCGACATCGAGCCGATATCCCATGTCCTTGAGTTGCTGCCCAACTTGCGCCGGGTAGGTGGCCTTCTCTAGCTTCGGCGAGAGGAAACCCGCCACGAGGATACCATTGATTTGACGGGGTGGGTAGGTGACAGGTACGTTCATCACCACCACCCGCTTGCCGTGCTTGCTGAGGATCTCCCACAGAGTCTCAGAGCGCATGGCCCTGGAATTGGGAATGTAGGTATCGTAGGAATTGGGGACCCGGTCCAGGAAGCCGTAGATGCCGTGCTTCCCAGGGTTCTTGCCTGTCATGAAGGACGACCAGGCCACAGACGAGACGGAGGGTATGGCCGAGGTCATCGGACGCACACTGCCGTCCTCGAAGATGCGGGCGAAGTTGGGCAGTTCTCCCTCGGCGATCAGACGTGAGATGAGGCTGAGAGGGGTGCCATCCGGTCCAATGACCACCACCTTCTTGCTCTTGCTCCTGCGCCTGTCGAATAGACCCAACTCTTGCCCCTATTCCGCGCGCTCGAAGAGATGCTTGTTGTTCACGACCCAGTGGAACAACCTCTCTATGCCTTCGGTGACAGACACATCGGGCTCCCAGCCCAGGTCTTGCCGGGCCTTGGCTGTGTCGCTGACGTATACGAGTTGGTCACCCGGCCGCCACTCGTCATGGCTAGCCTCGACGTCGTGTCCTAGGAGACGGCCAAGGTGCTCTCTGAACTCCGTCCACACAGAGATGGTGTTGTGGGGACCTCCCCCGATGTTGTAGACTTGGCCCGTGGTCACATCTATGCGCTCTACCGCCTTCTCGCAAGCCTCCAGCAGGTCATCCACATACAGAATGTCTCTGACTTGTTTGCCATCGCCGTAGATGGTGATGGGACGGCCTAGCACGGAGGAGATGATGAAGTGGGCCACCCAGCCCTGATCCTCGATGCCAAACTGGCGCGGTCCATAGATGCAGGACATGCGCATGACGACGGTTCTGAGGCCGTAGATGCGGGCATAGTCCCTCACATACTGGTCTGCCGCCCCCTTTGAGCATCCGTAAGGTGAATGGAAATCGAGCGGTTGCGCCTCCGATACCCCTTGGGGCAGTGCCGCATACGAGTAGCGCGTCTGCTCCTCGACGATCTCTACCTCTTCCATACCTCCATACACCTTGTTGGTCGAGGTGAAGAGGACGATGGGGGGCTCCTCGCATCTCCGCGCGGCCTCAAGGACGTTGAGGGTGCCCAGGGCGTTGATCTCGAAGTCCTCTCGCGGATCGGCGACGGACCAAGTTACGGCCACCTGCGCCGCCAGATGATAGACGACGGCGCAGTCCTGCATCGCCTCCACGAGGGCCGACTCGTCCCTCACGTCGTTCCGTCTGAGAGTGAAGCGGTCACCGTGGTTCTCGCGGAGCCAAGCGATGTTTTTCTCCGTTCCCCTTCGGCTGAGGTCGTCGTAGACCGTCACCTCATGCCCCTCGGAGAGCAGGCGGTCCGTCAAGTTGCTGCCGATGAAACCGCCCCCACCTGTTACCAGGATCCGCGTCATCTGTCTCCTCCAGCCGGCTGTCTTGCTGGGACTCGGGTTATCATATTCTAGCCAAAATGGGATGTCAAACATACTGGGGATGGAAGCTACCATGAGCAGCGATGGCGCACTGCGTCTGCACAGCGTGACAGGGGCGTTTGGCGGTGCTATAATACGGCCGTCTTCGCTTCAAGCTGTCGGGTAAACTCTACAGGTACCAGGGTCTCTGATGATCAACAGTGGGAGAGGAAGAGGAAGATGATAGTGCGCAACTATGAGCAGGTGTATGCCGAGAAGGCAGCCGAGGCGGAGGGTATAACCGTCCGCGTGGTCATAGGGAAGGAGCAGGGCGCGCCCAATTTTGTGATGCGTCTCTTCGACCTTGAACCAGGGGCCTCGACTCCGCTTCACACTCATGATTGGGAGCACGAAGTCTTCGTGCTCGCCGGCCAAGGACGAGTATACGGTGGTGGGGACGAAGAACCCCTGGGAGCCGGTGACACGGTGTTCATCCCTTCCATGGAGTTGCACCGGTTCGTCAACGAGGGCCACGATCCGCTACGCTTCATCTGCGTCATCCCCTTGCTTGAGGACGGCTGAGGGTAGTCGGCGGCGCTAGCATCCTCCATCAGCGGTCTGGACGCTCGATACACCTTGACAGTAGTCTGATTCCGGGTTAGAATATATTAGACTTCTCGAATATAACGATAAGGTGAAACAGTATGGAGGAAGAGGGATACAGACTTCAGGCGCGAGTGGTCAAGGCTTTGGCTCACCCCACTAGGCTACAAATGCTGGCGCTGCTCCGCGAGGGAGAACGCTGTGCGTGCGAGTTTGGGCCGCTGCTGGGGCTTGGGCAGGCCAACGTTTCCCAGCACCTTGCAGTCTTGCGCAGGGCGCATCTGGTAGACACCAGGCGGGACGGAGTGCGCGTGATGTACAGTCTCTCCGATGAGCGCACCAGCGAGGTGCTGGATACGGTGGCGCATATTGCACGCGATCAGTTTGCCGAGGCCGTGACCGCTTTGGAGGAGGTTGCGTAGAAAGTTGGGAGCTAGCGGCGGAGACGACGATCGTCTTGGCAAAGTCGGTGGGCCCTGCTCCTGCGTGGGGGATCCCTTCAGTGCCGTGCCCCCCGAGTTGAGGCATCGGCCGCAGAACAAGGGCTCACTGAGACACGTCGAGTGCCCATCCTGTGGCCAGGAGTACTGGACCAATAGGGAAACGGATCTGTGCATCAATTGTGAGAGGGTCTCAGCCTGCAGTCATCGACCGCAAGAGTGCAGGTGACGATGAGGCAAAGCATGGCACCCGATTCTCCAGTCTGAACGAAGAAGCTCTGGTTGTGAGTTTGACGGATTGAAGGTGGCGGTGACCGGATTACGTTATGATGCACAGTTGGGAGAACCGAAGAGGATGAAGACGGAAGAGTATCTGGAGGTGACCGTTGACAAGTTCGTGTTCGCGGTCAAGACCGGATATCTGTACGATGAGCAAGGTGTATGGGTGGCGATCAAGGATCGCTTGGGGCGAGTTGGAGTCACCGACTACCTCCAGCAGAGAAGCGGCGACGTGGCATTTGTGAATCTGCCCGAGCCTGAGACCAAGGTCAGCGAGGGGGAAGAGCTGGGAAGCATCGAGACCATCAAGGCTAATGTGGCTATCAATTCCCCCGTTTCGGGGATTATTCGGGAGAGGAACGAGGAGCTGGACGTGAAACCTGAGCTGGTCAACGAAGATCCCTACGGGGAAGGCTGGCTCGTTGTAGTAGAGATGACAGATGCCGAAAGGAATCGAGCGAAGCTCATGACGGCGGAACAGTATCTACCGGTCATGAAATCCCGAGCTGAAGAGGAAGCGAGGCGGCAATGAGCAGCAGCGATGACCACAAAGTGCTGATCATCCCTTGCAGCGGAATAGGAAAGGCCTTTGGCTCGGTGGGGCGGGAGGCCACATACCTAGTCACGGAGGAATTGCGGCCGGATGAGACAGAGACGCTGTGCCTCTCCTTGCTTACGTTGGGGGACGAGGAGGCAGGGTATCGGGTCCGCAAGCACCCGGTCATCACCATCGATGGTTGTCCCAAGGCTTGCGCGGAGGCGAACGTGAAGAGCGTCGGTGGCCGCAGCGTGGCCAACATAAAGGTAGTGGAGATTTACCGGGAACACCGCGACCTGAGAGTGGCCTCCGTGCTGGAGCTGGGAGAGCCAGGGCGCAAGTTGGCAGCAATCCTGGCGGAGAAGGTGGCGGTCGAAGTCGATGCCCTCAAGACAACGGAGGCCAGGTAGATGGTTGATTTGCCGCGGAGGAAGGTGGGCGTCATCGCTTGCTCTGGGGAGGATCTTCCGGAGGGGACCATCTCCCGCGTGGCGGCGCGCATGGTTCTGGATGATCTGCGACCTGGGGAGACCGTCACTTTGTGTCTTCCCCTCTTCTTGGCTGGGGATGAGAAGGAACGGGCCTTTGCCAGGTCCTATCCGACCATCGCCGTTGACGGCTGCGGCAAGCTTTGCGCCAAGAGGGCCACGGAGAAGTACAGCGGGAGGGTATCTGGCAGCATCGTAGTGGGCGGGTTGCTCCAGGCGCGAGGCCTATCGGCAGGCAATAGCCGGCGGGAGGAGCTAGATAGAGATGGGCGCCGAGCGGTGGCTGTCGTCGCCGCTGAGATCGCTCAGGAGGTAGGGCGTCTACTGAGGGGTGAGAGCGCCACGGAGCAGGTGCCAGCGTCAACGTCTGGCGGTGAGATGGCGGGGGCGACGTGCTGCGGGCCGAGCGTCCCCATAACCCAAGTCAACATCGAGGGAGTCCCTGTGGGTCTCGCGGCCCTGGAGCCCATCTTCGAGCAGTTGTATCAGCAGGGTCGTCGAGACGAGCCCGGGCTCGATGAGGAGATCCTGAAATCCGTCAAGATGTACAACTATGTCCCGCCTTCGGCAGAGCAGTTGTACCAGACAAGTCTCATGGAAGAGTATGAGAAGTTCTGCCGCAGGAAAGGGGGATAGATGCCCACTGATAGGTACGAGACTACAGTGACCTGGAAGGGGGAAAACCGGGGGCATCTACGATGCGGGAACGGGCCGGAGATGGAGTTCTCGGCTCCTCCTGAGTTGTACGGTCATGCGGGTGTCATGACCCCCGAGGATGCGTTTGTGGGAGCGGTCAACATGTGCGTGATGATGATGTTTCTGTGGGCGGCTCAAAGGTTCAAGTTGGACCTTGTCTCCTACGAATGCCATGCTGAGGGGCAAAAACGCATCGAGTTGGACCGTACAGAGATTTTCGCCAGGGTTATACTGTGGCCCAAGATAAAGGTCAGGAAGGCCGATGACGAGCGCGTGAGACGAGCGCTCGAGTCGGCGACCAAGTACAGTCTCGTCGCCAACTCCGTGAAAGGTGATCTGATAATAGAGCCGGAGATTACGATCGTCTGATCGTGGACCGTAGACGGGTGGGAAGATCAACTTAGGGAGGTGCAATGCTGAGTATCAAGATTCTAGGACCTGGCTGCGCGAATTGCCATCGCGTAGAGCAAATTGCGGTGGATGCGCTGGCGATGTTGGACGCAGAAGCGACCATCCAGCACGTCACTGACCACGATGAGATTGGCAAGTATTCAATCTTGTATACCCCGGGCCTGGTGATCAACGAGCAGGTGGTGTGCGCGGGGCGTATACCTTCGATAGATGAGGTCGCATCTTGGGCGGAGGAGGCTCTGGGCCAAGACCAGGAAGAAGAGAAGCCGAAATAGGACCAGGCTTCTCTCACCAGCATCAGTTGCACCGCTCGAGACACATATTGCAGCAAGGAGGTCAGTGTAAATGACGGAGGGAACAGCATCACACGGGGTGGCAGTAGGGGCCGGCGTTGTTGGGCGGCTGTCTGTCCTTGATCGCTTCCTCCCCGTTTGGATATTCCTGGCCATGGCTCTGGGGGTGCTGGCTGGCTATGTCTGGCCGGGCATTGCC
Source organism: uncultured Anaerolineales bacterium (assembly GCA_964347945.1). Taxonomy (GTDB): domain Bacteria; phylum Chloroflexota; class Anaerolineae; order UBA7937; family B3-Chlor; genus CAYGAW01. The sequence continues at coordinate 39,562 of CAYGAW010000097.1, forward strand.
GATGTCTCTGATGCGCTGCGCATCGACACGGTGTCTCTCCCCATTGCCATTGGCCTGCTGTGGATGATGTATCCGGTCCTGGCCAAGGTGAAGTACGAAGAACTAGGAAAAGTGGCTCAAGCGTGGGAGCAGTTTGGAGTGTCACTGACTCTGAACTGGGTGATAGGGCCAATGATCATGTTTATCCTGGCCTGGGTGCTGTTGCCTGACCTGCCTCAATACCGCACGGGGTTGATCATCGTCGGCCTGGCCCGCTGCATCGCCATGGTGCTCATCTGGAACATGCTGGCTGGAGGCGATAGCGAATACTGCGCCGTGCTGGTGGCGCTCAATAGCGTGTTTCAGATCGTGATGTACAGCCCTCTGGCCTACTTCTATCTGCGGGTGGTGCCGGGCTGGCTGGGGGCTGAGGGTACCGTAGTCGACATCAGCATGGGCGACATCGCGAAGAGTGTTCTCATCTTCCTGGGCATCCCTCTGGCGGCGGGGATCATCACCCGCTTTACTATGCTCCGACGCCGCGGCGAGGAGTGGTACGATAACGTGTTAATGCCGCGTCTGGGGCCAACAGCGCTGGTGGGGTTGCTGTTCACCATCGTGGTCATGTTCTCCATGCAAGGTGAGAAGATCCTCGCTGCGCCGCTGGATGTGCTGAGGGTGGCGATCCCGCTGGTGGTCTATTTCTCGCTGATGTTCGCCGTGTCCTTCTGGCTCTCGATCTGGCGCAAGTTCCCATATGAGCTGGCTGCTACCCAGTCCTTCACGGCGGCCAGCAACAACTTCGAATTGGCCATTGCCGTGGCTGTGGGGACTTTCGGCATCGCATCACAGGAGGCGTTGGCGACCGTTATCGGGCCTTTGATCGAGGTGCCGGTGCTCATCGGGCTGGTGTACGTCGCTCTCTGGATTCAGCGCGCCTTCTTCGCGAGGAAGCCGGTGCCAAGAGGAGCATAGGGACTCTACCCTCTTGATGCGGTGTAGGTTCACTGAGGGATAGTCGCGTCCGAGGCTGAATCCTCGCCAGGTTCTGGAAGGCCCGCATCGCGCCACTCCGTGGCTGACCTGGAGCCTCGCCGCGGGGTGCCTATGGCCTTGCGCGCAGTGGACACCGCTCACGCGAGGTCTTGTTCTTCAGAAGTTCCCGTAGAACGCTTGAGGACGCAGCTCTTTGAACTCCGCCGTCGCCACCAAGTGCCGTCGCACATCAACGCACAGGTGACACTTGCCCGCGTACCCTTCGGACAAGGGCTCATAGTCGTGCCGGTCCCGGGCAAGCTGCAAGAGTCCATACGGGCCTTCTTCGATGAGGACTTCGATCAAGGGCGGATAGCGTTTTGCCCGAAAGTCGGCTAGTAGCTTGCGCAAATCGTGCCAATCTCCCACCGTCAGCCCTCCGCAGAAGCCGGAGATGTAGTTGCCGTAGAGATCGAGATGGGAGTGGTGGGCGTAGAGGATATCGGCGGCGCAGTCTGCCTCGGCGAAGGTGGTTGCTGGGTAGCGAGACACGAGATGTCCAAGTTCGTAGCCTGACCGCCCGCCCGAGATGATGCCGTAGCCGTGCCACAGGATGCGGCGTGCTCCCTCGACTCCGAACGCTTCCACGTACTGACTGATAGGTGTGGGTTTCTCTACATCGAAGCGCTGAATGACTTGCAGGAACTCGGGCAGGTAGAGGATCACTCCGCTGGAGCCAAAGATCTGAAGTGCAGCACGGAACGCGCGCACGGTGCGGGCCGGTGGGATGCGCTCGGCGTGGAATGGCGAGCAACTGATGAGAACAGCTTGCAGCCCCGCGCGCTTCAGTTCGGCGAAGCGCTCGACTGTCTGTGTGTCGTCTACGCACCAACTGGCGCTGGTCTCAACGTAGCTGACAATTCCCAGCTCGTTTGCCAGATGCGCGCCTTTCAGCAGCAGCGGAAAGTACAGGAATGGTTCGCCTCCCGTGAAGTGGACCTGCGGGGGCTGCGGCCAGGCGGTCACCACCTCCAGAGCCTGTCTTAGCATCTCTGCCGACATGGGCTCCTTGTCCCAGCCCGGACCGCAGTTGTAGAGGCAGTGTCTGCAGCCGCTGTGACAGTGGTAGCTGAGAATGAGCCCTACGTCTCGGGGATGGAGCGCGTGCATAGGGAATGCCCTACTGAACAAAGGCTATTAACGAAAGCGGCTGCACTGGAGTCCCGCCCCGCGGTCTCTCAGTTCTGGTGAGCGGTTCTCATGGAGTTCCTGCAGCCACGCGATCTAGGAGACCTTGCCTGCGGAGAGCTCCTTTGCCACGTCTCCCATCTTGGCGAAGCGCACCGTGCCCTTTGAGCGGGCGTGTTGGATGAAGCGGTCCAGCAGCGCCATCCTGTGGCCGCGTCCGATGACCTGAGGATGCATGGTTAGCGTGAGGACGCCAGTCTCCTCGTGCGCGACCATGTAGTCGAACTCGGACGCCCAGATTTCGAAGACCTTGGATGGAGCAGACAAGCCTACTCGCAAAGGATCGAAGTTGAAGGTGAAGTGGGGCCAATCGTCCAGGCAGAAGTTGACCGGGAACTCCCAGAGGTCGACTTCCTTCCCCATCCGCAACGGATCGTCCACGGCGACCTGATCGCCCATGCGCGGCTGGTAGGGGTGGAAGTCATCGGCGAAGAGGCTGGAATCGTACAGGAAGCCGTGCTCCAGGAGGAGCGACAGGGTAGTGTCACTGTAGTCCCACGAGGGTGATCGATAGCCTAGAGGTGGCTGTCCTATGAAGCGCTCCAGAACCTCGAGCCCGCGCTCCATGCTCTTCCGCTCTTCGTCTGCACTCTGTGTGCTGGGATCCTCGTGGCCGTAGCCATGGTGCGCGAGTTCGTGATCTCTGGCCAGGATGAATTCGACGGTGCCGGGGAAGGACTCGGCGGTGTGCCCAGGGACGAAGAAGGTAGCGCCTATCTTGTACTCGTCCAGCAGATCCAGGATACGGGGCAGCGCCACCCGCGCTCCATACTCTCCTCGCGAGAGCATCGCTGGCGTCACGATAGGATACCCGCCAAGCCAGACACTCAGGGCGTCAAAGTCGAAGGTCAAGCAGACTGTATGAGGTTGATCTGTACTCAAAGCTACCCTCCATTTGCTCAGATCCGGGGTGGTAGAAGGGGCCAGTTTCCTTGGCTACCGACAGTCGGATTCACCCACCTGGTTCTCTCTCGAGGATCCCAGTCAGGCAGCCGATGCCACCAGCCGCCTTGGCGAGTTCGTCCACCTCAACGCGGTGACAGGCGATGCCGGCCTCTTCGTAGAAAGCCTGGGTGGCAGGATTGCCAGCCGCCATCAGTATTCGGCGCGGACCCAAGGTCACGAAGTTCAGTGCGAATCCTCTTACCGCTTCTTCCTCATCGGGCAAGAAGAGCACGCTGTATCCACGAGACCGCAGCGCCTCAACGGCCGCGAAGGGCACCCGTCCGGGCCACCCGATGGCCAAGTTGTGGTCGGCGAAACGTAGCTGCCCCATGAGATGCATAGCGCCATAGGGAAGACCCACCTGGATAACGTCCACTCCCATTTCATTGAGCAAGTTTGCCACCTGGGCTGCGCCCTCCGGATTGGTGCGCAGGCCCGTGGCCAGGAGCACGGTCAGTGGATCCAGCCAGGCCGCGTCCGCTCCCTCGAACGTCCCTGTGCCCCGCACACTGCGCAGGATGGGTATCCCCAGAGCTGCCAATCGCTGGGCCACCAATCGCTCTTCCCCTGCGCGCACACTGGAGGCAGGACGTGCGACGATCGCCCCTTCTGGTGTCATGAACATCAGATCGGCGACGAACATCTGGTTGGGGGTAGGTGTAGTGTCCGGTTCGACGTAGTGCACGGAGACGCCCGCATCCCCGTATGCCTGGGCAAGGGCATCATGTTGCTCCCGAGCCCGACGGGCGTCGACGAGGGCCAGCATCTGGGCTCGGTCCGGGTCCGAGATTGCCTCCACCTCCGCACCGGGCCGGTGGAGCAGAACTGCCTTGAGTGGCGACCACTCGGTAGCCACACCGCAAGACCCCCACACGTCTCCTAGCTCTTGACGCAATGGTGTGGTCCGTTGCGACCACCCCGCCCCACCGTAAGCCGCGGCTTTGACGGTCTCGGTAGCCTCTGTCTTACCAGCGTTCATACCGCACCAACTCAGACAACGACTTGCGCTTCTTCGGCCTGGGCTCATCGGCGGGATAGCCCAGGGGTGTGAAAGCGATGGGCACCACGCCATCCGGTAGATCCAGAACCTCCCGAGTGGCCTGTGGATCGAAGGCGCCTATCCAACATGTGCCCAACCCTAGGTCTGCAGCAGCCAAGATCAGATGGTCCGTGGCGATGGCCACATCTACATCATTGTAATTCTTGCCGTCTTTGCGCACCCAGTTCTCAGCTGGAATTCCACAGGCACAGATGACCAGTGGCGGTTGCACGAACCAGTCGGCCTTGTAGATACGTCCCAACTCTTCTTCCCGACCCTCTGTATGGACCACGATGAACTGGATGGCTTGTCTGTTCGCCGCGGTCGGAGCAAGTCGTGCGGCCTCGAGCACTTCTTGCAGTTTGTCATCTTCCACCGGGTCGCGCTTATAGGCCCGCACGCTATATCGCTCTTGGATCAACTCCGAAAAGTTCATATCTTCCCTCCTGTGACGCAGTATCTCATCTCATCGCTAGACTCTTGCGTAGTCCATGTTTGAAGGTGAGTTCCGCTGATGCGCAAGTGCTATTCGGAGACGGAACTCACGGTGACGATGATGTCAGATAAGTGCGGAGATTCCTGAAGGCGTGCAAACGCACGGGGCTGGCGGACTGTACACCTACTGATTCCTCTCCAGTGCGTGAGTCGAAATCAACTGCGGGTGGTCCAGTCCGTCTACTTCTGCTTCTCGAATCACCTCCTCATTGAGCAGTGCCCCGATCGTTCGCTGCACCTCGGTTGACGTCCACCTCATCACATGGAAGATCCGGTTGATCATCTCCCGGTCTGCGGCGATCACGTCGTCCAGGTAGCGGGAAACCAGCATCCGCCTTGCCTCGGATCGCTTGATTGCAGCGGCCTGCTTGGGCAGCTCGGGGATATGGCGCTGTAGGATCTCATACGTGAAGGCATACCTCCAGGCGCCAGTCCTGGCCACGCCAACGGGGATCACCTTGAGCCCTACTTGCAGCTCAACCAGTGCTCGGTCAAATCGAGACTTAGCGCTCGTGGCGCTCATCCCCGCTTCCCTGCGCAGCCGAATGGTGTCAAGCGGACCATGCTCAAGGAGAGCTTCGTATATCCACTTTGCCTCGGCTGTCATCATCCCGGCTCGGTACTCGTCCAAATAGTCTTCTAGGTCGCCAGTATTCTCGCTGCAGGCGTAGAAGACCGGAAGCAGCTCAAGGGAGACCAGCGTGGCGCGACGTCGGAGCAGTTTCCCGTAATACCACTGGCGCTTGTCCAGAGCGGCGTCTTTCCAACTCCAGCACCTGCTGATATCAGGATCGTCATGCCGCATCGGCACGGAACGGATGCGCCCCGCGATGGCCTGGAACAGGTTCGGGATTTCTGCGCCTTTGGTTGGCCAGAAGTGACAGAATCCCACCTCATCCACGAAAGCTAGAGCTCCTTCGGGGGTTTGAATGCGAAGATTGGGCGTGCGGCGATATGCGTAGTCCCTCTGTTCGGCAATCCACTCCCGAGTGACGGTCGCGACCATGCGCCCTCTACTCCACGACTAAGCTGATGTCTGTGACCATACTTTCATAGTCCCAACCTGAGGCATATACTAGGAGGGACTGGAGGCGCGCTGGTCGAGGATAGATGGTCTCCAGCAGATTGTCGCTCTCGTAGTCGTACCAGACGTTGCGGGGAATCCGCTCGCCGTACATAGTGGGGTTGTTATCTCTGTTCTGGTAGTAGAGCCCATGCGTCCAGTGGCTTGCACTGCCATAGACATCCTCGTACTCCAATCGAATCATGAGCGGGTACTCAGAACTCAAGTATCCGCCGCCCGACAAGCTCTGGTCCACCAATCTGACACGGAAATATAGCCTGACGGAGGTGGCGAGATCGGAGATTTCTTCGTTCAAGTCCTGCCTGATCACAGTTTCGCAATGGTTGCCTTCACTCCCGGTGCGGGAGAATCTGACCGCCTGGGAATCTATCTCAGGGAATTGCACGAGGGATATCTCGCCATCTACGTCGCCCCCGTCGCCCCCTTGCTCGTTGTACGCCTCCCAGCCAACTGATAAATCGTCTTCAAAACTCCCGTTAACCAGAAGGTTCTGAGCTGCTGCCAGCGGTTCTTCCGGTCGCTCTCCCGCCCTGACCGTCGTCCTCTCTTTTTGCTCCAGTGTCACTGTGCTTCCCTGGGCCGTGACCTCGGCTGTGCCGAGATGGACTATGGTGCGGCTGCTGTCCGGCGTGACCTTCAGCGAGTAGCTTCCTTCCGTCAGCGAGGCAGCCATGTGGGGAGATGTGGTCAGGAACTCCACAGGGCCATCCACTGGTAAAGCTACACCGATATTGACCTGCCCAGTGGCGATGTCCAAGAGCAGTGAATCCGGAGTGGGACTAAACCTGAACCGAGAGGAGTGCATGGCCGCTAGCCTGACCTCGGTGTCGAAGGAGAGGACTGCTGTGCTGTTGTCGAAGAACGTCAGGAATGCGCGCGACGAGGAATCGGTACGAATTGTGCTGCCCTCTGGAACGCTCAGCGTGCTGGTCACACCGATGGGAGTGTTGCCCTGGCGCCCGTATACGAGCACGGTGCCGGTGATTACCTCCAGCGTAGCCTCATTACTGACCGTGGCATTGATCAGATACCAGCGGACGGCCAACGGTATGCTTATCAGCAGTGTGCAGTTGATGACCAAAGCCACGAGCAGAACGATCCAGGCCATCCGCTGGGGGTCTCTGGTCATCTATAGCGCACCTCGAAGCGATCGAACTCGCCCGTGTGCTCGCTCCAACTGAAGTCCACCTCATCCACCCGGGCTCCTGAAGGCCCCATCCTCAATCGTTCCAGTAGTCCGTCCAGGACGTCCTGCGGCCCCTCGGCCACCGCCTCGACGGTGCCATCAGGCAGGTTGCGCACGAAGCCGGTGATCCCGAGTTCCCACGCCTGCCTGCGCGTGAAGTCGCGAAAAAACACCCCCTGGACTCGGCCGTGTACGATGGCTGACAGACGCATCGGCTTGGACATCTCCACAACCTACCGTAGGAGCCAGACTAGGCGAGGTCTTCTCTCGTCGAGGCGGGTCAGTCCGGCCTCTTGCGCTAGGCTCACCGCCCTCTCAAGTTCCTCCATCGTGGGTCGACGATCGATGTCCGGATATTCGTGGGCCTTGTACGTCGGCCGGTATTGGGACATGACATTGACGTAAGTCTCCGGAGAGATTTCCTCCGCGAGGAATCTCACGATCTCTGAAGTACCTGCCAAGCCGTTGGGCAAAACCAGATGCCGCACCAGAAGCCCCCGCTGGGCTATGCCTTGCTCGTCCGTCACCAGATCTCCCACTTGCCGGTGCATCTCCCTCACGGCAGCCTGGTTCACCTGGGGATAGTTCTTCACCTTGGAGTACTTGCGGCCCACCTTCTCCTCGGCGTATTTCATGTCTGGCATGTATATGTCCACTATGCCATCTAGGAGAGACAGTGCCTCCAGGCTGTCATACCCGCCTGTGTTATGAACCAGCGGCACCCGCAACCCTTTCTGTGCGGCGATGAGTAGCGCGGCCATGATCTGGGGAATCACGTGAGTGGGACTGACGAAGTTGATGTTGTGGCAGCCCCGGCCTTGCAGATGCAACATCATGCCCGCGATTTCTTCGGCGCTGACCTCCCTGCCTTCGCCCAGCTGGCTGATCTCGTAGTTCTGGCAGAACTGGCACTTCAAGTTGCAGTTGGTGAAGAATATCGTGCCCGAGCCGTGTTGGCCGACCAGGGGATCTTCCTCTCCGAAATGGGCGTTGAAGCTTGAGACCACAGCCTGCTCACCTGTACGGCAGACCGCTCCCTTTGTGCTCTCCAAGCGGTTGACGCGACACTCCCGCCCGCACAGACGACACTCCTCCAGCATGGCGTGTGCCTCTTCAACCCTGCTCTCTAACTCCCCGGTAGGGAGCAGTTCCAGGTACGCCGCTTCGAACTCGGACATCTTTGGTTACTCTTGAGACGTATTATACCAAACTCGACATGGCTTGGCGATTGGCGGTCACCACGCGAGCTAAACAACCGCCCTGGCGGAGCATAGCCCTGCAAATCCGATGCGCTTGGCGAAGGGTGATGTGCTAAGAGTGAGCTGCCGGACCTCTCTCAGCCAGGTTCCCGGTTCGTGGCGAATGACGGATGGAGTCCAGCTGAGGAGTCCACTGACCCTGTGCGCAAGCGACAAGTCCGGCAATATGAGATAGCCACCTTTCTTGAACCAAGGATCTTGGTCTTCGGTAGGCCCCTGCGGACTGAACACCGCATCTTGGCCGAACGACAGTACAAAGCCGTGGCCCTTGGGCCACAGTTCTGCAACACCCCTGTCGACATGCTCAATTGCCTGAAGGGAGTGCGCAAACAAATGACCTGAGTCGGTGAGTCCCGATCACGGGCCACCGGCCCATGGCAGATTCTTGGTTTGACGACCGGGACCAGCATTAGTGATCGGCGCCAGGCACGAACCAACATCATTTGGAGGGCACAATCTCGTGTCCTGAGCTGCTCGTGGGAAGGCTATTCAAGTCCAGTTGATGAAGATCTTCTGCAGCCGACCCCTGCGGTCCCAATAGAGCACATATCCGCGTTGGCGCCCATACTCATACAGGTCTCTCGTCAGCTCGACGTCTTTCCGGCAGTATTCAATCAGCTTGTCCATTTGGCCCTGGCGGAACCATCGCACTGCCTGGAGTCCATCCGCTGACTTCCTGGCACCCAGTGTGGCCTCAGCGATGGCGTCAAGAGGGAGACGGAAGCCCAACTCGAGATGTACATCTTGCAGAATGTCTGCAGTGGGTATGGAGTGGAGAGGATACTCAGTGTATGGTCTCAAGACCTCGTAGTCGAACTTCTTGACGTTGAACCCCACCACCAGGTCAGCCCCCACCAATTCGTCGACCAACTCATCGACTTCGTTCTCGGTATAGCTGCTGTACTCGCCAGTGGACGAATCGTAGGTTACCGCCACCGCCAGCCCAAGTCTGCCTAGGTTGTGCCGGCCCCCAACCTCATCGAAGGTCCGCTGGGTCTCCAGATCGAAGAAAACGATCTTCCTACCCTCCTTCATGGCGATCCCTCCCATCAAATAGCCAGTGTGAGCCTCACTGGCTTATCCAAGCCACCAGCAGCGTCATCGTCGCCATACTTGCCAGGGTGGAGGCGAAGATTACGCCGGTGACGAACTCGGGCTCCGTGCCGAACTCCAGAGCCAGGATGCTAGCCATCACCGCGGTTGGAGTGCTGTGTTCCACTACGCAGGCTTGCCTGGTTACACCGGTGAGTCCCATCAGGGCAGCCAGGGCGAGACCCACGACTGCTCCCCCGATGAGTCTTACCGCTACGGCAGCGCTTATGGGGCGAACCTTCTGATCTAGGGAAGTCCTTGCCAGTTGCACACCTAGCAGCAATAGCATCACGGGGATGGCGGCATTCCCAGCCATCTCCACTGGACGAAGGATGGTCTGGGGAAGAGTGATGTTGGCGGCCCCGACCCCGAACGCGGCCACAGAGGCGTAGATCATGGGTATCCTGAAGATGTTGAGTAACGCGGTCGTGGCTCGGGTCCTGCCCCTAGAAGCCACGAACACCCCCAGAGTGTTGGTTAGGAAGGCACCAGTCACAAAGTAGATCAGGGCACGCTCCAGCCCTGCCTGTCCGAAGGCAAAGAGAACCAGGGGCAATCCAAAGTTGCCGTGGTTGACGAACGAGCAACTGAGCACGAAAGCACTCTCCAGCGAGCGGTCCAGACGCATCAATCTGGCTACACCCCAGGAGAGAAGGACCAGACTCAGCGTGCCGACAACGGTGAAAGCGACGATCTGCGCAATGTCAGTTGCTCCGAGGCTCGTCTGCGACATCTTGGAGAAGGCGAGCGAGGGGGCGAGAACATAGAGAGAGAGGCGAGACAGGGTTTGAGCGTCCAAAGAGATCGCCCGGGCGAGGACGAATCCTGCGCCGATGATGATGAAGACGGGCAGGACAATGTTGATCAGTACGGCAAGAAGGATCACCGTGCCTGGCCGCTACTCTTCTTCGTAGACGGGGAATTCGAAGATGCCGCTGGTGAATTCTAGTTCGCCTAGGGCCTCATCCCCCGCGGTGGCAATGACTTCGTCGTCGCTTTCGCAGCACGCCTGCAACGCACGGCGCGCCTCTCGTCCGCCTATCTTGCCCAAGGCGGAGATGGCTGCCTGCTGCACCTCTCTATCAGGATCTAGGATCAGATCGATCAGGCCCGCTACCGCTTGTCTTAGTTCCAGCTCGCCGCAGGCCCTGGCCGCCTCGTACCGCATCTCAGGATTGGGACTGGTGAGTTCCCTGATGACAGTGGAACCCCAGCTAGGGTCTGCGCTGCGACCCATGGAGAAGATGGCACTGACACGCATCTTCTCCGACTGATGGCCATAGGCCTCCTCGATTATTCCACGCACCCGTTCCTCGCCAGAAAAGCTGAGGGCTTCCACGACTCGCCTTCGCACTCCCAGCGCTTCGCGGGGGTCTTCCAGTACTTCCCACAGCGCTCTCACGATCCTCTTGCCCAGTTCCTCGTCTAGTTCCTTGAGCTCTGACAACAGGACGAAGCGCCCCAGACTTGTGGCGGCCGCCGCGCGTACCGTGATCGAAGGATCTGAGGAGAGCATTCTCAGGAGGGAATCCACCAGCGCTGGGGTCTCATCCTCCCACAGCCCGTCTATGGAGTTCGTTCGCACCTCCGCGTCGTCGTCGTCAAGGCCGAGGCGAAAGATGCCACTGAAATCCACCGTGAAGTTGACCTCGGCAATCTCGACAAGTGCGGCCGTCACGTGGCGACGTCGCATCGCACTGATGGTTGCCCATCGACTGGCGAAAAGCTCCATCTCGTCCGGCCTGAGCTCCGAGAGCATGTACAGCCTGGAGTGGGACAACGGTGTGCGCTCGTCACAAATGTGGTCCAGCACTCGTTCTAAACTCATGTTCAATACCAGGAAGCGAAGGTATCACACTGGCAGTCGGTTGTAAGCTCATTATAGCCGTCCGTTCGTGCTAAGTCAAATGCGAACTGCGAGGCTCCGCACTGGTCAGCTCGCATCAAGTCTCGACCCCGGTATCCTGACTCTCTCCGCGGTGTGATTGAACTTGTCGAGCTGGGCCATGGCGTCTCCGTCCATTACGTATTCCCCGTTTCTCGCTATCCTGGATGTTTCAGGTCCATATAGTCCATATCGCTTGACAAGAGATTGAACTTGTGATAGTAATGGTCTACACGCTGGTCTTTCCCTGGCATTCCTTCGCGGTACTTCTTCGCTGACCTCGGCACGTGGGACCAGTGTGCCGGTTTGACGTGCTGGCGCGTCCCTCCTCTCGCATCTGCGGTGATGGTCCAGTCTGACTGCTATCGGTGCACTCACACGTTCAGGACTCGCACGACCGCCGGGCTGCGCACCAGTATGCGGTCCATCTGCGAGCATGAGTGATTCGTTTCCTGACCTTCAGCTTGAGGGGATACTCGCGGAGTTCTGACCTTTGTCGAACTGGCGTTGTTGTGCCAGGAACAGTCTCGTCCCTGAGACCATTCAGGAGACAGCGCCTTGGAATGCCCCCGCTGTGGTCATGAAGGCTTGACTGGCCGAGCACCCTGCCCAAACTGCGGTTTCGGCGGTGCCCCAGCTCTCTTGGAAGAGTTGGGTCACGTCAAGTACCTGCTGCGAGAATTGGCAGGGTGGCAGGGAATAGCGCCCGTCGTCAAGAAGCGCCTGCGCAGACAATACCGTCAGCGCGCTGAGGAACTGGAGATCGCCCTGCGGGTGAGGCCCTCTCTCAGCCCCGAAGAGGCACGCCAGGCCCGCTGGGAACTCATCTGCCAGCAGGCATTGGTCGAGAAGGCCACCCACTGGGTCGAGAGTGGCTGGGCCAAGCCGGAACCAACTCAGGAGTTCATCGACCAATCGCAACAGCGCGCGGGGGAACTGCACAGCTCTTTGGAGGCCTTTCCAGAGGTTGCTGCACCTGCCTTCGACCGCCCTGAGGACACGTTGAAGGCGCTGGATTCCGTCCTCGCCGTCCTGCAAGCCCTGTACGCCAAAGGAGGCCTTACTAGCGAGGCAGCCTACGCGGCCGCAACCGCGGAGTTGATAGCCGAACAGGAGGAACTGAAGGCTGAGCTCGGTCTGCGTCGAGCTGAGGTCTCGCGCGAGGTTCCAGTGGAGCCCGAGGTAGCCGTCAAGGCGCCACCGCGTGGGCCCCGCGAACCGCTCACCTGGGATCGCTTGTGGCAGACCCTCCTCTCGGAGCGTACGCTCAACGTCATGTTGTTCCTGGGCGTGTTTCTCCTCTTTGCATCAGCCATCACTCTGGTGGTCTTCAACTGGGAGCGCTTCGCCCCGGCAGTGCAGGTCATATTCATCGCCGCTTTCACCCTCACCTTCTACGTCGCGGGCTGGCTCGTGCGAGCACGCATGGGTCTACACAGGTCGGGCATCGCTCTCACTGCCATTGGCTCTCTGTTGGTGCCCATAGACTTCTACGCCATCTACCTGAGCGGTGGCTTCCCCCGTGAGGCCTGGCCGCAGGTGTGGCTGGCAGTCTCCGGGTTGTGCCTTGTAGCCTACCTCTTCACTGCGTTGCGAATCCAGGCTCAATTCTTCGGCTACCTGGTGGGGATAGCTGCCGGCAGCCTGCTTTGCGCCGTGATGAAGGTGACCGGCGTTCACACTGACTGGTGGTCTGCTGCCGTATCTATGTTGGCGTTGGTTGGTGCATTGTTGGCCGACCGTCTTATCTTTGCGCCCGCTCCCTGGAAGGTGCTCGGACGTCCTCTGTGGCACGTGGCCATGGCAGCGGTCACGGCTATCATGCCTCTCACGCTGGCCTGGTACGCCACCGGCAGGGCAGAGAGCCAGGCCTTCCGCCTTGCCATGGCCTGTGACTGGTGGCTGGGCAGCACCGTCTACGGCCTTGCCACGGTGTGCTTTCGGGGCCGGAGCCTGGGGTTCGTCACAGCCACGACAGTTCCCGTTGCGCTCTACCTGTCTCAGGCGTTGGCCTTCGATCAGTTAGGCATCCGCGCTGCCTGGCACGCCCTGGGTTGGGCGATGCTCAGTTGCGCTTACCTCGTGTTGGGCTGGGCTCTGTTTACACAGCGTGGAGATCGCATGGATCGGGCATACGGTCTGACTGCCACTGGCTGGGGCATCGGTCTCGTGTGCTTGGCCGCGGTTTGGTCCTTGATGGATATGCCGGTGGCCGCCGTTACGCATACGGTGCTGGGAGCGACGGTGGTGCTAGCAGTTCGGCTGTGGCGCCGACCGGCTTTCTTGTTCTTTGCCAGCCTTCTGTTTCTCTCGGCCATGACGGCGGGCTTGGCTAGCCGTGAGTTTGTGCTGGCACAACTGGCCCTGGGCTGGGCGCTACTCGCCATCTTGCACCTGACCGCCGCTGTGGGGCTGAGAAAGGCGCCTTCCTACGCCACGCCTGTCTACACCGCCGGCTACGCCCTGACTGCTCTGTCGTTGCTCCCCCCACTCTTGGGTGGTGATCAAGGGCTTTTGACCTACGCGCTGGGCAATTGGATCGCGCTGGCTGCCTGGTCGGGCCGACTGGCCAGCAGCGACGATCATCCTGGCTTGAAGGCACTGCAGCGTCGCGCAGGTGCCTTACAAGCGAGCGTGTTCCACTGGGCAACAGCCGTCCCCTTGCCAATCTTCCTTTGGCTTGTCTGGACGCTGAACGACCGGCAAGTCGACGCCCGCTTTGGCGTGGCCCTGATGGCTCTCGCTTGGGGCTGTGTGGCCATTGGGGGTTTGCGCATAGCCGATGGTGTTCGATGGGAAGAAGAGGGCACGTGGAAGATCGCAATCTTCGCTCCGCAATTCCCTTGGTATGTGATGGGTTACGCCTGCAGTGTGATTGCTGTTCTCATCACCTACGTCTTCTGGCACCAGGTTTTGCTGGCCGAAGCCCTTCTGGCTGCTGCAGCGCTATACTTCGTCTCGGCAGCCGTCCTCCGCCAGCGATGGTGGCTGATACCGGGCGGCGTGACCCTGCCCCTGGGCTACGTCTTGGCCCTCGACTGGCTTGGCGTGACGTTTGACCCTATGGGTGTGGCCTTGGCTCTCGTCCCTGCTGCCTATCTGCTAGGAGGGGTGGCCCTGGAACGATTGCGAGATGTAGAACGCTCCTTCCTGACGCCCCTGCACTGGGTGGCCCACGGCCTGGCAGCCTGCACCGTTGTTTGGGGGTTGGTGCCTCTCTGGAACCGGCTGGTGTGGGGCGTGTGGTGGAGTGATATCGCGCGCGTGTGGGCGATTGGGGGGCAACTCATCCTGGCGATGGCCTATGCTGCGGTGGCGTGGTTCTTCGGCGAGGAGCGGTACGGGCATGTGGCGGCTTGGCTGGGAGTGATGGCGGGCGCAATTGCCGCCACAATCTCCAGCCGTGGGCGGGGGTCCTCGGCGGCCAAGGCTGCGTTGCTGGCGGTGGTCTACGTGCTAGTGGAGCGGGGACTGCACGCTGGCCCCGAGCGATGGCCGCTTTTCCGCAGGGCCTGGCCCCTCTTCCAGCGAGCACTACTCGTTGCGGGATGGGCGGTGTCCGGCGGAGCGATCCTACTCGCACTGGGCCGCAATCTGTTCCTTTTGGGCGGAGGCCGGGTGCGCGAGATCTGGGCCATCGTTGCTCTGTTGACGATTACTGCCCTCTATGCTGTCTCGGCACGGCTCTTCCGACGCTCACTGTTTCTCTGGCTGGCCAGCGTGCTCGTCATCATCCCCTGGACTTTGTTGACTCACCTCAATTGGTTCCTGCGGCCATATCCGCCGACGCTAACCCGTTATGCCCTGGCCTGGATGGTGCTCGCCTGGGCGTTGATGGTGGTGGGTTTGCTTTTGGACGCCCGTGCTGGTCTTCGGTATGGGCGTCCTCTCCGAGTCATGGCTCATGTTCTGGTCCCCTTCGCCCTGCTATGGGGTGTGGCGGACATGGACGTTTCAAGCGTGACCTGCGGGATGGGGGTCGCCTTCTACATCTTGGCTGTCGTGATCGACCACCGCCGTCGTCCCGCAGGCCTGGTTCGCTCCCGCTTCCTCTATCCTGCCGCGCTGCTGCTTCCCGTGTGGGCTGTCTATCTCTTGGCTCGCCTGGTACCGTCCGCCCTCTACGAGCACTTTGGACTAATGTTGTTGGCCTTTGCCCCAGTGGGGTTAGTTGCTGCACGGCTGCTACGCCGGGTGGATCCTGCGGACGAACTGCCGGTCTATGTGGTCGCATACGGGTGTGCTGTAGTCGGGACTATGCTGGTGGCCCACGAGCGGCCGCTACTCATCGGTGCGCTCCTTTTCGACGCATTGATCAGCATTGTCTCTGCCTGGCTTTTCCGCGAGCCGCTTTGGGTCTACCTGGCATCGGGTTTGATACCGGCAGCTCTGTTGCTAGCTCTGGCCGAAGCTGCAGTGGATCCGAATCGTCGAGGTTGGGCACTCATCGGGTTGGCTGCTGCCTACAAGGGCCTGGCCTGGACTCTCCGACGACTCCGCCAGGGTGACTATGCCACGCCCGTGCTGGCGGCTGCCTTCGTGCTCATCGCTTTGGGCCTCGCTCCCTCCAGCTACGATCAGATAGGCGCCTTCTGGGGGTACGGCACGGCAGCACTCCTCTATGCGCTGGCGGCCATCTGGCTGCGCCAGCCTCTGATCCTTGCGCTGGCCGCCGCTCTATCAACGGTGCCCTATGCCGTGGCGCTCGTCCGATCACCCCTGGACGAAATCAACTACGGGCTCGCCCTATGGCCGGGGCTTGCCGCCTCGCTGCTACTGGCTTACCTGCTGGACGTGCGGCTGGGCGCGCCCGTAGGAGCTTTTCCGTGGGGAGATTCGAAGCGCTGGGTGGAAGGTGCAAGCCAGCGGGTGCTCAATTGGTGGGCGTTGCCCTGGTACACCCTCGCCTACGCCGCAGCGTTGGTCAGCGCGTTCCTGTCGTTGAACGATGCACCTCGACTGGCGCTGACCTTGGCGTTGGCCACCGTGATATACAGCTTGGCCACACTGCGCTTCCGGCTGCGGGGGTGGCTATTCCTCACCGCACTCTCGGGGCAAGCGGCAGCTTTGGCTGCCATCGACTCCATTGGCTGGCTGGACTATCCAGCGCGAGCAGCGGTGGCCTTCCTCCCAGTCACGGTGGTCACTGCGCTGGTGGGGCTGTTCATCGAACGGATGCGGGGCGAAGGATCCCCCTTTGAGACCGGGTGGCGCGGAGCTGTCTCCGGCTGGTCGCGTCCGTTGTATGTGCTGGGTGTCATCGACCTGGTGGTGGGGCAGGTGGCTGCCCTGTTGGACGGCGGAAGAGGCGTGGTCGTCACGGTGGTGCATGTGTTGCTTCTAGCCCTTCTGGCCACGGTCTGGGCACAGCCTTTCTTGCCCTATGTGGCGGAGGCCTTGGGCCTACTGGCGGTGTTGCAGCATCACAGCAGTGTTGGAGCACCTCTGACCGATCTACCGGTGGCCCTGGCGCTTCTGGCGCTCTCCTACGGGTTGGTCGGCTACGGCCTGGGCTACGCCCGCCGAAGAGAGGTGGTGGTCCCTCCAGCGGGGGGACGTGTGTGGGAAAAGCCTCTCCAGCAGGTCGGTCTTCTCATCTCGACGGCGGCGCTGGGCTTGGCTTTCATACTCGGGGTGGACATCATCGCTCTGTCGGTGCGTGTACTGCTGGGACTGCCGCTTCTCGAAGCGGCGGACGTGGCTGCCTTGCAGATGACGGTCAGCGTGTTGGCGCTCACCGGGCTCCTCTATCTGGCGGCGGCCTTGGTCGAGCGCCAGGCCTGGCTGGGCTATGGGGCGGTGGCACTACTGCTGGGTGCCTGGAGCTTGGAATGGTTCTTCTTGTGGGGTATCAGGGAGGTACAATGGTACGCGGTGCCTGCCGGACTCTATCTGCTGGGGATGGGCTACCTCGAATGGCGCCAGGGTCGAAAGACACTGGCGCGGTGGATTGATGGGGCGGGCGTGTTGTTGCTCCTGGGCTCGTCCTTCTGGCAATCAATGACCGCGGCCAGCGGCTGGCCTTACGCCGTGTTGATGGGAGGCGAGGCGCTGGCCATCGGGTGGTGGGGCAGTGCTAGGCGGCTGCGACGCTTCCTCTACTTCGGCGTAGCGGGTGTGGTAGTGGACGTGACGGGCCAATGTATCGAACCGCTGCTTTCGGAGAATCGATGGATCGTCTTCGGCGGTGCCGGACTGATCCTGGTGTCCATCGCCATATTGGTAGAACGCCAACTGGAGGTGTTGACGAGTCTATCCCGCCAGCTGCGTAGACGGTTGGAAGCGTGGGACTGAGCCCAAATGACTGACAAGTTGAAGTCGCTGGTCACCCTGTGGGGTCTACTGCTGCTCGTGCCCGGTCTGCTGGCCATCACGCTTCCTTGCCCAGGATGGATTCTATTCGTTTTGATTATGCTGGCGGAGGAGCCCGAGGGCCTTCCCATGGCTGTCAGCCTGGTGGTCATGCTGGGCGTGACGCTGGGGGGAGGTGGTCTGACCTTCTACCAGGGATCCCAATCGCGGATAAAGAAGCCCTCTCGGCTTCTACGTCTACCGCCGCTGTGGGCTGTGGGTGGCGGGTTTATCCTGGCTCTGGCGGTTGGGCTTGGCTTGCAGCAGGTGCCGCTTGGGGCGCCTCTCTCCGCTCTCGCCTTGATGGCGGCTGCTCTCACCCCACCCGTCGGGGCAGTGGTCTGGATGCTGGAAGGCCAGCCTGGCGTACTGACCTGGAGGCGCGCCGGTGTAGCTTTTGTCGCCGGGGCCACCGTGTCTGTGATAGTAGTCTGTCTCTTGGAGTTGTTGTTTCCGGGGATTCTCCTGCTGCTGGTGCTGGGCCTGGCTGAACCGGTGGTGCAGGCAGTTGAAGAGCTGTTCCAAGCCCTCGCTGGCCGCGAGGTGGCCGGAGTCCTCACCTCACCTGGCTTCCTGGTCGCTTTGGTGGAGTTTGCGGTAGTAGCGCCCCTTGTCGAGGAGGCGGTGAAGCCCTTGGTCACGCTACCCTTGGTGCGACAGTTGGAGCGACGCCGGGATGCCCTGCTCTTGGGCGCGGTAGCTGGTGCGGGGTTTGCTGCTTTGGAGAATACCCTCTATGCCATGGCCGGGCTGCCCATCTGGGCGGGGATACTGGCTGTCCGGGCCTTGGGAGGAGCGGTGCACCCCTTGGGCACGGGGCTTGT
>CAYGAW010000098.1:0-46001 GCA_964347945.1 uncultured Anaerolineales bacterium
CGATTGGAGTCGAACGGCAGCTCGGCCACCAAGCTATAGTCTCGTTCCAGGCTATCGCGCCACAATCCAGCCTTGGCCGCGACAGCGAGCAAAGCCCCCTCCGTGGGATCGCCAATAACGCTCCAGTTGGAACCGTCGCTGTCATCCTGCTTCAACGTGGAATCGTTGCACAGTACAGCGATCTTCAACGCCAGCTGCAAGTCCTCATCCTCAGTGCCCAAGGACTGCCCATCGAGTCTGAACTCGCCCTGGGGCACGTAACCATCGCCGGTTACTTCGATGACTTTATCGAGGAATCCAATCTTGCGTACCGTCATCTCGCTTTGAGTGAGGGTGCCCGTCTTGTCGGTACAGATAACAGTAGCTGAACCCAAGGTCTCCACGGAAGGTAGTTTCCTGATGAGTGCGTTCCGCTGCACCATGCGCCTGACGCCCAGCGCGAGCGCAATGGTGACCACTGCTGGAAGCCCTTCGGGAATGGCAGCTACGGCCAGACTGACGGCAGTAAGGAACATCTCCACCAAGGGAACGCCTCGCCATAGACCGAGTGCGAACACCACGACGACGATGATCAGGCACGCGTAGACCAGCAGTCTACCCACGCCCTCAAGTCTCTCCTGTAGTGGTGTCCGTTCCTCACCTACTGTCTGTACTAGATGGGCGATTTTTCCCAGCTCCGTCCTCATCCCGGTGTCAGTCACCACAGCCCTGCCCTTCCCGTAGGTGACCACGGTGCTGGAATAGACCATATTGCGGCGGTCTGCCAACGGCGTGTTGCTTTCTGTCACAACGCTCGCCGTCTTCTTCACGGGAACCGACTCTCCGGTGAGCGATGCCTCATCGACCTGGAGCAGATGATCCTCCACCAGTCTGGCGTCCGCCGGCACCAAGTCTCCCATCTCGAGTGCAAGTACATCGCCGGGAACCACCTCCTCCGCGGGGATATTCCGTATCTCGCCAGCACGGATCACGGTGGCTAGAGGTGCAGCCATCTTCTTCAGGGCCTCCAGAGCCCTCTCGGCCCGATACTGCTGCACGAAGCCCAAAATCGCGTTCAGCAGGACGATCACCAGGATAGCTACGGCATCCAACCACTCCTGAAGAAAGGCGGAAACAACGGCAGCGCCAATCAGCACAAGAATGATAAACTCGGTGAACTGACTCGCGAACTGCCGCCAGGCCGATATGCCTCCGACCTCCTCCAAACGGTTCGGGCCGAACGCTTCTAGCCGTTGTCCCGCAACGTCATCGTTGAGCCCTCGTTGCGGGTCAGTGCCCCAACGGTCGACCACTTCGTCGGCTGTCAGAGCATACTCTTCAAGCTCGCTCACCGACTCCCCCACGAACAGCAAGAGACGCCATCAATGGTCAACTCTGCTTCAACGGCGTCTCGCATCTCACGTACCAAGAAATCCCACGGAAACTGACACGCTCGTCTACGCGCCTACCCGCTTCTCCGAGGGCGACGTGTGGAGCGTCTAGAGGGTTCCGCTCTTCTTCTCTGTGCTGGCCGTCTGTCCATCTCCCTGGCCTTCTCGGGGCTCCAGCCCTCCAGGACCGCCCGTCGCGAAAGCCTTATCTTGTCTTCGGCATCGATGTCTATGACCATGACCATGATCTCGTCACCCACGCGCACCACATCCTCAACACTGGGCACATGATAGTCGGCCAACTGAGAGATGTGGCACAAACCGTCCGTGCCGGGCAGTATCTCCACAAACGCGCCGAAATCCGTCACTCGCCTCACGGTGCCCGTGTATATCTTACCGATTTCCGGATCTTCCGTCAGAGCTCGGACCATCTCGATCGCCTTCTGGCTACCCTCCGCATCTGAGGAGGCGATGAAAACAGTGCCATCGTCCTCGACATCTATCTTGACGCCAGTCTCGTCGATGATCTTGCGGATGGTCTTGCCTCCGGGCCCTATGACCAGTCCGATCTTCTCTGTATTTATCTTGATGATAGAAATCCGTGGTGCATACGGCGAGAGATCCTCCCGCGCCTCGCTGATGGTTTCATGCATCTTGTCCAAAGCAAGCAGACGCGCTTCTCTGGCTTGCGCCAGCGCCTCTCTCAGGAGATCGGCACTGATGTTCTGGATCTTGAGGTCCATCTGAAGTGCCGTGATGCCCTCTCTCGTACCTGCTACCTTGAAGTCCATGTCGCCCAGCGCATCTTCCATGCCCATGATGTCGGTGAGGATGACATGGCGATCGTTCTCCCTTATCAACCCCATCGCCATTCCGGCAACGGGCCCTTTGATGGGCACACCGGCGTCCATGAGCGCCAGGGAAGCTGCACATACGCTGGCCATCGACGTAGACCCGTTGGAAGCCAGAACCTCGGACACGAGACGAATAGTATAGGGGAAAGCGTCCACCTCGGGAATGAGAGGCCGAACGGCTGTCTCAGCCAAGGCACCGTGCCCTATCTCGCGGCGCTTGGGTGCTCTCAGGAACCACGTCTCCCCGGTGCTGTATGGCGGGAAGTTGTAGTGATGCATGAACCGCTTCGACTCCTCCGTGCCCAGGCCGTCCAGGATCTGTTCATCGCTCGGCGTGCCGAGGGTAGCAATGGCTAGTACCTGGGTCTCCCCTCGACTGAAAAGCCCAGACCCGTGCGCTCGAGGCAAGAGTCCAACCTCAGAGCGTATGGGACGCACGGTCGTCGTGTCCCGCCCATCAAGCCGGTGGTTCTCCCTTAAGACGCCTTGCCGGACATTCTCCTTCAGCAACTGGTCGAACGCGGCCTCCCACTGCTCCTGAGGATACGTCTCTCCAAACGCTTCCAGCAGCTCCGAGTGCAAGCCATCGAGGGCTTTGGTGAGCGCCTTCTTGTCACCCGCCCCGTCGACGGCCGCCCACACCTTCCCCTTGCCCCACGAACGAACGGCTTCCAACACCTCATCTTCAACCTGGAAGAAGGTCATTGGGCTGTCGGGTTTCCCGATCTCCTCCCGCATCCTGGCCTGGACCTCGATGACCTCCTGCATCGCTTGATGGCCCAACGTGATGGCTTCCACCATTGTGTCCTCCGCCACCTCTTTGGCGCCAGCCTCGACCATGACCACACCCTCACGTGTCCCGGCCATACGCAGGTCCAAGACACTCTCTTCCATCTCCGACGCGGTGGGATTGAAAACGAAGCGTCCGTTGATGCGGGCGACTCGCACTGCCCCTATGGGTCCGTTGAAGGGAATGTCGGAGATGGAGAGGGCAGCCGACGCGCCAATCACAGAGAGGGTATCCAGGTAGTTTTCTTGGTCCGCGGACAGCGCCGTGACGATCACCTGGATGTCATTGCGAAGCCCTGGATGGAATAGAGGACGCAGAGACCTGTCGGTCAACCTGCACAGAAGAATGGCCTGTTCGGTGGGGCGCCCCTCGCGCTTGAAGAACCCGCCAGGTATCTTGCCGGCGGCATACAGGCGCTCTTCATAGTCCACCAGAAGGGGAAGAAACGAGGTTCCTTCTCGGACCTGCTTCGAGGCGGTCGCAGTGACAAGCACCATGGTGTCACCGCTCCGCACGGTTACGGCGCCGCCTGCTTGTTCAGCAAGCCTGCCCGCCTCGATGCTAATGGAGTGCTCTCCAATAGTTGCGTGGTAAGTCGTAGTCATACCTTTACCTCCAAGCTCGGCCGAGCCTGGAGGTCAAGGACTGGAGACTGCATCTCACCCTCACCTTGATGGGTCACTCCTCACCGAGGCATAGCACCGTGAGGTGCGGTGCACTCTCCAATACCTGGCCCCCGGACCCGGTCCTTATTGTGAAGACTAGTTTGAACTCGACCCATCCTCTGTCACGAGCGACTGTCCCACAACAGGATGGGCCACTACTATATCACCCCCTCTTGCAGAGTATTGCGCTACCTGCGTAAGCCAAGGCGAGCTACGACATCCCTGTATCGAGCAGGGTCCTTCCTGCTCAAATAGTCCAGATGTCGCCTACGCTGGCCGACCAGCTTGATGAGCCCCAGGCGCGAATGCTCGTCTTGCCTATGCGCCTTGAGGTGCTCGACCAACTGATCGATTCGCCTAGATAAGAGGGCTACCTGGACCTCCGGCGAACCGGTGTCCTTGTCATGGATATGATATTCCTTGATGATGGCGTCCTTCTCAGTCTTGCCTAGCGCCATCCGTTGCCTCCCAGGGCTGCGCTAACACAGCCCAACTTGCTCTGATAACGTCAATATCAGGTTATATTATAACATGTCTGCCAGAGCATGGCAAACACCACGCTAACCTGCAAGTCTCGAGGTTGAGTTTGGAGTCGAGAAAGAGAGGTGAACGGAGTTGGGGTTACGCCAGCCAGGGCCTGGGCGGTCAGAAGCTAGGCGGCTCTCCTCAAACGAGGATCAAGGGCATCCCGCAGCCCATCGCCAACCAGGTTGAACCCTGTGACCACCAGGATGATTGCCAGCCCGGGGAAGAGGAGCGCCCACCAGGCACCAACGGTAATGAACTTGTAGCCGTTGCTGAGCATCGCTCCCCACTCTGGGGAAGGAGGCTGCGCCCCCAAGCCCAGGAAGCCGAGGGCCGCTGTCTCTATGATGGCCGTCGCGATCATGAGGGTGAACTGCACTATCAGGGGGGAGAGGCTGTTGGGCAGCACATGGCGCAACACCATGCGATACCCCGGAACTCCAACAGCGGTGGCCGCGGTTATGTAATCGAGCTGCTTGATGCCTATAGCCGAAGCACGCGAGAGTCGTGCGTAGACGGGAATGTAGGTGATTCCCAGGGCGAACATAGTGTTTTGAAGCCCAGGGCCCCGCATGGCCACAATGGCAATGGCCAGCAGGAGAGCAGGGAAGGCCAGCAGAACGTCCATGGCACGCATGGCCACAGTCTCCAGCTGACCTCCGACATACCCCGACAACAATCCAATGACGGTGCCAACCGAGAAAGCGAACACAACAGCCGCCAGCCCGACAGTGAACGATATCCGGGTCCCGTGAGCGATTCTGGTCAGGATGTCTCGCCCCAACTCGTCGGTGCCGAAGGGGTGTTCTTGCGACGGGGCGCTCAACCTCGCCGTGAGATCTCTATCGGTCCTCGGGTTGTAGGGCACGAAAATGGGGGCCACGATGTATCCCACGACGATGAAGAAGAGGACGATGCCCATTCCCACCTTGGCCGCCCTGTTGGCCCACAGACGGTGGGCGGCATCCCTCACGAGACCCCGCTCTCTGCGAGGCATGTAGTCCAGAGCTTCAAGCCCTTCCAGGGCCTCTGTTGTCGTGGTCATCTTCAGTCCCTACTCCCGCAAACCTCGGAACACTTTAGTCGTACCGGATACGTGGATCAACCACCGCATAGGAGACGTCCACCAGTAGATTGATGACCAGGAACAGCACCGTGATGAACAGGGCCATACCCTGAATGATGGGATAGTCTCGGGAGAGGATTGACAGATAGAGCCAGCGCCCGATGCCGGGCCAGGCGAAGATGGTCTCAGTAAGTACCGCGCCCGAGAGCAGCACGCCCACCTGCAACCCGACGATGGTGATCACCGGCAACAGCGCATTCTTCAGCGCGTGCCGCATGATAACCACTCTTTCCACCAAACCCTTCGCTCTGGCCGTCCGCATGTAGTCTTGCTCCAGGACCTCCAACATCGCGGACCGAGTCATGCGGGCGATGATGGCCATGGGTATCGTGCCGAGAGCTATGGCGGGCAAGATGAGATGCTGCACGGCATTGAGCAAGGCCTCGGCATTCCCCGTGATGATGCTGTCTACTACCAATAGGTTGGTGATCCTCTGCAACTGTATGCCCGCA
The DNA here is from genome assembly GCA_964347945.1 of uncultured Anaerolineales bacterium. Taxonomy (GTDB): domain Bacteria; phylum Chloroflexota; class Anaerolineae; order UBA7937; family B3-Chlor; genus CAYGAW01. The sequence goes on from CAYGAW010000098.1 coordinate 5,783, forward strand.
TCCAATCTCGTCACCGATGGCAGCCACCCGAGCTGGACGGCGAAGAACCAGTTCAACATCAATCCCAGCCAGAAAATGGGCATGGAGATGCCTAGTAGGCTACCGACCATGGCCAGGTTGTCGAAGATAGAGTTGCGCCTGGTGGCGGAGATCATCCCCGCTGGCACTCCAACGAATAGAGCCACGGTCAAGGCGCAGATGCTCAGTTCAATGGTGGCAGGAAAGCGAACCCGTATCTCATCCATGATGGGCCTTCTACTCAGAATGGATCGGCCCAGGTCCCCCCGCAAGACCTTGCCCATGTAGGTGAGATACTGCTCGTGCAGGGGCTTGTTTAGTCCGAATTCCTCTCGGATGCGCTCGACGTTTGCCTCGGTGGCGTGCTCGCCTGCGAGCGCCAAGGCGGGATCGCCGGGAATCATGCGCAGAAACAGGAAGACGATGATGGAGACGCCCAGAAGAGTGGGAATGAGGGACAGAAGACGCCGGATGACATAACTGGTCAAAAGTGGCCCCCTTTGCAGAGAACGTCAGGCTCCAGCACGCGCCGGAGCCTGACGCTGAACCACATCACCCTAGTCCTCGAAGTAGACGCTGTTGTAGAACTCCTCGCCCAAGGGGCTCGGCACGAACCCTCGCACATTTGGCGCGAAGAGCAAGGAGGTCTCGTTGTGAGCCATGAAGATGCGCGCGACATCCTCATGGACGTACTCCGCAGCCTCCTGGTAGAGCGGCTCTCGCTCGGCCTGGGTGCTGAGGGTCTGGGCCTCCAGGAGCAGGTCTATGGTCTTCTGGGCAAGCGGCGTATTCCAGTTGCCCTCCCTGGGCTTGGGGATGCAGACGAAGTAGCAGAAGAAGTTGTCCGGGTCACCGTTGTCGCCGGTCCAGCCGATCATCCAGATGTCGAATAGGCCGGCGGATCGGTCGTCCAGATAGGTGCTCCAGTCCTCCGTCTTCAACTGCGGGTTCAGCCCCACATCGGCCCAGTAGGAGCCAATGGCCTCCGCGATGTCCTCGGGCACAGGATAGTAGGGTCGAGGGTTGGGCATGTACCAGAAGTCGAAGGTGAAGCCCTCCTCCACCCCAGCCTCGTCCAGAAGCCGTCTGGCCTCTTCGGGATCGTAGCCGTAGTCCTCAATGTCGGGGTTGTGGCCCCACAGCGATGGCGGCACGAACTGCGTGCCAACGATGCCCAGGCCACCATACAGGCTGTCCACGATGGCCTGCTTGTCGATGGCCAGAGACAGGGCCAAGCGCACGTTCGGGTCGTCCCAGGGCTCGCGGTCGGTCATGATGTTGATGAACGCCGTGGTGTTGGGCGGCCTCAAGAGTCGCTGGCAGTTGGGATCGTCCTCGCACGCCTGCGAGTCATCCGGATTGGGGAAGCCCATGCCGTGGATGTCGCCAGCCTGCAAGGCCAGATACCGCGCCGCATTGTCAGGGATGATCCTGATGATCACCCTGTTGATCTTGGCCACATCGCCATGATAGTCGTCGTACCGCTCCAGGGTGAGGTGATCGCCCTCCACCCACTCCACATACTTGAAGGGGCCTGTGCCTGCAGGCACGAAACCAGGGAGCCCGTAGTTCTCACCCTGCTCCTGTACAGCCGTCGGGCTCATCTGGTACATGTAGAACATGCCCATGTCCTGGATGAAGGGGCCCAGCGGCCGGTTCATATTGAAGCGGACGGTGTAATCGTCAACTGCCTCCACCGACTTGATCAGGCTGGTGGGGTTACCCTCGTCGTCCACATCGCCCATGAACCCGCCGAACATGTACTCCCAGTACTCGAAGACCCCGGTGTGCTCGGGATGGGCTGGGTCGAACTGGCGCATGGTGTTGTAGACCACCGCGTCGGCGTTGAAGTCCGTGCCGTCGTGGAACTTGACGCCCTCACGCAGTTTGAATTCCCAGGTGAGGCCATCAGCCGAGGTGGTCCACTCCGTGGCCAGGTTGGGTTCTACCGTGGTCTTCCCTGGCTCAAAGCGCACCAAGCCATCGTACAGCTGGTTGCACAATCGTATGGACTCACCATCGGTCACGTCGGTGGGGTCGAGTTTGGTGACATCCGCGCCCTGTGCGAAGATGAAGTCAACAGGTTCCGCGGGGGGAGCGGGCGGTGGCGGCGCACAAGCCGACGCCACTAGGCCCAATACCAGGCCCAGCACGGCGACCACGCTCCACATTCTCACAATCCTAAACATTTGCTTTTCCTCCTCGTCTCATAATCATGCAGACTTTCAGACCTCGAACCAATACTCCTTATGGAATCCGCTTTTCTACCACCTCCTTTCGCTAGCCTGGTGACGCTCACCGCTGAGCAGTCCACGCGATTGGCGTCATTATAGCATACAGGTATACAAATGTCAAGGTTCAATCTCGGATTCAAGCTGCTTTCCCCACCCACAGTTGCCGAACTGGTAGACATCCACAGACCTCAGTCTCACACGAGACGTCACCACCGCTGATACTGGCTAATACGAGACTCCGCCGGGGCGACAGTCGAGCAACTGGCCTACTTGGACCTGCACCGGCGGCTAGGGAACAGGGGTAGCCACAGGACTAATAGTTTGGGTTGGCTCGGCATCGGGACCCGCCGAGGGCGTCATCCTGGCAATCGCTTCGGCACACAACTCGTGGGCCTCATCACGTTTGGCAGCCGCATTTTCAGAGACCATCACTGCCAGGGCCTCGCCGTATTGCGTCTCTGCCACGCACCAGGCCCCTTCCTCGTAGTACACATCGCCCAGATTCAGGTGGGCATCGTGGACCCTCTGTTCCACATCCAGGAAGCCAGGATTCAATACACGCAACGCCCGGAAGCTGTCAACGGCGGCTTCCCAGTCCACCCCCCACTGAGATAGCCCCGCCAGGTACAACGAAAGGCAGTAGTGGTGCTCTGCCGCGTGGGGGTCATCAGGCCGTAGCTCCAGAGCCCTTTCCAGATGCTCGGACGCCTCCTCGAGCTCTACGGCGTCAATCAGTTTCAGCCCCTGCTGGTGATAGGCGTTGAAGAGCATATCCGCCACCTCCTGGCCTCCGTAGGTCGAGTCCACGCGACGCAACTCCTCCAATTTGGCGATCACCTCCTCCCACCGCCCCTCGGCATAGAGAGCTGATGCTTCCCCAAAGAGAGCCATCGCCGAACTGCCTTGAGTCGCCGAGGTAGGTGCTGCCTCACTTCCCACTAGGGCCTGCAATGCCTCGAGTTGCTCGCGAGCCTCCGCATGGTCGGGAGCCAGGCGGACAGCTGCCTCAAAATGGGCCAGAGCAAGTAAGTAGTTCCCGTCCCGAAGGTAGGCCATGCCTCGATGGAAGTACTCTTGCCCTGACTGTTCCCTAAGTCGCCGACGGTCCTCCATACCATCCTGAACGCCAAGGAGGCCAAGGGCGATGATGGCCAGCGTTAGAGCGGATGCCAGAAGCGCCAAAGCGACATACCACAGGGCGCCAGGTGACTGGGCTCCTGCGCCCTCCTCAGCTGCTCTTGCCGCGGCGCGCTCTGTCCGCATCGTCGCGCCCAGCTTGAATCCACAGATGGGACAGAAGACCGAATCATCGGGGACCGTGCTGTTACAGTAACTACAGCGCACTAACCTCTCCCGCGCCCGGCAAGCACTAACTGAGTCCTCGCCGCCGAAGAATGGCAGAAACTACAGGGATCCAATTGGAACAAAGGGCGATACGAGGCCTTCGTCCAAAGCAGTCAGCAACCGAGCCGATGCAGACCTGCATGCCCCATTCCCAGTGCAACCACCGATCCGGAGAAATCGAACCCCAAGGGAGCACGCCGTCGCTGTCATCGCTCCCCCAGGCTCCAACTAGGACGGTGAGTACGCCAATAGATGATATCATCGTCCAGAAGCCCCGTCAAACTGCGAGTTGAGGGTATTGAGGCAAACGGGTGCGAAGACTCTCCTGCAGCTTCAGAACCTGCGGGAGGGTTCTCTGGCAACCTACCTGTGTGAGACCCAGCCAATCTTCTCACCAGGATGGCGAGAATGGAAGTGGCCAGTGACAAGTGTCAGCGAGTCCAGCGACACTCCGCCACCGAGTGGTGGCAGAAATCCGATCGTGGCGATGCCAGCGCCGCTGGCGGAATCGACGTTCACAATCGTCATCTGGGGCAAGAAGATGAGACCCAGCAGGGGCACGATCCACGTGTTGAACACCGCCTTCACCTGGTTCCCGAAAATGCACGCAAGATGCGGTACCAGGCGTGGTGCGAAAGCCGCTGCCGTCGCCAACAGATAGGCAGATGGCCACACGATTTCCTCCTCCATTGGATTGATTCCGCTTTGAAGATACCAGTCGCGTACCAACGGGTCCTTCTCCACTACACGGCACATTCACTCCGCACACATCGGGCGCTGGTACAGTGCCTTGGCTATAACTTTCGATTAGTCTTCTGTCCAGACAGAAATACAGGTAGGCCGGAAAAACAACGGTCGCACGGGGTGGCTCGGGTGGAACGATTGACTGGGGTGCACCAGGGGCTAGAGGAGACGGACCGGCGGGATCAGGAGTAGCTAGCCGTCCGGAGGCGAAGGCGCCGCGACGCCCAGGAACATCTCGTAGGGTACGTCGCAGTAGCTGGCCTCGACGATAGGAACGCCCTCCACATGGATGCTGAGCCACGCTTTGACCGTCTCCACCTCCACGTCCTCCAACAGATCCACGTTGCTCAGAATCACCACGTCAGAGAATCCGATCTCGCGTAGCATCAGCTGCTGGAGATCTGGACAATCCGGGTAGAGAAAGATCTGGTCAGCATCCACCACACAGGCGACGCTCTCCAGGCGGATGCGATCGCGCAGACTCGGATCAAGGAAAGTCAAGCTGATGCCGAACCGTTCGGCCACACTAACCTCAAGCAGGATGTACTCGAGGGGCTGGAAACGCGCCAGCAAGTCCCGGAGGGCCTGAACCAGGTCGTCGCGGACCTGGCAGCAGACACAGCCGTTGGCCAGAACGATGACGTTGCTTTCCACGCCCACCACCAGCTCGGCATCGATGTTGATCTCGCTGAAGTCGTTGACCAGCACGGCCGCGCGCAGGCCGTGATCCTCGTTCAGGATGCGGTTGACCAGATTGGACCTGCCCACACTGAGGAAGCCCGTCACGATGGTCACGGGGACTGCCTGTTGCACACCATTTGCGATATCCATTACTTTTCCCTCCCGCTAGAAGAGCTGTCTTCTTCAACTTGCTAAGTGTGCCAAGCGAAGATCATGCCCGTGTCTCTCGTTGCGCTTGCGTTGTCGGGAACGGTCCCGGCGCCAGCGCCTTGTCTTCAGCCGAAGCAACCTTCTGTGGCACCGCCCCATTGTCCAGCCGGACCCTGAGCAGCACCGAATTCTCCCTCAACTCCCTCTCCCCACCACCTGCATCAGCGTGTAAGCGCACCCCCACCGTCCAGTAGAGGACGGTGGGGGCGCATCCTAGTGGGTCCTCCCCCCATGACCCGCCAGTATTCAAGTTCTCCGGGCACCATGGGGATAGCTCCCGCTTTGCGGCTTCCCCGAAGTGCCCGTCCAGTAAGTCCCCGGTACGCCGGTCGTGGGTAACCGGGAATGCCCCCACGCGTGCTAGAGAGACCGGCACCGAATCCACCGCAAATCAGTTGGTGGCGCCTTTCCCCGTATTCCACTATACCGAAGATTCCCCTGGCCCACATCGACCAATCGTCCAGTCTTGCACCTGTACGTTTGTACAGGTGCAATGCAGGAAGTAGACAGTGGTGGAGACCCAGGATCTGAGGGGTGTCTGGTGGTTTCGTGCAATTCGAACTGCCCTGGAAAAGAAACAAGCCGCTGTCGGTAGACAACGGCTCGTTAGTACAGATTGGCTAGTGAAGTCCGGGCGAATCGGGACTTCACCCCAGTGCTCAGATGCCCCCAATTGAACTTATGGCGTCTGCTCCTTCTGCAATGTGCGGAACTTCTACCCGTGGATGTGATTTACCCCCGCCACCCCCTGTCCTGGTTGAAGTGTTCGACCGTCGCTGTTCTGATCCTTCACGAGTAGATTGCTGCCCTCCCGCTGGGCAGAACGACACAATACTGGCCCGGCGAACGGCCTCGGGTCCACGCGCCGCGCACTCAACCCCAGAGCACCTTCGCTGACGAAATCAGCCACCCCAACCAGCACACCGCAGAACCTCGGTGCTCAGCGCGCTAAGGTCCAACCCAGGGCTAGGCAGCTTTGGCCGCCGCTAGGCAGTTCCTTCCAGTGATGCCTAACCAGGAGGCGATGTGGGCAGCAGATGGCCTAGATCCGACAGCAGGTGCCCTCGGGCCCGAAGCGCTTCAAATCGCTCGATGTATCGCTCAATGTCAAACCTTCTTCTCAACACTCGCGCCTCTCCATAAACCGCACCACTCCACGACTTAAAACCATCCACGGCAAGTCTCGTGTCTACTACTATAAACTCCTGGATGAGCTCCGGATCATCTATCGTCTCCTCCCAGACTACCCGCACCTTTATCCCATCTCGCGCTTGCTTGTCGAGGACCTCAGCCATACTCGGTTTCAGTTTCCCTGACGTGCTGTCTATGGCTTTGCTTCGTGGCAAGATGAAGATTCTCTCAACCATGACCCCTCGCTTGACCATACTGAGGTTATGCTGATACCAGCGGTTCTCTGAAACAGGTTGCATCAGTTCCAACTGCCCTTCATCCAACCCAACGTGGGTGAGTCGAACGTGGTGCTTTGCAGCATCGGTGATCTTGATTGCGTAGTTCCACCACTGCCCGGGTTCTATCCGCAGAAGCCCCCTAGACAAGTTCTCCAATTCAACCCGGCATTCCTCAATAGCCGTTCTCCCTCTGTCGTAGAGCTCTTCATCCTCAATGGATTCGAGCAAATTGTATAGAGACAAGCTATCACGGATTTCCCGGCGCATCTCCCACTTCAATGCCCAGATGTAGGCCGCTACTGTAATTCCGACGGCACCCGATATCACCACCGCTGTTGGCAACTTCAGCAAGTCACCGAGCCAAGCCAGTGCCACCGCGAAGATTAGGGCAACTAGGCTGACAAACTCAACCATGAACCCTCTGGCCATAAGCTTCCTCATGCTATACCTCCTTCTCGTGATCCTTCACAGGTGCCTAACGGCCACGTTCAGCCGCTGCTCCAACCCAGTATGCCTGTTTGCTCAAAGAACTTGATAACAAAGGTTGATTGCTGGATGATGCGCGGGAAGCGGTCGACTGCATGCGCTTGTCATAGGGCAATCCAGCGGTGAAAGAAACGCTTGAATGGTGCTCTCTCCATTGAATGGCAGTAGATCACTGTAGCTTGCCCGCTTCTGCCAAAGATCGAAATATCCTTGGATCAGACCGCAGGTCCTCTCCCGCAAACCACTCCGGCGAGGGATACCCAAGCTGTACTGGCACAGGTTGACCAAACTTGGCCGGATATACGTCGATCACAGTGCCGTCAAAAACCGCAGATGAATATGACGTCCAGAATGCACCTGCGTACACAGGTTCACCACCAACACAAACCGCAAATGGCAATCCCCCTAGCATCGAACCCTCCAACCGTGTGACTCTCTCCGAAGCTGAACCTGTGAGTTGAATCTCATGTGTCTCCCAATCATAGGTCACAATATCATCAACTGACAGAATAGGGGAATCTTCAAGCTCGAGCTCGCTCAAGTTGGTTTCCCTCATCTGCTCGAGTGAGATTTCTTGCCTGACCAGATAGATGCCAAACTCTCCAATGGTGCTTTCCGAAACCGGATCTGTGGGTGTGACTCGATGCTGCGTGTCATTCAACGTTGGACTGGGCTCAATGGCACTCTCCCAAACAGGAGTTGCTGGTGCAACTGATTGACGGCACCCTGTCAGCGAAAAGAGAAGAATGATCGTAGAAAGAGACCACTTCATGGTTGCCATCCCCCATTCACGCCAATGCCGTATCTCCGCCATCGGACGCCTGCCGTGCGCAAATCATACAACCAGCATCTGGACGTGTCAAGGCAGCGAGGAGACACACCATCGACAAGTGCCCCCGGAAGCTTCCGGGCCAAGTTCGCGATGCCGTACGACGCCACCGCCCCCACGGTCCCAATTCTGTCGCTCAATGCCTGAGCAGACAACATCACCGCCTGAAGGCCCGTCGAATGAGCAAACACGGGAGTAGGCAGCGAGTCAGACGTCGCTTCGCACCTGGGGGTCTGTAGAGCGAGAGTGATTCGTGGACGGAGATTAGAGGCTGAAAAAGGGGAACGTCAGCTACTGAGGACAGGACGCAGTGAATTGAGCAGTGTGTCGCCGCGGCATCGCGGCACGAGGCTGGTGCACTCAGGGCGCTTCTTTCAAGCCCGGCCTGAACTTGTAGCCATAGACGATGAGGCCCTCCTCGCCGTACTGCCTCAAGCGCCGCGTGACCATCTCCACCGGCATGCCGATCTCTACCTCATCTATGTCCACGTCCGTCAGCTGCGCGGCGATCAACGGCCCCTCGTCCAATTCGACGAGCGCCCCTACGTATGGCGCGAACCCTTCGTACCCTGCTGGTGCGTCGTACACGACCGTGTAGGAGTACACGTTTCCCTGTCCCTTGAGTTGACAGGTCTGAAGATTCCGAGACTTGCATCTGGGACAGACCTGACGCTGGGGAAACAGCCTGGCTCCACAGTCTATGCACCGTGCACCCAGCAGCCTATACCGCTGATCCTGCAAACGCCAATGCTTGGCTAGACTCATCTTCTCGTCTCACAATCCACGATCACGATTACTTCGCTTGAGCGGACCCCACACTTTGTCGAGTTCACGCGCACCCTACAAACACCTTCAGTTCGGCTCTCAAGATGGGGCCGGTGACTTGAGGATGTGTGTCACCACTGTTGCCCCACTTCCGCCGATGCTCTGTGCCATGCCCAGGTGAGCATCAACCTGGTTGGGCCCAGCCTCTCCCTTCAACTGCTGTACAAGTTCGACCACCTGGTAGACACCACTGGCACCTACAGGATACCCTCTGGCCTTCAGGCCGCCCATGGTGGAAATGGGAATCCTTCCCTCCAGGGCGATCTCTCCATCTACAGCGAGACGAACCCCTTCCCCCTCGGCGGCGAAACCGCATGCTTCAAGGGACAGCGCGGCCAGAATAGTGCAGGCATCAAACAATTCGAAAACATCGATGTCCTCTGGACCTACCCCTGCCTGGCCATAAGCCTTCCGAGCTGACTCGTATGCCGCTTGCAGGAACAAGGGATTGCTTCGGTTCTGGAGCGCTATGGCATCACTGGCTGCCGCGGAAGCGACGATCTCGACCGCGGACTTGGCTCTCTCACCAACGACCTTGTCCGAACAGAGAACCAGACTGGCCGCCCCATCGGCCACGGGAGCGGAATCAAGCAAGCCAATAGGGTCGGCGATCATGCGTGCGTTCACGAAAGCGTCCACGGTGATGGGACGAGGGAACATAGCATATTCGTTGTTCGAAGCGTTCAGATGAGCGTTGATGGAGAAATGGGCGAAGTCCGACCGCTCGGCGTGGTGCTCGTGCATGTACCGCCGCATGAGCAATGCGTTGAGGGCAACGAACGACAGACCATGGATCGCTTCGTACTCCTCGTCGCCGGCCGTGGCCAGCGCCTCCTCCACCGCAGGGCCGGAGAGATCAGACATCTTCTCCACACCGGTGACGATGACCACGTCCTGCAGGCCGCTGACCACAGCGAGGTACGCCATCCTCACCGCTGCCCCCCCTGAAGCACCTGCGGCTTCGACGCGTACGGCCTCTGCACCCCGCAGGCCTGCACAGTCCGCGATCAGTGTTGCTAAGTGCTCCTGCCCGGTCAACTCCCCCGAAAGTGCGTTCCCAACGTAAATGGCATCGACCTTTTCGACGCCCGCCTGCTCTACGGCCTCAAGCGTGGACCTCACAGCCAGATCTCGCGCTGAGCGGTCCCAATGCTCCCTGACCGGCGTCTGGCCGATGCCGACCACATAGACCTTGGTCAATAGATCAGATACCTCCCTCGGCCCTCTCCTCCCCGAGCAAGCTCCAACGTGGAATCCTACTCCATCGAAAGCTTGCCCCGATGCCGTGCATATCGGGCGTAGTCTATCTCCCGTCGGCGACCGACATAGTCAGCCACCGTGGGCAGCGGGTTTCTTCCTCGAGTAACGAGGTCTGTGGTCACGAATGAGAAGGCATCACTCCCGGCGCCAGAGCCAAAGGACGTCAGGAGGATCCTCTCCCCTGGGTCGGCCCGATCGAGGACCGCTGCCAACCCCAAAGCCGATGATGCTGCGTAGGTGTTACCGATGACCGGTACCAGCATACCATCCTGATACTGCTCCGGAACAAAACCCAAGCGCTTCGCCAGGCGGACCGGGAACTTGCTGTTGGGCTGGTGGAAAATCACCTTGTCATAGTCTTGAGGACCGTATCCCAACTCCTCCATAAGCTGTCCGGCAGCCATCATGCTGTGCGTGAAGTACGCCGGCTCGCCGGTGAATCGACTCCCATGGGTAGGGTAGCTCTGGCTCGGCCTGCGGAAGAAGTCGGGCGTGTCGGAAACGTACGAGCAGGAGCCCTCCAGATAGGCCATGCTCTCCTCTCTGCGCCCCACTATGAAAGCGGCCCCACCAGCAGCAGCCGTGTACTCCAGTTGGTCGCCGGGCCTGCCCTGCGCCGTGTCGGCACCGATGGCCATCGCATACTCGCCCATGCCTGAGCCCACGAAGCCGAAAGCAGCCTGCATGGCCTCGGAGCCCGCCTTGCAGGCAAACTCGTAGTCAGCAGCCATGGTATGGGGTGTGGCACCCACAGCCTCGGCGACGATAGTGGCCGTAGGCTTCACAGAATAAGGCTTGGACTCGCTACCTAGCCAAATGGCCCCCAGCTTCTGCGCGTCGATCCTAGCCTTGCTCAGTGCATTCCTGGCAGCCTCGATGGCGATGGTGGTCGTATCCTCGTCCAGGCCAGGCACAGCCTTCTCCTCCAGGTGAAGGGTATCCTCCCCCATCTTCCACACGCGCGATATCTCGGCCGCACTGATCCTGTAACGTGGAATATACGCTCCATACCCCACTATTCCCACTTCTCTCATAGGTTTCATCATAAGTTGCTTTCTCCCTGCTCCAACAAGATTTCAGGACATCTCCTGCACAAGTTCTTCGGCTCTGTCCAACCGTATGGCGCTCTCCGCCACCATGCGGGCCGCCACCTGGTCCACCACATCGCCTCGAGCTCCCGCAGCGATGGCCATGCTGCGCGCATGCAACTCCATGTGCCCTCTCTGGATGCCCTCGGTAGCCAAGGCTCGTAGCGCCGCCAGATTCTGGGCCAGCCCCACAGCAACTATCGCCTCAGCCAATTCCTGAGCCGTATGTACACCAAGGACCTTCAGGGCCACGCGGGCACCCGGGTGGACTCTCGTCGCCCCGCCCACAGTGCCTACTGCCAACGGCAACTCCAGTATGCCCGCCAGATTGCCGTCAGTATCGGCTTTCCACGTGCTCAGAGACGTGTAATGGCCGGATCGCGCAGCATAGGCGTGGGCTCCAGCCTCCGCGGCTCTCCAGTCGTTGCCGGTGGCGATGAGCACCGCATCTATGCCGTTCATGATCCCCTTATTGTGCGTAGCCGCTCGATAAGGATCGACGGCCGCCAAGGCATAAGCCTGCACGATGCGCCGCACCACCTCCCGGCCCTCGAGCCCATCGACAGCCAGAACGTCAGCCGGCACTGTCGCATCGGCCCGGGCAAGACGCTTGTCCGCGAGATTGGACAGGATTCGCAGCAGGACCTGCCCTCCTGTTATCTCCTCCACCAAGGGGGCCATCGCCTCAGCAGCCGTGTTGATGGCATTTGCCCCCATGGCATCTCTACAGTCCAGTATCAAGTGCAATATGAGCATTGGACCGGCTGGCGTCTCAGGGAAGAGCCGTATCTCCAACTCCCTGGCACCCCCACCTAAACTCACAAGCAGCGGATCCTGCTCATTAGCCACGGCCAACAGCCTCTCTCGCTCGACCAACAGCCTGCGGCGAGCGCCTTCCAGGTCATCAAGCCCGAGAACTTGGATCTGCCCGATCATCAAGGAAGAGGAAGCATCAGCCTGGAACCCGCCTCCCTCCCTGACGAGCTTGGCCGCATGACTGGCGGCAGCCACCACCGAGGGCTCCTCGATAGCCATAGGCACCAAGTAGTCGCGGCCGTTGATCAGGAAATTGACCGCGATTCCCACAGGTAGGCCATAGGTGCCCACTACGTTCTCGCTCATCCGATCAGCCTGGGCCACGTCCAGTCCCTCGGAGCCCATAAGAATAGCGGCCTCCTTTTCGGTCAAGCCGGCCCTGACCTGGACTTCCCTCAAACGCTCTGTGGGCGCCAGCTTATAGAACCCCGGAATTCGGGATAGAACGCTGCTACCTGCCGTGTCCATATCTTGCCGTCCCACGTGCTGACAACACAAAACGAATCCACGACTTCCCGTCGCGGGTTCGTTCGTGCTCCAATATAACAGAGTGCAGCTGTCAAAAACTATCAAGTTCAGCCTTTCACGAGAATCCAATTGAGCACAGCCCAAGAAAGCGGCTCCCCAACCCAGCGCTGCGAATAGAGGTATGGGCCCTCACCAGTACGATTGACAACCCGGGCTGATTCCTCTATAATCCGTCACGTCCATGCGCAGCGGTTTCAAGGCCAGGGTGCGGAGGTCCAGAGATGATCAGTCTCTCCCTCACCGAGGAACAGCAAGCTTTGAGGCAACTGGCGAGGCAGTTCGGCGAGAATGAGATTGCCCCGCTGGCCGCCGAATACGACCGGGAGGCCAGACATCCCCTGCCGATCATCGAGAAGGCCCATGGCCTCGGCTTCATGAACATGACCGTCCCTGAGAGCTACGGTGGTGCCGGGCTGGGCATGATTGAGACCTGCCTGGTCACCGAAGAATTGGCTGCCGCTTGTGCCGGTATTGGGACCGCCATCATGGCCAATACGCTGGCCCTCACTCCCTTGCTGATCGCTGCCACCGCGGAGCAGATGCAGAGGTTTGTAGGTCCGTTTTGTGCCGAGCCCAACCTCGCGGCGCTCTGTATGACTGAGCCTCAGGCCGGCTCCGATGTGGGCGCCATTACGACTGTTGCCAGGCGCGACGGCGACCGCTACGTCCTCAACGGCACCAAGACCCTCATCGACAACGGCGGCGTAGCACAACTCTATTCCGTCTTCGCATCCACCGACTTGGACCAGGGCGTGAGAGGCATCGCAGCCTTCGTCGTTCCAGCCGACCTGGCCGGTGTCTCCGCGGGGAAGCAAGAGGACAAGATGGGCCAACGCGCCATCAACACCAGCGAGGTGATCTTCGAAGAGGTTGCGATTCCCGTTGAAAACCGGCTGGGCGAGGAGGGTGAGGGATTCCAGATATTCCTGGAAACCCTGAACCGCAACAAGCCTTGGATTGCGGCGGCATCTGTCGGAGTAGCGCGCGCGGCGCTGGAAGCGGCCACGAAGTACGCTCAAGAGAGGGAACAGTTCGGTCGCCCAATAGCGTCCTTCCAAGCCATCCAGCTCAAGTTGGCCAACATGGCTATCAAGATCGAGGCAGCCCGCCTGCTCACCTGGCAAGCCGCTTGGCTGGCGGATCAGGAGCTGCGCCATGCCCGCCAGTCAGCGATCGCCAAGTGCTATGCCTCGGACATCGCCATGGAGGTCACAACGGACGCCGTGCAAGTCTTCGGGGGCTACGGATACGTCAAGGAGTACCCGGTGGAGAAATACATGCGAGACGCCAAAGCGTTCCAAATCTACACTGGCACCAACGAGATCCAGCGCTACCTGATCGCGCAGGATCTTCTCGATTGAGCGACCGGTGTACCGGCGGCTTCACGGCTCTGGCACCCTTTACAAAACGAAAAAGCGCCCGACTCATCGAGCGCTGGTAGCAAGACCTGTCCTCTGGGCAACACGAGGCACTCATTTCGATCTCTTCCGCTTCTTGCTCGGTACATCAAACCAGTAACCCACCCCTCTCACGGTGCGAATCAGCGCCGGCTCCCTCGGATCGTCTTCGATCTTGCTTCTTACCCAGCAGATGTGCACATCCAATGTCCTTGTATCACCCAGGTAGTCCGTCTCCCACACGTCTCTCATCAATTCCTTGCGGCTGACCACCTTGCCGCGATTTCTCATTAGCATCTCTAGCAGGGCGCATTCTTTGAACGTGAGATGAGTCGCCACGCCATTCTTGACGACGTACCTTTGGATTGTGTCTAGCATCAAACCACCGGCCCGGAGTCGCCTGGAGGGTTTCTTGCCCTTGGTTGACGGAGCTTTCCTTCTCGCCATTGCGCTGCAGCCTCCCCACGCAAACTATTAAGAACCGCGCCGATAGGAAAGATGATTCAGGATGTGAGCGGGCTGCGCACCCCTTCTCGAGAGGCTGGTTCAAGCGACCGTGTCTACCACGCCGAACAGCTACACCGCTGAGAGGTCACGTGACGACTCGTGCACGGTCAGAAGTAAGGGCCATCTCCACTCAAGCACAGTATACACCGCACAGAGGGCTCTGTCAAATTTCCGCAGCGGATTTGGCAGACCAGCGTCGCATTTCGCTCAACTCACGCGCGGAACGCGAGCCAAGATCTCGGAGACGACCTCGTAGTTGATGGTCCCGAGGCGCTCGGCCACCTCCCCCACGGTAATCCTCTCCCCACCTTGCTGGCCTATCAGAACGACCTCGTCACCCTGCCGGACCCCAGATATGTCCGTCACATCGATCATGCTCTGATCCATGCAGACGCGGCCCACCAAAGGAGCTCTCCTCCCTCTAACCAGCACTTCTCCCCAGTTATGGGGCCCGAGTCGAAACCCATCTGCGTAGCCAACTGGAATGACCGCAATACGGGCCTGGCCCTTCGTTCGAAAGGTGCACCCGTAGCTGACGTAGCTCCCCGTCGGCAAGTCCTTCACCTGAGCCACCTGGGTCTTGAAGCAAAGCGCAGGTTCGAATCCAGGCGGGCAAGGCACCTGTGATGAAGGGTCCAGTCCAAAGATGGCGATGCCCGGCCGCACCATGTTGAAATGGGATTCCGGCAAAGTGATCATCGCGGCACTGTTCGCCGCATGAACGAGGGGGATGTGAATCCCGTCGTCCTCCAACTCCTGCAACACACGCTGGAAAGACCTCAGCTGCTCCAGTGTATACTCTCGCCCCCATCCCGGGACGTTGTGAGCGTCCGGCATATCGGCGATGGCGAGATGCGTGAAAATCCCTTCCAAGACAAGCCCGGGCAGATCTCCTATCTCTCGCACGAACCCCAGAACTTCATCGGGCGGGATGCCAAGCCGCCCCATACCCGTGTCCACTTTCACGTGCACCCGGACCTCGGAGTCAAGGTCTGTGGCCGCTCGCGACAGGGCCTTGGCCACATCGAGGGAGAACACGGTGACTGTCAGGTCACTGAGCACGGCATCTCGAGCTTGCCACGCCGGAGTGTACCCCAATATCAGAATGGGAGCGGTGACGTCCGCCCTGCGCAAAGTCACGGCCTCGCTCAGACAGGCCACGCCCAGGATGTCGACACCATTAGCAAGGGCGGTCTGCGCAACCTTCACGGCTCCATGGCCGTAGGCATCCGCTTTGAGACTGGCGATAATACCTACTCTCTCTCCGACCATCCTCTTCAGCCGACCCACGTTGTTGGCTATGGCGCCCAGGTCTATCTCAACCCAGGTAGGTCTGTCAGGTCGGATGATGTAGATCTGCTTCCAGGCGGCGCTCTGACGAACGAGCACCGCTTCGGCGCTGCCAGGATCGGCAAGGAATTTTGCAGCGACCTCCTCCATCCGAGTTTCGAGAGCTCCTTTGATCAACACGACGTCTCGGGGACCGATGATGTTCACCACGCTACGCGCGGCATCGTCCGTGGTGTAGGTAATGAAAACCTGATCGCGCCCCAGTCCAGCTTTCTGGGCTTCGCTAGCTATGAGCCGTGCCCTGTCGCCTTTAGTGACGAGCACGTCCGCGACCTCGGCCACTCGGCGACCCACCTCACGGTGTCCCTCCTCCTCGAAGGCACCCAGCCGGAGCATGTCTCCCAGAATGGCGAACTTCCTTGCGCCCTCAAGCCCCTCAAGGGCATCCAGCGCTGCCAAGGTGGAGGTAGGACTGGCGCTGAAGGTATCGTCCAAGAGGAGGCTGCCATTGATTCCTGGCAAAGGATTCAAGCGGCCCTTCAGAGGGCGTAGACCACTCAATGCTCTCAAGATGTCGTCCCAGCTCACACCGTAGGCCAGGCCCGCAGCCGCCGCCCCTAGCACCGTGTAGACGCTGTGCCTACCCAGCAGAGGTACCGTGGCCCCATGTTCAACTCCCCGGTAGCGGATCTGCACATTGATGCCGTGGTTCGTGCTCTCGATTGCAGTGCCAAAGACATCTGCTCCCGGATCGGTCCCGTAAGTGATAACTTGGGCAGAGGTCCTCCCCACCATCGCCCGCACTCTGGGGTCATCGTAGTTGAGGATCGCGTACCCGTCCTCAGGCAGAGCTGCGACTAGCTTACCCTCCTCCTCAGCGATATTGTCCAAGGTACCAAAATACTCTAGATGGGTGTGATCCACAGTGGTGACTACGCCGACACGAGGGGAAGTCATGCGACTGAGATCCTCGATCTCTCCAAAGCTGTCACAGGCCATCTCCAGCACTGCCTTCTGATGCTCCGGCAGCAGCCGACCCAATGCGATGGGGAGACCGTAACGATCATTGTAGTTGCCGAAGTTCTTGAACACACCGAACGCTGTAGCCAGGACAGCCGCTATCGCCTCCTTGGTGCTCGTCTTGCCAGTGCTCCCTGTAACGCCAATGACTTCGGTGCCGAACCTGCCCAAGATATGCCGCGCCCACAGGGTGAGAGCTCGTCTGGTATTCTCAACCTGAATGCAGGTCACTCCATAGCGAGACAGATCCATCTCCTCCTGGCAAAGAACGCCGGCAGCCCCGTCCTGGCAGACTTGCTCGATATAGTCGTGACCGTCCGCCTTCTCGGTCTTCACGGCCAAGAAGAGCTCGCCAGGCTTCAGGATGCGCGAGTCGTAGCAGAAATCCCTGAACTCTCTGGCGAAGACTTGCCCGCACACCCTGCCTTCGCTGGACGCCAGGATGTCATCCAGATAGATCATCGGTTCTCTTCAGGGACACAGGCCTCAAGGAAGAAGAACGCCCATGACCGAGGTTATTTTGTCTCTCTACCAGCCCACCAGTAGAGGATTGCGCCCACAACGGCTACTACGGCGCCCGCGGCGATGCCTGACACCTGCCTGTAGCCCAACACATTTGGGCTGCCTCCTATCCCCAAGACATCGGCCAGTGCCGATACCAGCAAGACAACTATGCCCACTACCAGCAGGCCGATGGCCACGCTCCTCATTCTTGACATGCCTTCCTCCTTCTCGCGCGAGATATGACATTTTAGCATATCCGTGAGGGTCGAGCAATGGGCCTGGCCCTGTCAAAGCTTGAGGGTATGGAACAACGACGTGAGATCGGCCTTTGGAATGGGGTCTTGCGTGTGTATGTCAAATCGTTTCTCGACACACTCTTTGCGAGGGTTTGACAATTGACAACCCGTATGATAGACTGGTCGGTATGACCGCCCTCGGCGGTCCATTCTAAATGTACGCGGACAAGAGGAGGTTAGCCGAGATGACTCAGGCATCCATCGGCGTTATTGGTGGTAGTGGGCTATATGAGCTTGAAGGCCTAGCGGAAATTGAGGAGCAGGAGGTCTCCACTCCGTTCGGCAAGCCCAGCGATCCGATAGTAGTGGGGAGCCTTCAGGGAAAGCGCGTGGCTTTTCTGCCTCGGCACGGCCGAGGCCACCGCATACTCCCCGGCGAAGTCAACGTCAGGGCAAACATCTATGCCCTGAAATCCGTTGGCGTGGAGCGGATAATCGCGGTCAATGCGTGTGGCAGCATGAAGGAGGAAATAGCCCCTGCAGACATCGTGATCCCAGATCAGATCATTGATCGCACCAAGGGACGCCCCAGCACCTTCTTCGGTAACGGTCTGGTCGTTCACGTTTCCTTTGCAGATCCCTTCTGTCCAGCGCTGAGCGACGTACTCTTCCAGGCTGCAAACAAAGTAGGCGCCAGAGTCCACAAAGGCGGCACCTACGTCTGCATAGAAGGCCCTCGGTTTTCCACCAAGGCCGAATCGAAGATGAATCGCATGTTGGGTGTGGATGTCATCGGTATGACCGCGATGCCTGAGGCGGTTCTGGCGCGTGAAGCCGAGATCTGCTACGCCAGCCTCGCCATGTCCACAGATTACGATGTCTGGCATGAAACAGAAGCGCCCGTCACCGCTGAGATGGTCGCTGAAACCATACAGAAGAACGTGGATACAGCCAAGAACACCATCAAGGAACTCCTACCTCTCATCCCCTCTGAGCGTGACTGCGCCTGCGCCACGGCTCTCTCAGTAGCCATCCAGACGGCCAGGGATCGTATACCGGGCCGAATCAAGCAGGAACTCGAGCTGCTGGTCGGCAAGTACTTGGACTAGCGATTCCATGGCCCGGAGTGCGGGTAGCAACAACAGCCAAGAATCTGTAGCTCTAGCCCGGACACTTGGCGCTTTCGACGCCACGATGATCGGCGTCGGGGCCATGATCGGGGCCGGCATCTTCGTTCTGACAGGCATCGCTGCCGGTGTCGCCGGTCCGGCGCTGATCATTGCCTTCCTCTTAAACGCCATCATGACCAGTTTCACCGCTGCCTCGTACGCTGAACTGGGTTCGGCGTTTCCCAATGCTGGCGGCGGCTATCTCTGGATCAAGCAATCTCTTTCTCCTCTCCTCGGCTTCCTGAGCGGCTGGATAACCTGGTTTGGCCACTCGGTGGCGTGCAGCCTCTACGCTCTGGGTTTCGGCCACTATACCGCGGACCTCCTAGACCGACTCGGGCTAAGCCCCACCTTCGTGCAGACTGACGTGTTGGCCGTGGCGTTGGCAGTCGTCATTGCGGCCCTCTTCACGTTCATCAACCTCCGGGGCGTCTCGGAAACAGGCAGAGTGGGCAACATCCTGACCCTGGCCAAGATAGCAATCTTGGGTCTCTTCGTTGGTTTCGGGCTACTGAGCATGCTTCGGCAAGGGGATTGGCCATCCAAGTTCCAACCTTTCTTCCCCACAGGTCTCAGTGGCGTGGTCATGGCCGCCGGATTGACCACCATCGCTTTCCAAGGATATGAGATCATCGCCCAATCTGGTGAGGAGGTGCGCGAACCCAAGCGCAACCTGCCGCGGGCTACGTTCGCCGCCATAGGTGTGGTGGTTTTCATCTACCTCGGGGTGGCCTTCACAGCGTTGGGAGCTGTGGATCCCTCAATCCCAGGGATGTCAACCTGGAACTTCCTTGCGGAATTCGAAGAGACGGCGATTATCGAGGCGGCCCGCCAGCTCATGCCTTTGGGAGCCTTCGTGCTGATACTCGGCGGGCTGATGTCCACCATGTCGGCGCTGAACGCCACCATCTATGCTTCTTCCCGGGTCTCCTTCGCCATGGGCCGCGACCGCAACCTACCTCCACTCTTCGGACAGGTGCACCCCACACGCCGTACCCCTCAGTGGGCCATACTCATCTCAGGCTCTCTGGTAGCCTTCATGGCTGTGGCTCTACCCGTCAAGTCCGTGGCTAGCGCCGCGGATGTCATGTTTCTGCTGCTGTTCATAATGGTGAACATAACAGTCATTCGTATGCGCCGCCTCAGACCGGACCTGGACAGGGGATTCAAGATCCCTTTGATGCCGCTGATTCCCATCTTGGGCATCGCTTCTCAGATGCTGGTTATAGTCTTCCTTTTCCGCCTGAGCCCGGAAGCTTGGTACGTAGGCGGACTCTGGATTGTGGCAGGGCTGGTGTTCTACGCTACCTACGCATCCCGCGCCGAACCCATGAAGGAACCTTTCAAGATCATACATCAAGAGATAGTCTCGACCAGGAGATACTCGATCCTGCTTCCTGTGGCCGATGAACTACATGCTCATCTCCTGGGAACGGTGGCGGCGCCAATAGCTCGGGACAAAGGCGGGGAGATATTCGCTCTGCATGTAGTGCGCGTGCCGAGGCAGCTGGGTATCACTGATGGCCGCTTCTTCTTGAAGCAAGGGAAGCCCATCCTTGAGAGCGTCATTCAGGAAGCAAAAACGCTGGACATTCCGGTGAACACGATGATCCGATTTGGGCGCGATGTGGGCCAAGCCATCGTCGACACCGCCCGAGAGCGCGACTCCAACCTGATACTGCTCGGCTGGCTGGGAGCTACTAGCAGTGAAGGAAACGCCTTCGGTAGCGTTATCGATACCGTCAGCAAGAGCCCTCCCTGCGACGTGGCGATGATCCGCTTCAGGAAGCGCGAGACACTGCGACGAATCCTGGTACCCATGGCAGGGGGGCCCAATGCCTCGCTGGCCCTGGAGTTAGCCATCTCTCAGGCCCGAGAATACGAGAGGGAGAACGGGATCCGACCGGAGATCACAGTTCTGTATGTGGCCCGCGGGAAAGACCCTCGACTAGTGGACATGGGAAAGCGCATTCTGGCCCGCGCCACAGAGGGTTACCATTACCTCATCGAACCCAAGGTCGTCTCGGCTCCAACCATTGTGGAAGGTATCCTGCAGCAAGCGACGGAGGCAAACCTCGTGGTGCTGGGGGCCACCGAAGGCGGGGTCTTCGAGCAACTACTCTTTGGCGCCTTGCCCGAAAGGGTGGCCCGCGAATGCCCGAAGACGGTGATGATTGTGAAGCGCTACCAAGGCCCGGTGAAGTCCTGGCTTCAGAGGCTCTTCCTCACAGCCGAAGCATGAACACGCGCTTTCTCGCCTGTGCTCACCCTCCCCAGATGTCGGAGACGCTGACCTCTGGGAGTTCCTCTGGTCGGCCGCCTCTCCCCACCGCTCTGTAGAAGCTCTCATCATGTGGGCGGGTCTGAACCCTTACAGGCATGGGTACGGCATGGCCCATGAGAAGTACTTGTTGGCGGGTGTCCAGGCTAGCCAGTGTACCGCGCAGGAAGCCCCTGCTCAGCACGCCGGTGAGGACCGCGTCGATGTCGCGTTCCTCGGTCAACAACCCCGTGATGCGCGTACCCAACTGGGAAATCACCTCAGGATCGATGCCGCTCGGCCGCTGGTCGATCACCATCAGCGTCACGTTGTATTTGCGCATCTCCCGAGCGATGGTGCCAAAGATGGTTTGCCTGGCCACGGCGGGGGAGGCTGAGAAGGCAAGCCTTGCGATACCATTCTCCCTTCCTTCACCCCGACAGCGAGGCTGGTGAACTCGGTCCGCGGCACCTGCTCCAACTGGGGGCTCTGCCGATAGATCTGGTCATCAAAGGAGTCCTCCGTGCTTCTACGCACGGCCCGACGCCCAGGATCCAGACTACTCGTCTCCCCGTGGCAGACTACGCCACAGAGGTCGCGCTCCTCGCCGACCTGAACCTTGACCAGGCTGCCCAATGCCGGCGGCTGATTCAGTTCGAAACTCTCGGCTACGAAGCGGGTACTCGCACTCTCGATGATCTCCCCTATCCTCATACCGCCCGCCTTCTCTTGCTTCGATCCTTGGCTGAGGTCGTAGGAACGACTCCTCTCCGCGCCAGAGCTCTTTCTACCAAGGTCTCAACGAATCGCCTCTCCGCGGTCGAGATAACGGCTTGCTCGTGGGCCTCCTGCAGCGCCGGCGGATAAGCGGGATAGACCTTGCTCCGACGACACTGATCGAAGATGGTGGCCTCGACCAGAGCCACCATCTCAGAATCGCTCATCACCCACTCGGGAGCCTCTATGCGCGCCACCTCGCCTCCTACGTCCATCTAGAAGAACTGAATGCGGTGAATCCCGTACCGCTCCAGGATAGCCGAAGTGCTGTCGAATATCTCAGAGCGCTCCCCGGCCCCCAACAAGCCAAACAACTGTCGGTCAAGAATCCACGCCAGAGTCCTGCAGATATCCATCACCTGCGAAGAGGAACAGTTGCTGCAATCTATGGCCTCCTGCCGACACAGCCATACCCTGAGGGAGTTGACCACATCTTGTGCGCCGGGATAACTGATGTAACTCGCCACGGGTATGCCTGCCGCACGGAACTCTTCCAGGTATCGCAGGAACTCCCCCAGCAATTGCCCTTGCACCCGAGCATCCTCGTTCTGCAACCCCCATAGGATCAAGGACCCATCGCCGAGAGCCACGACGGGCGCTCCCATTCGTCTGGCCGCTCCCCACAAGGCCTTCAGTTCCGCCACACTCATCAGGGCACTCAGGCGCGCTCCCTCCACCGGAAAGCTCCCCGTCGAGGGATCAAAGTACTAGTCTTCGCTTCGGAAATAGAACTCCGTGGAGGAATCGAGGTCGGCATTAGGACTATCCCCGTAGGTGAGAACGGCGTGTCCGGTGTTGATCACGTAGTACCGGACGGGACTGTGTCTGTCTGGCGGCATGGTAGAGCCGTCGGCGGCAACCACGCTGTAGTTCCAAGGGCAGTCAGGCGGGGTGAAGAACGCATCTAGAGTTCGCAGAGGGACGCCCACCAGCCAGGGTACTCGCAAAGTCCGATCTAGCAGCTTTTCTCTTAGCTGTTGTGGATCAGCGTCGTGCAGCAGTTCTCGCGCTCGCGCCAGTCGCTGGCTCTACTCATCGGCGAGGGCCAAGTGCGTCATCTCTTCGAGGGCTTCGTCAAGCGAGGACAGTTTCAGAGGCATGATCCGCCATCAACGCAGCACCCTCTCGTCTCCTACACGCTTGGTGATGCGTTGCTCATCCAGGTGCTCCATCAGAGCAAGCGCATACTTGCGGCTCGCTTGAAGCATGTCCCGCACTTGAGCGACCGTGATGCTCCCCTCGGCCTTGAGATGATCGACTATCCTCCTCACCATCTCCTCGTAGGTGTCAGCGAGGAAGATAACAGTGTCACTCACGCGTACCAGCCGCCCTTCCTCCAGCAGGACGTTGAGCACCTCCGACCCGACGGCAGCCTCGCACTCGGCCACTGAAGGCGTCGCGTAGGGACTACGAGCGAATGTGGACAGAAGGTCATCAATCTTCCGCTGCTGCTCCCCACTGAATCTAACCTCGTGTCCAGCCAGTCTCAGAGCACCCTGATCCTCGACCAGGCCACCCTGCGCAACGGCGTGGTCGACGACTCCATTGAAGGCCCGCGTTGGCAGGTTCACCCTACTCTTCAGTTCCTCGCGCGGCATTCCACGCCGAAGAGGATAGCGTACATGGTATTCCCCCAGTAGACCCTGCACGCGATTCCCCAGGTCTTCCCAGCCCGCCTTCGACATCAGGTATAGGTTCCTGCGCAAGGCCTCGGCTGCCGCGATGTCATCTTCACCAAGAACGAGGAGCTTCGACTGGCTCAGTAGCGCCTCTAGAGCCTCCCTTGCCGTGTCCTCGGCCAATCCACTTTCCTGCAGCAACTCCCTTGCTGGTCGAGGGCGCATACCGTCCGCGGCTTGGAGCAAGATCTCCTCCGGCGTGCCACGAGAGAGTGCCTCTAGGCGCTCCAGCACTGCCGGACGGAACCGGCGATGCCGACGCTGTGGATTCGGCTCCACTATGACCCCACCGCCTATAGTCAGGCTGGGCGACGGCTGCCGAATGATGAACCGATCACCTCGCGCTACTGCCGTGGGATGAGCGAGGCGGAACTGCACCCAACCCTCATCGCCAGGCGCTATCACCTTGTCCCCCAGCAAGCGCGTGCGAGCCATGATCTCTGCTGAACCTACGTAGAACTCCACTTCCACATTGTGCTTGAGAGTCTTGGGAGCACTAGGAAGCAGGCGCAGGCGAGCGTCGATCAACCCGGTGCTCTTCAGCCAACCCGGTACCGCGAGCACGTCCCCCCGCTCCAACTGGTCGCTGCTTACGCCCACCAAATTCACAGCCACCCGGCCACCTGGTTCAGCTAGGTCCAGTTTCTGCCTGTGGGTCTGCAAACCACGGATCCGAGACTTCAAGCCAGACGGCAGTATCTCAACCTCTTGACCGACCTCCAGACCGCCATCGATGAGGGTCCCTGTCACCACCGTGCCGAAGCCCGGCATGACAAACACCCTGTCTATCGGCAGACGGGCCTTCCCCAGGTCTGGCTTGGGAGGCACCGTCGCGAGGAGTTCATCAAGCTGCTCCATAAGAGTTGCAACGCCCTCCCCAGTCCGAGCCGACACTGGCACTATCCCTGCATCAGCCAGGGTGGTGTTCTTCAACAGCTCGGCGACGTCATCGGCGACCAGTTCCAGCCACTCCTCGTCGTCGAGCAGATCCACCTTCGTGACTGCCACCAATCCGTGTTCCAGTTGCAGCAGATCGAGGATGTCCAGATGTTCCCGGGTCTGAGGCATCACCCCCTCGTCAGCGGCTACTACGAAAAGCGCGGCATCAATGCCGCCTATGCCGGCCAACATGTTCTTGATGAAGTTCTCATGACCCGGCACATCGACAATGCTTACCACCGCACCGCTAGGCAGGGTCAACCAGGCAAATCCCAAGTCAATGGTCATTTCCCTTTCCTTCTCCTCCTTGAGCCGGTCAGGGTCTATCCCCGTAAGAGCCCTTACCAAGGCGGACTTGCCGTGATCTACATGTCCTGCAGTGCCAATCGTCCGAATCCGCTGTCCCACGGGTGTTTACTTGCCAGCACGAAGGAGCCGCTTCTCCAGTTCCTTGATCAACTTGTCGAACTCTCCGATCTGGCGGCGGAGATGTGCCGCGTGTGATTCCCACAGCAGGGCTACGTGAGCGTCGCGCTTTGCATTCTCCTCACCGAGCTGCTGCCACCGTTCCTCGTTCCTCAGCCAGAGCAACTCGTTCTCTTTTCGCCAATCCTCGAGTTGCTGTCGCTGGCGTTCCTCTGCCGTCCGCTCCGAGTGCTCCACGGCCTCTCGGTCCTTCTCGAGCTGGATCTTCATCTCCTCCAGGGAGCCCAGCATCTTCTCCGCACTCCTGTACTGTTTCTCACTAAGCGCCAGCTGTTCCCGAGTACTCTTAGCTTCATCGCGCCACGTCCGCAACTCCTTTGCCCACTGGGCTATCTGCTTCTTGCGGCGATCGTCGACGGTCCGCAACTCGCCCAGGAATTGCGCCTGCTCTTCTCGCAGCTGTTCACCGAAGGCCTGCAAATCGGCCATCTGCTGCGCGCCCCGTTCGGCCCACCCTTCCAGATACTTCAACCGCTCTGCGATTCGCTCGGAGCTTGCCTTTGCATCCTCCTGCCCCTGCAGAAGTTGTGCCAACCTCTGATCGTTCCTGCTAATCTGCTCGCCGACTGCCACTAACGTCTCTTGCTGTCCTTTGACTGTCTTTGACGTATCTTCTAGCTGCAGCCTCAGCTCCGAAGCCACCTTGTTCAACCGCTGCATCTCAGCCTTCTCAATCTCGAGCAGCTGTTGAAGACGCAAGGTCTCCTCGACTCTTTCCTCCAGCTTTGCCAGCGCCGTGACCCGATCCTGCCTCTCTCGCCGCAGAACCTCGTCTTGTCGGTCCGTTTCCTTCCGAAGTCGTTCCTGCCACCGCTGCATCTCCAAGAGGAGATCCTTCTTGTACTGCTGCAGCGCTTGATCGAATCGAGACACCCCCGCCCCCTCGGCCCTAGTCTGAGCCAGGCCTTCCTCCAGCCTGTCCATCTTGTCCGCACTGGCGGAGAACTGATCCTCGTGTTCGTCCACCCTTTTCTGTAACTCATCCAGAAGAGCCTTGTCCCGGCGGCGCTCCTCCTCCAGCCAGTTACGCAAGTCGGTGGCTTCCCTGGTATCCATTTCGTTCACTGCCTCTCTAGACGTTATGCTCTTCGACCTTGCCTGTCACCAGGAAGACCACGCGCTCACCGATGTTGATGGCCCGATCCGCTATGCGTTCTAGATTGTGAGCGGTCCACAGGAGATAGGTCGCCCGAGTGATGGTTCGTGGGTCGTCCATCATGAAGATCAGCAACTCCCTGAATACCTGGTCATAGAGCCGATCAATCTCATCGTCCTCCTCACCGAGGCTTCTGGCCAGCTCAACGTCCCGCTTCACGAAAGCCTCCAGCTCCGTCTCGAGCAGCCAACGCGCTTTCTGGGCCATGCGAGGGATGTCTATCAGTGGCTTGAGCGGCTCTCGGGGGCCCATCATGACGCCAATCTGTCCAATGCCCTTTGCGTGATCTGCCATTCTCTCCAACTCCGTTGCTATGTTGGCAATGGCAAAGATCACTCGAAGGTCGCTGGCCAGAGGTTGCTGTGTGGCAATCAGTACTAGACACCGCTCCTCAATGTCGTGCTGGACATCGTTGACAGCTTCATCGTCCTTAATCACCTGTCGAGATAGGTCGATGTCCCGGTCTGCCAGAGCTTGAACGCTCCGGTCGATCGCTCTGTCAACGAGCGAACCCATTTCCAACAGCTCTTGCTCCAGTTCCTTGAGTTGTTCGTCGAAGGCTTCGCGAGGCATGATTGGCGCCTCCTTTCGTGCAGTAGCTTGGCCGTATTATAGCATCAGTAGGCAGCCCCAGCAATGGTCAGGTACCCATCCTCACTGATCGGCGAGTCCTTGGTGACTGGAGCTCTGCCCGTGGTGGACGCTGAGCGCACTTTCCTGGGATGCTCAAGGGAAGACGTCGGGAGCCTGCTGGCGGAGAAGCTGCGACCTAACGTCGAAGATGACCTCGCCAGAGACGTCGTTTACAGCGCGGAGCTGTGGGCCGAAGAGAGGGAGCCGATCCAAGACCACGGGCAGGAGGGTCCTGAAGTGAGATTCTTGGGTGTGGGTCTGTTCCTGGACTGCTTTGAAGGGGGTTTTCTTCAGGTTCACGCTAGATCTCCCCAGGTGGAGGTATAGCATGTAGGTGAAGGCCTTCCTGAGTGAATCTGGCAGGTTGAGCAAGGCCTCCAGTTGATAGGATTCTTCTTCAATGCGGCCGTGCGAGTTTTCGACTGAGCCATTGAAACGAGGGATAGTTGGGAGGGACGGTAGAGTGGCGAGCGCCGAAGGTCTTAACGATCTCTTGGTGCAAGCACTTTGTAGTCTTGACAAGGAAACCTGTCTTGGGGTAGGATTATTACCCGTCAACGAGGAAGCGCAGACCTGGAACCTGTACACCGTTCGCTGTGCAGGCAACTCCAGAGAACCCAGGGGGTAAGAGCCAAAGTGCAGGAAGAGAAAGCGAAGAATCAAAAGGAGAAGCCCAAGAAGGCGACGAGGGAAGACAAGAAAGTTAGGGTGGCCATCATCGGTGTTGGTAACTGCGCCTCGGCTTTCGTGCAAGGCGTCTTCTACTACAAGGATGCCAAGCCGAAGGACCTAGTGCCGGGTATCATGCACGTGAACCTCGGGGGCTACCACATCCGAGACATAGAGTTCACTGCTGCCTTCGATATCGACGCCAACAAGGT
This sequence comes from uncultured Anaerolineales bacterium, assembly GCA_964347945.1. Taxonomy (GTDB): domain Bacteria; phylum Chloroflexota; class Anaerolineae; order UBA7937; family B3-Chlor; genus CAYGAW01. The sequence goes on from CAYGAW010000098.1 coordinate 33,189, forward strand.
TGGCAAGGACCTCTCGGAGGCGATTTTCATCCACCCCAACAATACCTGCCGCTTCGCGGATGTCCCCAACCTTGGAGTCCCGGTCCACAGAGGAATGACCCACGATGGCCTTGGCAAGTATCTGAAGCAAGTCATCAAGAAAGCTCCGGGCAAGACGTCGGATATTGTGGGCATTCTGCAGGAAACGAAGACAGATGTGGTAGTCAACTACCTGCCGGTGGGCAGCGAGATGGCCACAAAGTGGTACGTAGAACAGGTGCTCACCGCTGGCTGCGGTTTCGTCAACTGCATCCCCGTCTTCATCGGCCGTGAGGACTACTGGCAAAGCCGCTTCAAAGAATTCAAGCTGCCCATGATCGGCGATGACATCAAGTCGCAGGTGGGGGCCACCATTGTGCACCGTGTCTTGACGAGGCTGTTCCGTGACCGTGGAGTGAGACTGGAGCGCACGAGCCAGTTGAATGTGGGCGGAAATATGGACTTCTGGAACATGCTGGAGCGCGCTCGCCTCCAGTCGAAGAAGATCTCCAAGACCGGGGCTGTCACGTCGCAGTTGGACTACGACATAGGGGAAGACAACATCTACATCGGCCCCAGCGACTATATCTCCTGGCTAACAGATAGAAAGTGGGCCCACATACGCTTGGAGGGGCGCAGCTTCGGCGATGTTCCTCTGAACATCGAATTGAAGCTGGAAGTCTGGGACTCGCCCAACTCGGCGGGTGTGGTGATCGACGCGGTGAGGTGCTGCAAACTGGGCCTCGATCGAGGCATCGGTGGCACGCTACAAGGGCCCTCTGCGTATTTCATGAAGACACCACCAGTGCAGTACACCGACGATGAGGCCCGCCGGATGGTGGAGGAGTTCATCCAGGGCAAGTAGAGCCAGCCGGCAAGACACGACAAGCGAGCAGGAGGTGACAGGCAAAACTGCATGATCGTCTACTGGCTAATCCTGCCCCCCTTCTTCCTCGCACAGCACCTCCCGCTGAAGCTCTGCTACTCAATAGCCAGCATCCTAGGCGACTTGGTGTACGTATGTTGGCCCAGCGGGAGGAGAAACGTCATCGCTAACATGCGCCACGTCCTTGGCCCGGAGGCCAGCGCCAAGACGGTCAGGCGTACGGCAAGGAACTCTTTTCGCAACTACATGAAATTGCTGGTGGACTTCGCCCGCGTGAGCGTTATCGAACCCGCGGCCTTACAGGATAGGCTAAAGGGCACGGGCTGGGATAACCTGGACAAGGCCTTCGAACGCGGCAAAGGCGTTCTCCTCGTAGGCATCCATCTCGGCAATTGGGAAGTGGCAGGTGCGGCCCTGGCGAGTAGCGGCTACAAGGTAAGTGCAGTATCTGAGACCGTCGGCAATGAGTACATCAACCGCCTGGCGATTGACCTGCGCGCGAGACTGGGGATCGAGCTCATCCCCATGGAGTACGCGCTCAAACGTGTCTACAAAGCGCTGCGCCGCAATGAGGCAGTAGGGCTGGTGACCGATAGACCTCTGCCTCCCGCCGAAGGGGTGCCTGTGGAGTTCTTCGGCCGCCAAATACCCTGGCCCGCCGGTCCAGCAACTTTGGCCCTCAGGACAGGAGCCAGCATTGTCACCGGCTATCTGGTTCGGAACGCCGATAACGACTACGTAGGTGAGATCTATCCCCCTTTGGAGTTCGACGTCACCGGCGACCTCGAGCGAGACATCCAGTTCATCACCCAGCGAATAGTGAGCTTGCAAGAGGACGTGATCCGGCGCTACCCGGACCAATGGTACATGTTCCGCCGCATGTGGCTCCGAGAGTCTGAGTTGCCATGAGCCAGTCTCTCCTCGCCTATTACTTCTACCGGGTCGCCGGCTCTGTCGGCCCCCGAATTCCTCGCCGTTTCGGATACTGGCTTGCTGCCAAGACTGGCTGTGTTGCCTTCTACGCCAGCCGGACAGGAGCAACGGCTCTCAAGGAGAACCTCTCCCATGTCTTCGGCGCAAAGGCGAATGACGCCAGTGTCACGGCTACAGCGCTGGAGGTTTTCGCCAACCTTTCCAAGAACTACTTCGACCTTTTCCACAAACATGTGCTCGATGAGGAGGAGGCAAACGCGACCGTTACAATCCGGGGAGCCGACCACCTTGGGGAAGCTCTCGAGAGTGGACGAGGCCTAGTCCTAGTGTCGGCCCATTTCGGCCCCTTCGACGCCTTATGGCAGATCGCCTCTGCTCTGAACCTCAACATGACCATTCCGGCTGAACACCTGAAGCCAGAGAAGCTCTACCAGTATGTCTGCAAGCTTCGAGCCAGTGACCGGATCAGGCTACTGCCAATTGACGGCCCCCTGCTAGGTGTGTACCGCACCTTGCGAAGAGGCGAGACCGTGGGCATAGCTGCGGATCGCGACATCACACGCAGCGGAATCCTCGTAGACTTCTTCGACGCGCCTGCGCGACTTCCGGACGGTCACGTGCAGCTGGCACTGCGAACGGGAGCCATGCTCACCACCTGCTTCGCCCTCCGGCAGCCTGACAATAGCTCCCTGATACAGATAGAGCCTCCGTTGGAGCTGGAGCAGACCGGCGACTTTCAGCGAGATGTGCGAGTCAACGTGCGAAAAGTCGTGGCTCGAATGGAAGAATGGATCAGTCGATATCCCGAGCAATGGCTGATGCTGTACCCCATCTGGCGAGATGCGACACATGGAAGCTGACTCCACCCTAAGCAAGGCAGACTTGCATATTCACAGCGGCGCTGGTGATGGTGTCGCCAGTGTGAAGGAGATACTGGAGTACGTCCAGCACGAGACCGACCTGGACCTCATCGCCATCACTGATCATGACTTGATCGATGGAGCCCGGGACGCGAGGGATTTGGTCGCCAAGGGCGAATACCGTTTCGAGTTCATCGTGGGTATGGAGATCACCACCCTTGAGGGCCACCTGCTGGCCTATGACCTGGAGAACCCCATTCGGATGCTCCTGCCCCTGGCACGAACGATCCAAATGGTCCACGAGCAGGGAGGGTTCTGCGTGGTTCCCCATCCGACCAGTTGGCTCACCCGCAGCATCGGATATCGCGGCTTGCGCAGAATCCTGGACGACGACCGCCCGGACGTCTCTCTCGAGGGGCTGGAGATCTTCAACCCGACTCTGGCGGGTCGAGTGATCTATGAGAAAGTGCAGTCCATGAACAGAGACGAGTGGCACCTCGCCGAACTTGGGGGCGGTGACGCCCACTCTCCGGAGTTCATAGGATCGGGATATACGTTGTTCCCAGGGAAGAGCGCGGCCGACTTCAGGAGCGCTTTGAAGGGAAGGACCACTCAGGCTGGAGGACGCTTCCTGGATGCACAAGATCATCGACGGTTGATGTCCATCGCAGGGGAACAGATGTTGAAGAGCCTGGTCATCATGCCCGGCCAGCACGTCAAGCGGGCCATCGAGTCCTTGAAAAGGGGCGAGCAGTGATGAAGATCGCCCTGGTGTCGCCATACGACTTCCCCTACCCTGGGGGCGTGACGCAGCACATTTTCTACCTGGACAAGCACTTTAGGGAATTGGGCCACGAGGTCAAAATCATCGCGCCCTGCGCTGGTCAGCCACCAGAGTCGCTACCGGATAACGTGGTGGTGACCACCAGCAAGGTGATTCCCATACCTTATGCCGGTTCCAAGGCTCGCATACCGTACTCACCTGCCGTCTACTGGCGGGTGAAGAGAGCACTGCAGGAGAATCACTTCGACATCGTACATGCTCATGAACCCATGACCCTGCCGGTGCCATTGATCGCACTCATACACTCCCAAGCGGTCAACGTGGGCACCTTCCACGCCTATCGCTACCCAAACCACATCTACAACTACGGAAGAAGAGTATTCCAGCCCTTCTTCGACAAACTTGACGGCAGAATCGCGGTATCTGAACCGGCCAGGGATGCGGTGGCTCATTACTTCGGTGGCGAGTATGCCGTCATCCCCAACGGCATAGATGTTGACCGTTTTGGGAGTGACCAGGTGCGTCCTCTTGCGCAGTACTCCGACGGCAGGCTCAACATCCTCTTTGTGGGCCGCCTCGAGCCAAGAAAGGGGTTCCGCTACCTCCTGCGCGCTTTCCCATATGTGAAGGAGCATTTCCCCCGCGCACGCCTCATCGTGGTGGGAGCCTATCGAAAGAAGGAGATAGCTCCCCACCTGCAGTATGCACGGGAAAACCATCTCACCGGTGTCAAGTTTGTGGGACATGTCTCCGACGAGGAGCTGCCGCGCTACTATCGCAGTTGCCACGTCTACTGCGCCCCCTCCACAGGCTTCGAGAGCTTTGGGATCGTGCTGCTGGAAGCTATGGCCGCGGGCAAACCCACAGTGGCCTCCAATATCCCCGGCTATCGTGATCTCCTAGAGGATGGAAAGGAGGGCCTGCTCACTGAGCCCAAGAACGAAAGAGCACTGGCCGATGCCCTCGTTCGCGTCCTCAAAGATCCCGACATGCAACGCACGATGGGAGCCAATGGGCGCGTTAAGGCCCGCCGGTACGCCTGGAGCGCAGTAGCCTCGCAGGTGCTGGACTATTACCAAGAGTTGCTGGAAGAGAAGAAAAGGCGCGGCTTGAGGTGAGCCAAGAATCGCGCAGCGGTGGGCTCGAGGGCGCCAGAGCAGCTATTCGCCGCAGAACGAGAAGCCTGCTGGAGTCCATAGCCAGTCCCCTCGCTCGGGCTGGGGTATCTCCGAACGTCCTGACCCTGTGTGGTCTGCTGGCGATGATCGCCGTAGCATGCGTACTGGCTTGGGGTCACGAGAGGCTTGCAGGGCTGCTTCTCATCCCGGTGGCCCTACTCGACGCCTTGGACGGTGCTCTGGCCCGGCTAACGGGCAAAGCTACTCGATTTGGCGCCTTCTTCGACTCCACCCTGGATCGCTTCGGAGAGATAGCTCTCTACTTGGGACTCCTCTATCTGTACCAGGGGTCGACCCTGGAAACGGTGCTAGTCTACTTGACCATCACCGGTTCGCTGATGGTAAGCTACACCAGGGCCCGAGCTGAGGGCCTGGGACTAGAGTGCAAAGTCGGTCTCTTCACCCGCTTGGAGCGCCTTGCGGTGCTCACGCTAGGCCTCCTGTTGCAGCAAACTCTCATCGCGTTGATCATTCTGGCCATCTTCAGCAATCTGACCGTTTTGCAGCGAGTGTGGCATGTGAGGAAGGTCACCACGAAGGAGCGATAGCCGCGCAATCAGTCTGCCTCGCGTTTGCGCCGGTGCTTGCGGGATAGTATCCACTGCCCCTTCCGGTCTTGCCCCTTCGGAGCACGGTCATAGTAGATGTCGAACACCTCGCCGTCCTCTGTCCGAACTCGGTAGTAGTCGCGACCTACGCCCCACGAGCCTTGTCGCTGACTTGCCGTGGCCCAGTAGCTACCTCTCTCCTTCGCGTAGAAAGCCCTGCTCTTCCCCCGCTTGCGGTAGTCGTGCCACTCTTTGAGCACTTCCACGATGACGTACTCGCGGCCCCGCCACGTGAAAGCCACGGGCGGACCAGGCTTCTTCTCCAAGGCTGGTTCCTTATGGAAGCGAACCTCTATCTCGTCGGCATAGAATTCCATCGCTCGTAGGCGGTGCGCAGGTCAGCGGTCGCAGATCTCAAGCCGAGCGCAGAACATTGATGGCGCTGACCACACTGCGCTGTGATTTGACGTCCACCGTCGCCAGCCAGTTTTCGTACACGGGCAGTAGATCCTTGAACTGGGGAAGTAACTTCTTGGTCATGCTGCGGATCACGTCGCACAGCACCCAGATGGATGCAGGATCGGTGCGATAGGCCTGTCTTTCAATGAAAGCCTTCACCACCTCTGTGTCCCCCCTCGCGCATGCGCGGATCGCAAAACTCAATGCCCGCAGTACGTCCAGGTCGCCGTCCCCCAGCGCCGGCTCCACCATGAGCAGACACTTCTCTGTGTACGATGGATGCTTCATGGGCAACCGTCCGATGACAGTGATGGTTGCCCTGCGTACCCATTTGTCGGGGTCCGTCACCCAGGGCTCGAGAGTGTCCAGATACTCATCGGGCTTCTTCCGCACGACGGGTTCCAGAGCCCTCATCGCCAGTTGATCGCAGTCCTCCCAGGCAACACAAGTCTCCGCCATTTCGCGTATCACAGGCATCACACGCTCTGGAGCTGTCAACTCCATGCTTCCCAAGAAGGTACTGGCCACCAGCCTCCCCTCCCGGCCATAATCGTCCCATAGAACTCTGGCCAGAGGCAAGAAGTCGTCGACCTGCCGGCGGGCCACTCTGCCGATCTCTTTCCCGATGTCCGCCAGGTCAGGGACGGGGACGCCCAGCGCCTTGAATTCCTCGCGAACCTCTGCCTTGACCAGACGCGCACCGCCCCCTGTGGAGGGAATCTGTGACCACAGCTCCTGCAAAGCTCTCGCCGTTTCCTCGCTCGACTGCGGTTCGTAGGCAGCCACAATCCTCTGTGTTTCCTCTCTTGTCTCCTGGGTCACGATATTGTCCCTCGTGTGCAGAGAGATGGGCGGCGGGAAAGAACTGATTCCTTCCCATTTGGTGCCGGCATCCTGGCTTGAGGTTGCATGACAGCTAGCGACTTCAAAACAAGCTCAACTGAAGTGGAGGCCGTCGGCCATCCAGCAGGATGAAAGGAGCTGCCCGTCCAACGGTGACACCAGTGGTCTTGAGGTCAGTCAAAGAGCGAAAGCACCCTTTCCTCCGCCACCGAAGAATGCGCTCGGCGGAACGAGGCCCTATGCCGGGCACTCGCAGAAGTTGATCCCGAGACGCGGTATTGATCTCCACCGGGAAGCGCTCCGGCTGGTTAACAGCAGCGAGGGCCTTGGGATCCCTGTCGGTGGGCAAAGCTCCCTGTTCGTCGAAGACGATGTCCTCCACGGAGAAGCCGTAGTAACGTAGCAGGAAATCGCTCTGGTACAGACGGTGTTGTCGGAGGGGAGGCGTCGCCGGATGACCCTCCAAGGGAGTATCTCGAACGGGGCGGAAGGCACTATAGTAGACGCGCGTCAAGCCCATGTCCCCGTAGAGTCCGCTGGCCGTGGTCAGTATCTCCTTGTCACTCTCGCCAGAGGCTCCCACGACAAGCTGTGTAGTACATCCCGCCGGCAGGATCCGCTTGCCCTCCTTCTTCCTGATCTCGCTGACCCAACGAAGAGGAGTCAGCAATTCCTCGTAGAAGTCCTTCTTCCCAGTGAGTCTAGCCAGTCGCTCTGAGCTGGGTGCCTCCAGGTTCGCCGATACCCTTTCGGCCAACTGCACCGCCCGCTCAACCGTAGCCCTGTCGATGCCGGGCATGAGCTTGAGATGGATGTAACCCCGGTACTTGTACTTCGTCCGCAAGATCTCCACGGTGGCGATCTCGCGGTCCATGGTCAGCCATGAACTACCGAGCACCGCCGAGCTGAGGAACAGTCCCTTCACCAGCTTGGCACGCCACATCTGATGGAAGGTCGCGGCCAGTTCCTCCGGTCGAAAGCTCGTCCTGCGAAAGCTCCGGCCACAGCGGTTGGCGCAGTAGGCGCAGTCCCTCTCACAAGCGTTGGAAAGAAGGACCTTGAAGAGAGGAACGGTCTGCCCGTTTGGCAGAACGGAGTGACTGATCCACCGGCGGGGGTCGTCCTTTCGCTGACTGGTACTGTCCCCGGGTGCGCAGACCTCGAAACGAGCGTCCTCGGTGAGAGTCTCGATCTTGTCCAGCAGATCCATCCGTTCCCCTGACCTCACGCTCCAGCAGCCTGCGAGTTCTCCAGGCCTGTCGTCCGCACGTTTGTTCTATTGTACCGCGAATACGAGGGTTTGTCAAGCAACTCACGCAGAATGTGTCGAAGAAGCCTCTCGGAGACACATACGACGTCATTCCGGGGCCCGCCCGCCGCTGGACCGCTTGCCTCGGACTGGGCTCAGCACAGGTGGGCGCCGCTTGGCTTCGATACGCCGCTTCGCGGCTACTCAGCCTGCGCGGCTCAGCATGCGCCGAGCGGGGGATCTCACGTCGTCTTTCCACACTCTCTCACGCAAAGAAAGTGGCGGATTGGCGGAGGTCCGCCTACAAGAGCAAGAGGCGCCGCTACGCAGCTGTGCGCAACGGCCATGGAACCCCGCTGGAGACTACGGGGAAGACAAGGATGGGATCCTCGATGCGATCTTGTGCGGTCTCAGTCCAGCCGTTTTTCCTTGATCGCCTCCCCCACCAGGGCGATGAACTCCTCCACGGGTTTGGCTCCCAGATCCTCCTCCGTGCGGAGACGCACCGCCACGGCACCGGATTCCACCTCCCGATCGCCGATAACTAGCATGTACGGTATCTTCTGCAACTGGGCGTCGCGGATCTTGGCCTGCATCCTCTCGCTCCGCGCATCGACCTCGGTCCGCAGGCCAGTCGCTCGAAGCCGGGTCTCCACTTGCCGGGCGTATTCCACATGCCTGTCGGTGATGGGGATCAGCACTGCCTGAACCGGGGCCAGCCAGACGGGAAAAGCCCCTGCATGGTGCTCGATGAGAATGCCAAAGAACCGTTCCAGCGAGCCCAACAGTGCCCGATGCACCATGTAGGGCCGGGCCTCCTTTCCATCTTCACCGATGAAGGTCATATCAAATCGCTCGGGAAGGTTGAAGTCGAACTGGATGGTGGTACACTGCCAGATCCGGCCCAGCGCATCCTTGATGCTGATGTCTATCTTCGGCCCGTAGAAGGCTCCCGCCCCCTCGTCGACCTCGTATGGCAGTCCCTCCTTCTCCAGAGCGTAGCGCAGGGCCGCTTCGGCCTGCTGCCACCTCTCTGGCTCTCCAATGTGTCTCTCAGGACGAGTGGACAGGTAGATCTCATATTCGTCGAAGCCAAAGCTGCGCCAGATGAAGAGGCTGAGCGCCAAGACGCGGCTTAGCTCCTCGTCTATCTCGTCGGGCGGGCAGAAGATGTGAGCGTCGTCTTGGGTGAAGCCCCTCACCCGCATCAGGCCATGGAGAACGCCGCTGCGCTCGAAACGGTAGACGGTGCCCAGCTCGGCCCAACGCAAAGGGAGTTCGCGATAGCTGCGTAGGCGGTTCTTGTAGATCATGATGTGGAAGGGACAATTCATAGGCTTGATGTAATACTCTTGCCCCTCAATCTCCATCGGGGAGTACATCAGTTCGCTGTACAGTTCCAGGTGTCCGCTATCTTCCCACAACTGCGCTCGGCCGATGTGTGGCGTGTAGATAAGGTCGTAACCCGCCTTGTAATGCTCCTCCCTCCAGAAGTCCTCGATAACCGTGCGAATCACACCCCCCTTGGGATGCCAGTGCACCAACCCTGCCCCCGCTTCTTCGTGGACGCTGTAGAGCTCCAACTCCTTGCCCAGGCGTCGGTGATCCCGCTTCTCCAGTTCCGCCAGTTTCTCCAGATAGCTCTCCAACTCCTCTTCGCTGAGCCAGGCGGTCCCGTAGATCCGCTGCAGCATAGGCCTCTGCTCATCGCCTCTCCAGTAGGCTCCGGCCACTTTCAGTAGCTTGAAGGCCTCGGTATTCACCTGGCCGGTGTCCTTCACGTGGGGGCCGCGGCAAAGGTCAGTGAACTCTCCCTGGGTGTAGATGGAGATGACCTCGTCTTCGGGCATATCGGCGATCAACTCCAGCTTGTAGGGCTGATCGCTGAAAACCTGCTCCGCTTCTGCCCGCGAGATCTCACGTCTCTCAAACGCATAGCGCGCCTTGATGATCTCCCGCATCCGCGTCTCGATGACCTCCAAATCTTCAGGGGTCAGAGGGCGCGGCAGATCGAAGTCATAGTAGAAGCCATCCTCAATGGACGGTCCGATGCCGAACTTCGCCCCTGGGAACAAGTGCAGCACAGCCTCTGCCATAATATGGGATGTAGAATGACGTAATGCTTCCAGGCCGTTCTCGGACATGGTCACCTCTCCTTCTTCAATCTTTGAGCTCAAGGGCAAGGTACGGTTCCTTGTATGTCGGAGGCCTGCCTTCACATCGGCTGACCTGTTTTCCCCGCGCGAAGCTTACTTGTCGTGCAAGACCCCCATTGTGGGCGCAAAACGTGTCAAGGCTACGCCACCCAAGACCACAGCCGCACCGAGTGCCTGCAGGGGTGTGAATCGTTCGCCCAAGGCAGCGAAGGCAATTACTATCGCCACGGGAGGTATCAGGTTGTTGTAGATCGCGGTCCGGCTGGCGCCTATCTCACTGATGCTCTTGTACCAGATCACGAATGCGACGCACGCACCTAGAATGGTCGTGAACGCCAGGGCCAACCAACCAGCCAGCGACACATGCGCCCAATCCTGGGATGCCATCTCCGGCCAGGCAACGAGCACGAGAAACAAGCTGCCGCACACCATAGCCACACTCATCACTCGCAGAGATGAGTACCGTTTCAGAGGCCGCCTCGAGATCACGGCGCTTGACGCTGTCAATGCAGCAGCGATGAGGGTCAAGGAGTCCCCCCGAAAGTTCTCCCAGGTAAGGGCCACATGGCCTCCCCCACCTGTCACCGCCACAGCCACGCCTGCGAATGACAACAGAATGCCCACAATCTGTAGAGGAGCGATCCTCTCTTGCCTGGACGCAGCAGCGAACACTGCGGTCCAAGCAGGTACCGTGGCCATAATCAGGGATGAGTTGGAGGCTGTGGTGTAGTGGAGCCCCAAGGTGAAGAACACCTGGTAGACACCTATCGCCGTCAGGCCCACCAAGCCGACCCAGAACCAGTCCTCGCGCTTGATCGCCGGTCTGCCTTCCGCCACCCAAACCCAGATCAGCAACAACACAGCGGCGCCCAAGAAGCGCACGGAAGCGAAAGCCAAGGGAGATATCTCCCGTAGTCCCACTTTGACAACGCTGAAGGTGGCCGCCCAAATCAGTACCACACAAAGAACTAATAAGTCGGTTCTGCTCAATCCAACTCTCATCAACCATCCTCCGGGGTAAACAACAACCTCTCGCCTTTCTGGGGCGAGAGGTCTCCCGCGGTTCCACCCAATTTCGGCAATGGACCATCCATTGCCCTCACTGTGCCCGGTAACGGAGGCCTCCGTGACCCCTTAATCAGGACTCTGAAGTATCCCTTTCCGTGGTCAGGCTCCCGGGTGGTTTTCCCTGAGGCCCTTGCTGGGGGGCTCCCAGTCTGCGACCCCTCCTCCCTGTGAGCGGTACCTCAAGTACTCGTCCCGTTCGTCGCCTTTTGCCCTATTGCCTCAGCAATCTGATGCTGAATCGCTAGGTGGGCGGTATAGGACTTGAACCTACGACCTCTACGATGTCAACGTAGCGCTCTAGCCAGCTGAGCTAACCGCCCAACACAGACTAATTATAGCTCGGAACACCGCGTCTGGCAAGTGTTGGTCTACAGGCCATTGGAAGACCGCCATGGCAACGCATCGCGTTGGAGACCCGACGCTACGAGCCAAGCGAAACACCCTGGAAGCATGCCTCAGAATCGGTTCGGGACGGTCTCCCAGTTCCTGTCGCCAGATCCCCTGGCCGCGGACTTGCCATCCCCCCTTGGCTATGGCATATTATCGCTCGTTGGCCCCAGCCAGGGTCCCGAATCTCTGGCGGGCTTGTTGTCCACAATATCGTAGCAGCAGGGAAGTCCAAGCGCTCAGACGAACTGAGCGGCAGACGAGGAGGGACGGCGCACTGCATACTATGAACCTTCAGGAGGAGCCGAATGGATGCCCTGGTTAGCCCCGACATCTTTCCTGCGGCGCGTCGATACGCCTACCTGAACGCCGCTTCAGTTGCCCTGATGCCCAGAATGGCTGCCGACGCCATCCTGGACTGGCAGGAAGACTTGGCCACGAGGGGAACCGTGCACTTCGACGAGGAGGCGGAGACCAAAGTGTTCGACGACTTGCGTCACGCGGCCGCTGGTCTCCTGGGCGCCCAACCTGACGAAATCGCCTGTGCCTCGAACGCCTCTGAGGCGCTGTGCTCTGTAGCTTGGGCCCTCAGCCCTGGCGCAGACCGAAACGTAGTCAGCGCGCGCGTCGACCACCCGACCACCGTCTATCCCTGGTCGAGGGTGGCACGCTTGACAGGCTGCGAGGTCCGGCTAGCTGCGGACAAGGACGGCGTAATAGACCCGATCGAACTCACGAGCCTCATAGACGACCGAACGTCTGTTGTTTGCGTCAGTCATGTGCAATACTCGACGGGACAACGCCTGGATTTGGCTGCATTGGCTCAAGTAGCCCACAGTCGTGGAGCGATCCTGGTAGTTGATGCCACCCAGTCAGCAGGGGCTGTGCCCATAGACGTAGTGGCCGAGGACATAGACGTCCTGGTGGCATCTGGATACAAATGGCTCTGCGGCCCATTCGGCGCGGCCATACTCTTCGTCCGCCGAGATCTATATGACAGACTCGAGCCTGGCCTGGTCGGCTGGCGCAGCACAGAGCAGGTGTGGGACTTCCGAGCTGACCAGCTAGAGTGGGCGTCAAGCGCCAGACGCTTCGAGTTTGGCACCATGGCCTATGGCTGTGCCATAGGGCTGGCGTTGGCCACCGAGCATCTGCTGAACATCGGGATCGAGAAGATCCACAACTATAACCTGGCCCTGGCAGGTCGCCTCGCCCAGGGGCTCGCGGAGCTCGGGGCCGAGTTCGTGACTCCTTCGGCCGCTGATCTCAAGTCCTCAATCGTGACGGTGCGCTTCCCGCGGTATGACTCGGGGCAAATCGCGCGCCGACTCAATGAGGAGGGCGTGGTCGTCTCCCCTCGCATCGGCGCCATTCGCTTGTCACCGCACCTGTACAACACGGCTGATGACATAGATCGGGCCCTGACAACCCTGAAGCGAATACT
>CAYGAW010000099.1:0-26293 GCA_964347945.1 uncultured Anaerolineales bacterium
ACCTATCTCTTCATAGCCCACGACCTTTCGGTGGTGAAGCACATAAGCACTCGGGTGGCTGTGATGTATCTGGGCCGCATAGTGGAAATCACCCAGTCAAAGACCCTATACCAGGACCCCCTGCACCCATACACCATAGCGCTGCTTTCCGCAGTGCCAATACCTGACCCCTTTGTGGACAAGAGACGCGAGCGCATCATCCTGAAGGGAGAAGTTCCCAGCCCGTTGAATCCACCGCCTGGCTGTAGTTTCCATCCGCGCTGCTCAGTAGCCATGCCGGAGTGCAGCGAAGTGATACCATCGCTCCGCGATGTTGATAGTGGACACGAGGTGGCCTGTATCAGAGTATAGCTGTTCCCGCAGAAGGAATGACCGACTCCTCATCCGTAGTACGCGGATCGTGCCCATGAGGGTCTGTAGTACCACAAGTGATGTCCTTTCACGGGCTTCCATGAGTTCGTCGGGTTGTCTCTGTATGTCCAATATCGTCATTGACTCACGGCGGCCAATGTCCCGCGCTGGACACCTAAGAAGCAAGGTCATCGCAGCCTCAACAATCAACAACGTGTGACGAGGTCAACCTGCATGACGACATTGGACGAATTCCATGGTTACGGAGAGGAACTCGAGAGGTTACTGCTGTTGAGGACATCGCCAATAGCCGTGAGACTTCTGGAAACGGAAGAGGATATTCCAGAGGAAGCCATTAGACCGAAAACAGACCGCGGTGAGCATCTTGCCCAGTGTCAAGCCTTTGCCATGTCACGTCGCCAGAGACTGACGGTAGCCATTCTGAAGGAAGATCAATGGTGCTGGGCTCCACTAATCGGCTTTGGACTGGTCGAGCCGCCTGACATGTATCTGGAAGGGAAGACTGCTTTCCCATTCATGGTTGCCACTCTGGAGGCGGCCAAGGATGTGGCGAAGACGCTCCCTTGTCTGGAATATGGGAAGTACGTGGGCATTCTCTCCGCGCCTTTGAAGAGCGCTAGTTTTGAGCCGGATCTGGTGCTCATCTATTCCAATACCGCCCAATTGAGGAGTCTGCTTCTTGCGGCGAAGTACAAAGATGGGTACCTGGTGACCTCTCAATTCGACCCTATTGACTCTTGCGTCTACTCCGTCGTGCCAGTGATGTTGACCGGCGAATACAGGATCACCCTTCCCGATCCCGGCGAATACGAGAGGGCACTAACTGGAGAAGATGAGATCATCTTTTCCGTGCCGAGAGATAGACTGGAAGAGCTGGTATTGGGACTCAAGCACTTTGAAGAGATCGAACTCGGCTATACCCAGCTTGTTATGGAGATGAAGCCCGATTTCCAGCAACCTCCCTTCTACCAGGAGTTGTTCCAGAGATGGGGCCTGGATGCGCCAGAATAGCGCCATTAGATTCATCGAGTAACCGGGCCTTGGCGAAGATACACACTTGCATGGGTGTTGAAAACACCGCTGTCTCAGAATCCGGATCTCTCAACATAGACACTCGGGAAGGAGAAGAGTAAACAGTGGCCACGATAGACTACGAGCGGTATCTTGTCAGAAAACCAATCTATGAGGCGGGTCCGGGAGTCAAGCACCGCCAAAGTCCCACCATGACGTACATGAGCAGTGCTCAGGTGCCTGAAGCCAACTACTATATCGAGTTTGGCTGGATATATGACATACCCGCGCCAAACCCCCATATCCATCAGCACGTGCACGACTTCGACGAAATAGTCCTCCATGTGGGCGGTGACCCCGACGATCCTGAGGACCTGGGCGGCGAGGTCGAGTTCTACGTCGGCGGTCAACCACTCACCTTTACGACAACGACAGGACTGTTTGTTCCCGCGGGGCTATCGCATGGGCCGCTAACCTGGAAGAAAGTCACAAAGCCTCACATACAGATGGCGATAATGCTGGGCGCCGGCAGCGCCGAAGAAGGTTGGGCCCGCAGCGGCATCAGTGAGGCGAAGGAGGGACTGCCGGAGAAAACGGATGACGTCGACTACGAAAGATATCTAGCGAGGAAACCCGTTTACGAGGCGGGCGTCGGAGTCAAGAACCGCCAGAGCCCAACCATGACACTGATGAGTAGCGCCCAAGTCCCTGAGGCCAACTACTACATCGAACTTGGCTGGATATACGACATACCCCAACCTAACCCCCATATCCATGAGCATGTCCACAAGTACGACGAGATTGTACTGCATTGGGGCGGCGACCCCGACAATCCCGAGGATCTCGGCGGCGAGATAGAGTTTGGCGTCGGCGGTCAGCCCCTTACCTTCACCACCACAATGGGGCTCTTTGTGCCGAAGGGAGTGAAGCACGGGCCGTTGATTTGGCAGAAGGTCGAAAGGCCGCACATACAGATGGCATTTATGCTCAACTGCGGCGATGTGAAGGAAGGCTGGGCAGACAGCGGCATCACCGGGCCAAGATCATAGACCGTGACTCTTAGAAAGGGGAAGAGTGAAGAATGGCTGAATCAAAATACGGCAAGTACATCGTCACCGAACTGAAAGAAAACATACAGTTGCCTGATTTCAGACAGCGGGAAGAGATCGGACAGGGGCCACTCGACGGTGCTCGTCGGCGGATGGAGCACGTAATATGGATGGACAGTGAGGTCGTCCCGGGGTCCTTCTATTCCGAATGTGTGTGGTTCTGGCCTGGAGAAATGCCCCCGCCCGATGAGATAGTCGGAGTACCGGCTCATACGCATCCCTTTGACGAAGTTATCACCTTCTTCGGCACCAACTTCGAAGACCCGCATGACCTGGGCGGCGAAATCGAGCTGTGGCTGGAAGATGAGAAGTTCGTACTGACCAAGAGCTTTCTGGCCTATATTCCGGCGGGGATGAAGCACTGCCCGTTGAAGATACTGAGGATTGATAGGCCCATGTTCCACTTCACCCTCGGCCCGGGCAAGATGTATGGATGAAGACCAAGCATTGCCCTGACAACAACTATGTTCGACCCCAGCAATAAGGAAAAGGAACGGCAGAACATGGAGGAATCGAAAAACGTCAAGTACTTCGTCTTTCAAGACAAACCCAACTTGGAGCTTCCTGAGTACCGGCACGAAATATCCAGTGAATATGCGCATCGCATCGTATACCTGGATAGTGAGGTCGTCCCAGACGCCTCCTTCTATGTGGAGGCCCTCTGGTTCTGGCCTGGACAAAGGCCCGAACCCCAGCCAGGGGAGACGGCCAGAGCGGGAGTGGAACCTCATACTCACCCGTTTGATGAGATGATCGCCTTCTTCGGCACCAACCCAGACGACATTCATGATTTGGGTGGCGAAGTCGAGCTGTGGATAGACGGTGAACAGCACATCATAGACAAGAGCTTTGTGGCCTTTGTTCCGGCAGGGGTAGAGCACTGCCCGTTGAACATCAGGAGAATTGACAGGCCCATTTTCCACTTCACCGCCGGACCCGGCAAGATGTACGAATAAAGGCCAGCTATAGCTCGACTTGCCTCCGACGAAACGGCCGACACAAGCGGGACTGTTCCGAACGTCTCTGGGTCAAGCAGGGGTATTGAAGACCCTGACTACGCAAGGGCGCAGATGGACAATGGACGAGAAAAGGCAACAGGTGCCCTGAGCACCGCCGGCAGAGGAACGGGTGGGAGCGAATTGAAAATGGCGAAGGAATGGGCGGAGATGACTCCGGATGAGAGACGGGAAGAGCGGTTCGAGCGATGGCTGTCGCCGCCTGATGTTGAATTCGTCAGCCCAGAGGCCGAGAAAGCTTACAAGAAAAGGGTTACCAGGTTCATCAAAGCTATCAAGCTGGAGGAGCCCGACCGGGTTCCGGTAATGCTCCCGGCAGGCTTCTTCCCTGCCTATTATGCGGGGGGCACGCTCAAGACGGTCATGTATGACTACGAGGAACTCAAGCGGGCGTGGCTCAAGTTCTTCAATGACTTCGACATGGATACGTTTGCCGGGCCCGGCCTTGTCCTTCCGGGCAAGATGCTGGACAGCATCGACTACAAGCTACATCACTGGCCCGGGCATGGCCTGGCTGATGATATCGCACTGTATCAGTATATTGAAGGCGAGTATATGAAACCTGACGAATACGATGCCTTCATTAGAGATCCGGCTGACTTCCTGCTGAGGACCTATTTGCCTCGGTCTGTGGGAGCGTTTGCGGGTCTGCGAAAGCTGGGTCCGTTGACACCATTCATCGGCATACCGGTGTTCTATATCACACAGTTCGGGGATCCGGAAGTCAGGGCGGCAGTCCAGGCGCTCCTAGATGCCGGGCAGGAAGGTGCGAAATGGCAGGCAGCTGTTGACGAGACTAGCCAGGCAGTGCGGGAAGCAGGGGTTCCCTCTATCTGGGGAGCGCTGTGCGGCGCGCCCTACGACCTCTTGGGCGATATGATGCGAGGGACCAAGGGCATCATGATCGATATGTATCGGCAGCCAGACAAGCTCTGTGAAGCCATGGAGAGAGTAGTCCCCATAGTGATAAATGAGGCTGTAGATGGGGCCAACGCCTCGGGATGCCCGGTGATATTCATGCCGCTGCACAAGGGCCCTGGCGGTTTTATGTCCAGCGATCAGTTCGAGACCTTCTACTGGCCCACCCTCAAGAAGGTGATGATGGGTCTGATTGACGAGGGTCTGGTGCCGCTGCCGTTTGCTGAGGGAGACTACACGCCGCGCCTGGAGATCATCAAGGATATGCCCAGCGGCAAAGTGATATGGTACTTTGAGACAATGGATATGGCCAAAGCCAAGGAGGTTCTGGGCGATAGTGCCTGCATCGCCGGGAATCTGCCTGCCTCAGTGCTGTGCACCGGGACGCCAGAGGAGGTCAAAGAGGGCTGCCGCAAACTCATCGAGACTTGTGCTCAAGGGGGCGGCTATATCCTGACCGCGGCGGCAAGCATGAATCAGGGTAACCCGAACAATCTGCGGGCTATGATGGAGGCAGCCAAGGAATACGGCGTGTACGAGTAGTAGCTCATACTTGTCTCTCGCATGTGGATGTGGGCGCATTCAGCATCAGATAGAGATGTATGAAAAAGTGAGGAGGCTACAATCATGAAACCAGGTTCATCAGCCAAGACGATTATGGAAGCGGCCCGAGAGACTGAGGTGCGCTATGAGGCCGAGGTAGTAGTGGTAGGCGGTGGTCCCGGAGGACATTCGGCTGCGGTGGCAGCGGCTCGAAACGGTGCGCACACAGTGCTTGTGGAAAGATACGGGCACCTGGGAGGCATGGCCACCGGCGGATTGGTCATACTGATCCCACACATGAGCGATGGCACTGACGAGCAGCAGATAGCTGGGCTCTGCCAGGAGTGGCTTGACAGGCTAGATGTGAGGGGCGCAGCTGTCTATCCGAAGAAGGAGGAGCTAGGTTCAAGTGACGAAGCGACAGTCAGCCGTTGGTTGGACTACTCTATCATGTTTGTACGTGAGGGGAGGGTAAGACTCAGCGCCAATGTCGACCCTGAGATACTGAGGTGCGTGCTAAACGACATGGTGGAAGAGGCTGGGGTGAAGCTGCTTCTCCATTCATGGGGCACCGAGGCTATCGTCGATGCAGACAGAGTTCAGGGCGTAATCTTCGAGAGCAAGTCAGGCAGGCAGGCAATACTTGGGCAAGTCGTGATCGATGCTACGGGTGACGGTGATCTATTGCCATCTGCTGGAGCTGAGTTTGACAGCAAGATCGATCCCAAACTCAGGATTGCCAAAGCCGCCGTCGTCTTTCAACTGGGCAATGTCGACATGAAGAGAGTCAGCGAGTTCAGACGATCGAATCCGGAGAAACACACCGAGTTGATGAATGAGCTCAGGGAATTGGGCGGATTCCCCGTCTACCAGACAACCGCGCTCGAGGATGTTGTGTGGGTCAATAATTGGATTCCAGATCGCGATATCCTAGACATCGAAGACCTCACTTGGATAGAGGTCGAAGTCCGAAAGAGAATGCTCGTGACACACGACTTCTACAGGAAGCATATTCCTGGCTTTGAGAAGAGCTTCATACTCAATACCGCGCCGCAACTTGGCACCCGAGGCAGCCGGCGACTGGTGGGAGAATACACGCTCACTCAGAAGGACATACGGTCAGGCACAGTCTTCGAAGACACCATAGCGGTGTGCCCAGATCTCAACTTCAACGTGTCACCAGAACACCCCCACGTGCATATTCCCTATCGTACTATGGTGCCACGCAAAGTAGAGGGGCTGCTTGTTGCCGGTCGTAGCTACTCCTCGGAGGATATCGTCAACGAGGACTTCAACCTTATCCCGCATTGCGTAGCCATTGGGGAGGCAGCAGGCACTGCAGCGGCCATGGCGGTGAAGAGTGGCATAAGGCTTAGGGACGTGGATTATGCGGTCCTGCAAGACCGCTTAGCTGCCCAAGGGGTCCCGCTGCCTGATGTAGCTAAGAGTGCGGCGGGCAGATAGAACTGCCACGATCAAGACCTCGGAGGTCTCCAGATGGGCCTTATCGGGTTCAAGAGCTGCTCCGGCCAACATATTTCGGTCGGGATAGGAACTGCATTGACCTCCGAGGTCCGGTAGTCGCCCAATGCCTAGAGACACTTCTGGCTCTCCCGTAGGAGGTTAGTGTGAGCCCGACCGTGCGAGACTACTGCATATTCGATAGATTCAACTTCGAAAGAAAGCCAGTGGGTGTCAAGTACTCACTCAAGAAACCGGATGGCTTCGACCAGCTGGACAAGAGCTTGGCTCTCTGTGAGTTGTTCGCAGAAGCGCAAACCAGCAGTCCCTTCTACGCCGCGAGAGAGAACATACAGTGTGGAGGGCACGTACTGGGCATGCTGGAGTTCCCGCCAGTCATGGAGAGCGGGCAATTGGGGCCAAGATACTCCATGTTCAAGACCCCCAGTGCCAACAGAAGAATCTATGAGTATATTCCACTACTGTCGAAGGATTCTGTAGAGTATGTCGTCTTCTCTCCTGTAGACCAACTGTCAGAAGATCCCGACATATTGATCATCACGGCCAATGTCACTCAAGCAGAGGTCTTGCTGAGAGCAAGCAGCTATTCCAATGGCAAGATGTGGTCCAGTAAGGGAACGACATGTTTGGCTTGCGCCTGGATATACGCCTCTCCGTACTTGAACGGCGAAGTGAATTTCACCGTCACCGGCCTCGGCTTCAGCATGAAAGCCAGACGAGTATTACCAGAAGGTCTGATGCTGATAACCATCCCCTTCGACCTGATCCCCATGTTGGTCGAGAATCTAGAGGATATGGAGTGGAATCCGTTCTGGTTCAAGGTGGGCAGAGAGGGCTTCATCGAAAGCACGCGGATACTGGTTGAAGAACTATGGGCGGAATACCCCACGGAGCAAGGGTAGCAGCCACCTTTGGGGCCAAAGGGCAAGTATACGCAGGATCGCACAGCCGGTTTGATGAGCGGTCTGCCGTGGCGAACTCGTGCCCGGTGATGCGCCCTACCTGCTCCTTTCCCCGGTATTACCTTCTCTGCGCCAGGTGAAAGGACCGAAGAATGAAGATTGTACTTTATGGTGCCAGTGGCACGATTGGGAGTTCGATCGCTCAAGAAGCGCTGGCTCGTGGTCATCAGGTCACGGCCGTCGTTCGTGATCCAACGCGTGTGGGGCCTCCGCATGCGGCGCTCTCGGTTGTCGCGGGAGACGTACTTGATCCGTCGGGTGTAGCTGCCCTGGCGGCGGGGCAGGATGTTGTCGCATGTGCCGTCGGACCGCGCCTTCCCGAAGATGAGCCCAAGTCGGTGGTGGATACGGCAAGATCGCTGATCGAAGGCCTTACGCGGGCCGGAGTGAGTCGCCTGGTGGTCGTGGGCGGGGCAGGAAGTCTTGAGGTTCGTCCGGGTGTCGACCTCGTCGACACGCCGGAGTTTCCGGAGGCCTGGAAAGGGATAGCTTTGGCACACCGCGATGCACTAGCAGTCTACCGAGGTGCGGACCTCGACTGGACGTATATCAGCCCGGCGGCACTGATCAGGCCGGGGGAGAGAACAGGACGGTATCGCACCGGAACCGATCAGTTGCTGACTGACGAGGACGGAGAGAGCCTCATTTCGGTAGAGGACTACGCAGTAGCGTTCGTGGACGAGATTGAAAACGCACGGTTTGTCCGTCAGCGCATGACGGTTGCGTACTGACTGAAGAGGCCTGTGCGTCGGCGGGATGCCTCGCTGAACACGGAGTGCGGCACAGCAAGTGGTCACAGACGGCGTGCCTCGGCTGGGTCGCCGCGATGTGGCTGAATCGCGCCGTCTGGCCGAGAGAAGGATTTGGCTATTGGGGAAGATGAAGACAAAGGAGATGTAGCCTGTGAAGGTCATTGCCATTAACGGAAGCCCAAGGAAAGGCTGGAATACGGCAACACTGCTTGAAAAGGCCCTGGAAGGAGCTGCCTCGCAGGGAGCAGAGACGGAACTCGTTCATCTGTATGACTTGGACTTCAAAGGATGCAGGAGCTGCTTTGAATGCAAGACACGAGGAGGCCCCAGCTATGGCAGGTGTGCAGCGAGGGATGACCTGACTCCAATCCTGAGAAAGATTGAGGACGCCGACGCTCTCATCCTGGGCTCCCCGATCTATTACGGAACCGTTTCTGGGGAGATGAGATCATTCATGGAGCGTCTACTGTTTCAGTACATGACTTATACCGAGCCACGTCAATCGCTTGTCCCAAAGAAGATCAAGACGGGGTTCATCTACACCATGAATGCCAGAGAAGAGGGCGCGAAACCGTCTGGCCAGGCTCAACACTTCGACCTGAACGAAAGGGTACTGAGCATGATATTCGCGTCTTCGGAGTCGCTGTGCAGCTATGACACATATCAGTTCGAGGATTATTCCAAGGTGGTAGCGGATCTCTTCGATCCCGCTGAGAAGAAGAAGAGGCGCGAGGAGGTATTCCCGAAGGACTGCGAGAAGGCCTTTGAAATGGGGGCTAGGCTTGCCAAGCACGGTCAATAGATCATAGATGGTCCAACCGTGCTGTGTTGCGGCAACCTCGCTCCAGGACTACCAACAAGAAGGCAAGGACAAGGGGTAGTAGTATGGCAAGTGGCTTTGCGGGAAAGATCCTGTGGGTGGATCTTTCCAGAGGTGAGCTCAAGGATGACGTGTTGGACGACAAGCTTGGCCGCCAGTTCATTGGGGGCTATGGTCTGGGAGCCAGGATGCTATTCAGCCGGCAGAAGGCCGGTGTTGATCCATTAGGACCCGACAGTACCCTCGGTATTGCGACGGGCATGCTGACCGGTACGCCGGCAATCTCGGCTTCAAGATACGTCGTCGTGGGAAAATCACCCCTTACAGGGGGTTGGGGCGATTCCAATTCAGGCGGGTTTTTCGGCCCCCGCCTGAAGTTCGCCGGCTACGACTCGGTGTTCGTTAGCGGAATATCAGAGAAGCCGGTCTACCTCTTGATCGATAATGGCAAAGCAGAGCTGAGAGATGCTTCCCATCTGTGGGGCAAAGACACTTTCGAAACGGAAGATATTCTGAGATCCGAATTGGGCAAGGACGTGGAAGCGGCGTGTATTGGCCCAGCAGGAGAGAAGGTTGCTCTCATCGCCTGTGTCATGAACAACAAGGGCAGAGCTGCTGGCCGTTCGGGGTTGGGCGCCGTGATGGGCTCCAAGAAGCTCAAGGCTGTGGCGGTGAAGGGCAGAATGAAGATCCCTCTGGCCGACGAGAAGAGAGCCAAGGAGCTACGAAGAAAGTACCTGCGTGAACTGACAGGGGGTGTTGACTGGTTGAGGGAATTCGGCACGCCGGCCCTCGTCATTCATTGCGCAGAGAGCGGTGATACGCCAACCAAGAACTGGGCAGGGACCGCGCCTATCGATTTCCCGGATTATGAGCTCATCGCAGGCAACCCCGTGATTGAACGCCAGTCCAGGACCTATGCCTGCTATCAGTGCCCCATCGGGTGTGGAGGGCGCATGAAAGAGGGAACCGGAGAGTACAAGTATGAGGCAGACGCCCACAAGCCTGAGTATGAAACCCTTGGCATGTATGGGGCCAATTGTCTCAACAGCAATCTTGAATCGATAATCAAGTTGAATGATATCTGCAATCGCTATGGGATTGACACCATCTCTGGCGGGGCCACCATTGCTTTCGCTATTGAGTGCTTTGAGAAGGGGCTGATTACCAAGGCAGACACCGATGGTATCGAAATGACCTGGGGTAACCACAGATCCATCGTTGCCATGACGGAAAGACTGGTCAAGAGGGAAGGTTTTGGTGACGTGTTGGCCGACGGGGTGAAGGTGGCCGCGGAGAGGATCGGTAGGGGCGCGGAGCAATACGCCATGCATATTCAAGGGCAAGAGGCCCCGGCCCATGACCCGAAATACGGGTATCACTGGGGAACGTCCTACAGGATGGACCCCACTCCGGCTCGTCATACCCAGGGACCAGGGATGCCTATGGAGGGACTGCCGATGCCCGAAGTCGACCGAAAGTCATTTAGTGGCAGAGGGGAAGCACACAGGATAGGGCACAGCTTCAGCCATGTTGTCAACAGCACCGGGATATGTATGTCCGGGTACTGGACTCTACCTAACGTTCATTCGTTCGTGGAGTTCATGAGAGCGGTTTCCGGCTGGGACCTCACTATCGACGAGTTGATTCAAACCGGGGAGAGGATAACCAACATTCGACATGCGTTCAACCTTCGAGAGGGACTCAACCCGCTGGAGTACGACATCCCGGGAAGGATAATGGGCAATCCTCCACCGAAAGAGGGGCCGCTAGCGGGCGTGACAGTTGATGAGGAGACCCTGGACAGAGAGTACCTTTCTGCAATGGACTGGGATCTGAAGACAACCAAGCCGAGTAGAAAGAAGCTGGAGGAACTGGGTCTGGAAGACGTGGCCCAGGAAATCTTGCCCTAGGAGATGATCTGCGCGGAGATTCATGCCGACACCGTTCTCTGGTCAAGAAGGAGGCAACAATGGACCTAGGTCTACAAGACAAGGTAGCACTGGTAACCGGAGCTGGTAGCCAGATAGGTTTCGGCAAGGCCATAGCACTGACTCTGGCGAAAGAGGGATGCGACGTAATCGTGAATGACATAGACCTTGATGGCGCAGAGAAGACCTCGGCTGCGGTCAAGGCTCTGGGGCGCAAGTCCGTTGCCATCCAGGCCGATGTGACCAAGAAGGCGGAAGTGCAGGAGATGGTAGAGAGGGCGCTGGCGGAATTCGGCAGGATTGACATACTGGTAAACAATGCCGGCGCCATCACCATGGCGGGGCCCTTCCTGGAACAGAAAGAAGAGGACTGGGACAAAGACATCAACCTCAACCTTAAGGGTGCGTTGTTGTGCGCCCAGGCTGTACTTCCCGGCATGATGGAGCATAAGTACGGGAAGATTGTCAATATATCATCAAGTAGCGCTAAAGTGAATCATCCGGTCATTTCCGTCTATACCCTGGCCAAGGGTGGCATCAACATCTTCACCAGGAATCTGGCGAGAATGGTAATCGGGTCGGGAATAACGGTGAACTGCGTATCGCCAGGATGGTCGCTCACCAATTTCGTCAAAGGCGACAAGGAGGAGATAAAGCAGCGCTTCCTGCCGGAAACTCCCATAGGGAGAGGCACCGAGCCTCAGGATATAGCCAATGCGGTGGCCTTCCTTGCATCCGATGTCTCTGAGGACATTGTGGGCCAGGTGATCTGTGTTGATGGCGGCTCGACCATGCAATAAGGCGGCGACTGACCGGCACAAAACAAAGGAGATTTGCTAACACTCATCAAGTTTGATCCTGTCGACCTCTCTCAATTGCCGGCGGTCAAGGTCCCGCCGGGGCACGACCGCTATTGCCTCAACTGCACGCGTGCCTCCGGTGGCCGGTTGTTCGGTGGAACGGGCGCAAAGGCCAGTCACGGCTAGGCGCGGTACCGGCTTGACGTGCCCTGGTGCCTAGGGGCAGTAGCCCCAAACAGAATCATCAAGAGGAGTACGGTATGTCAAAAGAATTGGTCAATGCCATTGCTGACATGAAGGAGCAAGAAGCTCTCAAGCTGGCCAAGGAGATGGTGGAGGGCGGTAAAGACCCCGTGGCCATCTTGGATGCAGCCAGAGAGGCCATGACCATCGTCGGCCAGCGCTACGAGGAGGAAACCTACTTCTTGCCCGAACTGATGCTGGCTGGCGTGATGCTGAGCCAGATCGCGGAGATGGTCAAGCCTCAGCTGACCAAGGGCCCGGAGGTTGAGCGTCTTGGCAAGGTTCTCATCGGCACCGTAGAGGGGGACATCCACGACATCGGCAAGGACATTGTGGTCTTCATGCTCGATGTCAACGGGTTCGATGTTCTGGACCTGGGGGTGGACGTGCCGGCGCAGAGGTTCGTGGAGGCGATCCAGGAGTTTGAGCCCCAGGTGGTCGGCCTGAGCGGCTTCCTGACGCTGGCCTTCGATGCGATGAAAGACACAGTGGAAGCGATCAAGAAGGCGGGCCTGCGGGAGAAGGTCAAGATCATGATCGGCGGCGGTCAGATCGACGAGATGATCCGGGATCATACCGGTGCCGACGCCTACGGGAAAGATGCCATGGCCGGAGTATCCCTGGCCAGGGAATGGACACGAGGCTGAGACATGTTTGCCCTACCTGACAACTGGAGCGAACTAACGCCAAGAGAGAGACAGGAAGCCCGCCTCAGTAGCTGGGTATCGGCCGAGATCGAGTTTGCCAGCACCGAGGCGGAACAGGGGTACAGACAACGTGCCCAGATGATCAAAGATGCCATTCAACTGAAGAAGCCCGAGCGCGTCCCGATACTGCCGTGGATTAGCACCTATCCGGCCCAATACGGCGGCATCACCATCGAAGAAGCCATGTACGACTACGAGAAGCTGGGAAGGGCCTGGAAGAAGTTCAATGCCGACTTCATGCCCGACGGCTTAGTCAGCTCGGGTCTCATTGGGCCTGGCAAGGTCTTTGACATCCTCGATTACCAAGTCTACCAGTGGCCGGGCCACGGAACGCCCCCCAACAGATCGTACCAGTGCGTTGAGGGCGAGTACATGTCGGCTGACGACTATGATCTGTTGATCGCTGATCCAAGCAACTACTTCTTGCGGTTCTACCTGCCGCGCGTCTTTGCGGTGCTGGAGCCTTGGCAGACGCTCCCGCCATTGACGGACATGCTCGAATTACCGTTCGTGGCCTTGAGCATGTTCTCTGTGGGTGACCCAGACGTGCAGCAAGCCTTCAAAGCCTATTTGGAGGCAGGACAGGCGGCGGATGAATGGATCTCAGCTGTGGGGCCCATTGACGAAGAATCCACTACTGTGCTGGGGCTACCGGGTACCACCGGTGGCTGGACCAAGGCCCCGTATGACACAGTGGGCGACACGCTGCGCGGCACTCGCGGCATCATGCTGGATATGTACCGGCGCCCCGAGAAGCTGATCGAGGCCATGGAAAGGCTCGTCCCAATTGCCATAGAAGGGGGCGTGCGCAATGCAACCGACAGCGATAACCCGATGGTCTTCATACCGCTGCACAAGGGAGCCGACGGTTTCATGTCGAAGAAGGATTTCGAGAGATTCTACTGGCCCACCCTGAAAGCGGTTCTCCTGGGCCTGATCGAGAGAGGCACAGTGCCTTACCTGTTTGTTGAGGGCGGATACAACGAGCGCCTGGACAGCATTACCGATCCGGACATTCCGGCCGGCCACACGGTTTGGATGTTCGATCGGACCGACATGAAGGAGGTCAAGAAGAAGCTGGGCGGATGGGCTTGCTTTGGTGGCAATGTGCCCGGAGCGCTGATGAAGGCCGGAACACCTCAGCACGTTGAAAGCTACGTCAAGCAGTTGATCGAGGACGTTGCTCAGGATGGTGGCTTCATCCTTAGCACTGGCACGGCCCTTGATGACACCACCCCCGAGAATCTGCACGCTATGATTGAGGCGGGGAAGAAATACGGTGTGTACCGCTGACTCGGGACTAACTAGACCTGACGGGCTTCCAGCCGGAGCGTGTCAGGTCGAGTGGAAGGTTGATCTCGGTGCTCTGGATGGCCGTTATCATCCTCGCCATTCTCATTGCCTTGCTCCCGACCCGCATGATGCCCAAGGTCACCGGGGCCGCATCGCATAACGTAGATATGGATCAGGCCAGTGCCATGTCCTCTTGAGTGTGGACCTCTCTGCCGGAAAGGGCTCACCCCAAGAGACTGGCTCTCTTCGCATAGGACTCCTTTGACGGCAAGATGATGGCCGAAGGACTTGGGCATCAAATGCCGCTGCGGGTATCTATGGGCTTGTGGGGCAAGGATTTCACCTCACAGATTCTCAGAGCCAGGACAGCGATCGTGGATGAGATTCTCTTATTGGACACCGTGCCAGAGGCTGTAGAACAGGTGCGTCAGATGAAGGAGAATAGGTGCAATGAGACCACTGAAGCAAGACCTTTCTATATTCAGCCAATTGAGCTTTGAGAAGCCACCCGTAGGCGTCAAGTTCCTGTTCTTCAGGCCAGACGGAATACAGCAGTTATCAATAGATACGAATCTCTCCTTCTGTGAGATGCTCACAGAAGCCCAGCAGAGGAGAACCCCGTTCTTCTTCGGCAAAGACAACAGTGAGGCATGTGTTGGGAAGATCCTCTTGGGCATGGAGGATATGGAGCCGTTTGCGGAAAGCGGACAGATTGGAGCCAGATTGAAGATCTTTGAGGAACCACGTGCCAACTACATATTCTATCAATACGTCCCCAAGTTCGACAGAGATACTGTGAACTATGTCGCTTTCTCTACAATAGACGAATTAACATTCGAGCCGGACGTGTTAATCATCAGCACCACTCCCAGCCGGGCAGAAATCGTGATGAGGGCTATGACCTATTCGACCGGCGAGTTGTATAGCTCCAGGACGACACCGGTAATGGGATGCGCATGGCTCTACATCTATCCATATCAGACCGGCAAAGTGAATTACTTGATTCCCGAGATGATCCATGGCATGAAAGGGAGAGAGTTGTTTGCAGAGGGATCGATACTGATATCTATTCCTCATCAGTGGATACCGATCATAACGCAGAACCTACAGGAGATGGAGTTGCATCTTCCCTCGCATGCAGGCAGGGGACAGTATCTCGCAGAATTCGGAAGGGTAATTGGTGAGCTGGTCCAAGAGTCTGAGAATCCCTAAACAAGGGAGTAGAGAAAGGGGTTGCGTCTTGCCTCTGGCTCTGGAGGGTGATCGTTCGTCCTCAGAGAAGTCGCGTGAGCAGCGACGTCCCATCCTGTCCCATGGCTGAAAGCTGAAGGAGGATATGGAGGTTGATAAGAACGTGAACAGGCTCGTGAGAGAACCTGATTCGCATTTCAAGGCCTGACACGATCCAGGAGGTGAACAAATGAGACCACTGACTCAAGACCTTTCCATATTCAACGAATTCAGTTTTGAGCAGCCACCTGTAGGCGTCAAGTTCCTGCTCAACAGGCCAGAAGGGATTGAGCAGACCGACAAGATTCTGCCTTTCTGTGAAATGATCAAGGAAGCACATCAAAGGGGACTCCCGTTCTACTTCAGCAAGGAGAATGAAGATTGTGTCGGCAAGACAGTATTGGGCATGGAGGAGATGCTACCTTTCGTAGAAGGTGGGCGAATTGGACCTAAGTTCGGAATCTATCAGGAGCCGCGTGCTAACAATAGGATCTATCGGTACATCCCCAAGTTCGAGAGGGGTATTGTCAACTACGTCGCTTTCTCCGTGCTAGACACACTGACCTTCGAGCCAGATCTTCTCATTCTATACGCCACTCCCAGCCAGGCCGAGATCGTGCTGAGGGCCATGAGCTATTCGACAGGCGAGATGTGGGACCCCAAGGGAACACCTGTCCTGGGATGTTCGTGGCTTTACATTTATCCGTATCAAAGCGGCAAAGTGAATTACACGATCACCGGATTGGCATTTGGTATGAAAGCAAAAGAGGTGTTCCCAGAGGGACGGATACTGATATCTATCCCCTATCAGTGGATACCGACCATCACGCAGAACCTAAAGGAAATGGAGTGGGTTCTCCCGTCATATACAGATGGTAGGGAGAAGTTCCTTGAGCGAGAGAGGAGAGTATTCGAGGAAGCGGCCCAAGAAGCCTCGGACCCCCTAGACTAGTTGGGCAGGGTGATTGTGTAGGCTTGTTTGCGGTAGCCTGTAGATGGAGCTCTCGTGCCACAACCGCAGGAAAGGAGGGGTGAGAAGATGATAGCCGCGATGGTCAAGTTCGAATTGAAGGACGATGTAAGAGAACAGCTGGCCGATATCGAGGTTGCAAAGAAGCATATAGGCACTGTCGTTGAAGGCTGCAGGAAGATACCCGGACTTAGGGAGAAGCTCTTCATTATGGACCCCAAGACACTGGCCCAGGGCGCCATGTTGATATGGGAAACACAGGAGCATTTCGACGCCTACTTGAAGTCGGACGAGTACAAGGCCACCGTTCTTGATATTTGCGAAGGTGAGCCTAGCATAGAGGTCTATGTGCATACTGCCAATCTGACAGATGGGGTACTTCTCTGAAATCAGGCAGCATAGATGACAGGAGGTACGCCTTGCGCAAGGGCCTGTCCATTTGCTGGTTCTTGCATCACGGTTCTACAGGTTCAGGAGATGATTCATCATCTTGGGTCCTGTTTCTAGATATGGATGGGCGTTCGGATGCGCGTCGCAGTCGGCTCGCGGGCCAATTGTTGAGGACGGGTTCTTCTACACGAGTAACTGATAGGCTCATCTGACAGGGTCTGTTGAGTTAAGGAGGGGAAAAATGGATATCAAAGCAGCGGTCGTTTATGAGACTGGAGGAGAGTTCAGTATTGAACAACTAGAACTCAGTGATCCCAACGATGATGAGGTGGTGGTTCGGATCGTGGGCGCTGGCATCTGCGGCACAGATCTGGGCGCCCTGCACGGGCATCTGCCTATCCCCCCGCCGCCCAGTGTCTTCGGACACGAAGGGGCTGGAATCGTCGAGCATGTGGGGGCGCGGGTGACCAAGGTGAAGCCGGGCGATCATGTCGTATTGGCCTGGGACTACTGCGGGGAATGCACTGCATGCAAGTTGGGCAAGGAACTCTATTGCCTGAATTTCTTCCTGCACAATTTCCACGGAGCTCGTCCTGACGATACCACGACCTTGCGCAAGGGCGATCAGGTCATCCATGGGTGTTTCCTGGGCCAGTCTTCTTTTGCCGATTTCGCGTTGGCCAACGAGCGGAACGTCGTTAAGGTGCGGGACGACGTTCCCCTCGAGATCCTGGCGCCTATGGGGTGCGGCGTTATGACCGGTGCCGGTGCGGTGATGAACACGCTTCATCCCAGGCCCGGAGCTTCCATCGCGATTTTTGGAGTCGGCCCGGTAGGCATGAGCGCTGTTCTCGCTGCGCTCGTGTGCGGCTGTACTACGATCATTGCTGTGGACATCAATGCTGACCGCCTGAAGACGGCGAAGGAATTCGGCGCCACCCATACCATCAATGCCGGTGAGGTGGACCCAGTCGAGGCGATCCTGGACATTACCGATGGTGGCGCGGAATTCAGCCTGGAGTGTGTCGGTAATCCCAAGGTGCTTCGGCAGGCTGTAGATGTTCTGCCCCGCCTGGGGGTTTGCGGACTCCTGGGGGTTGTGCCGCCGGGCACAGAAGTCAGCCTGGATATGGACCTGATCATGAACGGCCGGACGGTAACAGGGATCCTCGGAGGCGATGCCATTGCGGATCTGTTCATCCCCAAGCTGATAGAATTGTACAGCCAGGGGCGGTTTCCCTTTGACCGCATGATCACGTTCTATCCCTTTGACCAAATCAGTCAGGCTGTGGAAGATATGGCGACGGGGCGCGTGATCAAGCCGGTTCTGCGACCATAGCGCCAGACAGATACACTGTTGAAAGGAGAGATCATGAAAACACATCAGATGTTGATCGGGGGAGAGTGGGTTGATGCCGTGTCAGGGGCGACCTTTGACGATGTCAATCCTTATACGGGGGAGGTGTATGCCCGGGTGCCCAAAGGCGACGAGAAGGATGCAGATCGTGCCATGGCGGCCGCCTATGCTGCCCGGAAGCCATGGTCCGCTACCCCCTCACTGGAGCGTTCGCTGATCATTTCCAAGGCCGGTCATATTCTCGAAGAGAGTCGAGGGGAGTTTGCCGACGTACTGACTGCTGAGGGAGGAAGCACTTTCGGCAAAGCCATGTTCGAGATCTCTCAGACGGTAGACCTGCTTGCGACCGCCGGTGCCGACGCCAAACGCATTCTTGGCGAAACCTTTCACACCGATCCGAACAAGCTGTCCATGACCCTCATGAGGCCGAAGGGCACTGTGGTGGCGATTTCGCCCTGGAACTTTCCGCTCATTCTGTCCATGTACAAAGTTGCCTATGGCTTGGCGACTGGCAATACGATTGTCTTCAAACCGTCGAGCGAAACACCCGTGATAGGCATCAAGATTGGAGAGCTTTTCGAGCGGGCCGGACTTCTTCCCGGAGCCCTCAACGTGGTAACGGGCCCTGGAAGCGTGCTCGGGAATGCCCTCATCGATGACGACCGCTGTTCCTTTGTGACCCTCACCGGTGAGACCACTACCGGCCGTATTGTCGCCCAGAGGGCCGCAGCGAACTTGAAGGAGTATATCCTCGAGCTGGGCGGGAAGAACCCCCTCATCATTCTGGCAGACGCGGACATCGACTACGCTGTCAATGCAGCTTCCTTTGGGGCCTTCATGCATCAGGGGCAAATCTGCATGTCTGTTGGTCGTATCATTGTGGAGAAGCCGATTGTGGAGAAGTTTGCCGGGAAGCTGGCGGAAAAGGCTGCGTCCTTGCCCGCAGGCGACCCCACCGTGCCCGAGACGGTGATCGGCCCGCTCATCAATGACGACCAAGTCCGGAAGGTGGACGCCTACGTCAAAGACGCCGTTGCAGCGGGGGCGAAGCTCCTAGCTGGGGGCACGTACGAGGGGCGGGTCTATCAGGCCACGGTGCTTTCGGACGTTACCCGCGAGATGCGGGCTTGGCAGGAAGAGATCTTCGGACCTGTGGCCCCAGTTATCACCGTGGGGGACGAGAAAGAAGCGCTGGAAGTCGCCAACGATACCACGTATGGCCTATCTGCAGGGGTTATCACCCCAGATCTGGAAAAGGCCATCTACCTTGCCGAGGGTCTCGAAGCCGGTATGGTCCACGTGAACGATGCCTCCATTGACGCCGAGGCGAGTGTGCCCTTCGGAGGCTCCAAGTGGAGCGGCCAGGGCCGGGAAGGGGGCCGCTATTCAGTGGACGCGCTGACCGAGATGAAGTGGGTCACCATCCAGAAGCAGAAACGGTCGTACCCATTCTAGTGGGACGGTCACGGCCAGTGAGAAGAATCTAGCTGGGAACGCACTTCGAATCCACCGGATAGTGCCACGACGCAAGATTGTGCCTGTGATGGGGAGCCCTGAAGACCGTCGACGCCTCGACGGGCCTCAGGACGAGCGTTGCTCAGAATAGACTCTGCCACACAGGGCTCGGTCACCACTGTTGCGCTACTGGGGGTACGTACGAAACTGGGCCGCTTTGGTGATCGCTACTCCTCCGTTGCGTGTTCTCTGAGCGTAAGTCGGGGCGTGGGAAGCGAACCCACGCTCTGATCCTTGAGGCAAGGAAGAGGAATCATGATTAGGATACTGATCGCGCCCAGCCGATATGTACAAGGCCCTGGGGTCCTCAAAGAGATAGGCAAATACTTGGTTCACTTGGGGTCTAAGGTCTTCTTTATTGGTGGCCCCACAGCGTTGTCTACTGTACAGGATCAAGTCTCGGCAAGCCTCGAAGAGCATTCGATGGAGTACCACTTTGAGGCGTTTTCAGGGGAATGCACGCGATCAAGTGCAGCCGAGCTTTCGGAAAAAGCTGGCAAGTTTGGACCAGATGTGGTTGCTGGACTCGGTGGTGGCAGGGCAATCGATACGGCAAAGGCCGTATCCCATGAATTGGGTTCAGCGCTTGTCACAATCCCGACTGTGGCATCAAATGATGCGCCCTGTAGTGCCCTGTCCGTTCAATTCACAGAGAACCATGTGCTTGATCGGTTCTTGATACTTGAGAGAAACCCTGATGTTGTCTTGGTGGACTCACAGGTGATTGCCGAGGCACCGACAAGGTATTTCGTTGCGGGCATGGGGGATGCGCTTGCAACCTGGTTTGAAGCATATACGTGCACCAAGTCAAGCGCGAAGAACCTCCCCGGCGGTGTAACAACCGCTGCGGCTCTCAACCTGGCAAGACTCTGTCATGACACGCTTATGGAATATGGGGTCAGCGCAAAACTGGCGGTCGACCAGGACGCTGTAACGCCCGCCGTTGAGAAGGTCATCGAAGCCAACATCTTGTTGAGCGGGGTAGGTTTCGAAAGTTCTGGTTTGGCTGCCGCCCACGGAATTCATGAAGGTCTTCAAGCATTGGAGGGAACGGAAGGAGCTTTGCACGGAGAGCTAGTTGCGTTTGGCACCATTGCGCAGCTTGTTATGGAAGACTACTCGAAAGGGGAGATCGATAGAGTGATCGATTTCTGTAACGCCGTGGGACTGCCTGTAACCTTGAGACAGCTGGGGGTTTCGGATGCATCGCGGGAGAACCTCATGAAGGCAGCGGAAGTTGCCTGCGGGGAGGGGCTTACAACACACAACTCCTATTTTGAAGTGAACCCCGACTTGGTTCTAGAGGCCATCATTGGAGCTAATGCTTTGGGCGACGCTAGCCTCAAGCGCTCATAGGTCGCTGGGATCGACCGTCGAAAGTATACGTTCTGCAACAGGACGCCGTAGTCCCGGGAAGGCAAAAGGCGATTGGGATGGGGAATACCAAGGTTGTCATCGATGGCACAGAAACAACTGGTCATGAAGGGATGACCATACTCGAAACCGCGGAGAAAGTCGGCATTCACATTCCTACTCTGTGCCATGGACCAGATCTCAGTCCCACCGGTGTCTGTCGCGTATGTGTGGTGGAGATCGAAGGTTCGCCGACACTTGCTGGTGCGTGCCACACACCCATTGTCGACGGAATGGTCATACGCACTCAGTCCCCCAAGGTTCTGGCCTCACGGAAAGCTACGCTGGAGCTTATGCTAGCCGGTCACACAGGGCCATGCGTCACTGACCCAACGGTTGAGAGGTGCGAGCTCCATAGTCTTGCTTCTGAGTTGGAGGTCGGACCGCCGCGATTCAATGTGAGAGAACCCCGCTTCCATCCCGTAGAACAGGTGAGTCCCTATGTGCAGCGGGATCTTGCCAAGTGCGTTCTTTGTCGTCGGTGCGTGAAGGCATGCGAAGAAATGGCAAAGAAGAATATCTACAGCATTGGCTACCGAGCTTTTGACGCCAAGGTCATTGTGGACTGTGACGAGCCTTTGAACAAGGACGATTGCCGAGATTGCGGTATCTGCATCGACTACTGCCCAACGGGTGCATTAACAAGGCCGAAGGGCTGGGCTCAAGAGAATGGGGAGAGCGCTGGTCTGGTCGGGGATGAGGAGGAAACAGCCTCTGGCGGCGAGAATCGCAAAACGCTTCTTGAAATCCTGAAGACTGAGCAAAGCAAATCCAGCTTTGTTTCCCCAGAGGTCATCCCAGGAATAGCTCAGAGTCTAGACATAAGCGTCGCTGAGGTGTACGGGGTGGCAACCTTCTACTCCTTTCTCTCAACGAGGCCCATGGGCAGAAATGTCATCAGGATCTGCAAGAGTCTTCCGTGCCAGCTGAAGAATGCTCAGATGATCATTGAATCTGTTCAAGACGCGATAGGGATACGGCCCGGCGAAACGACACCCGACGGTAAGTTCTCCTTTGAGCTAACGAACTGCATCGGAGCCTGCGACAAGGCACCGGCGATGCTCGTCAACGACGATGTGCACGGCGACCTTGCGCCGAACAAGATCTCACGGGCACTGAAGTCATATTCATGACGTCGAGTAGAGGTTGACCAATGCCGGAGAAGCACATCGTCTTGAGAAACTGTGGGATCGTGAACCCCAATGATCTAGCCACCTATTTGGATAGAGATGGGTTCAAAGCTTTCGAGAGAGTGAGGGAGACAATGACCGGCCAACAGGTCATTGAGCAGATAAAAGCATCCGGGCTACGAGGTCGCGGAGGAGCCGGGTTTCCCTGTGGGCTGAAATGGGAATTGGCCAGCAAGACTGGGAATGGGCAGAAATTCATCATCTGCAATGCCGACGAAGGGGAGGTAGGAACATTCAAGGACAGATACCTCCTGGAGAACGCCCCGTTTGCCCTTGTTGAAGGAATTGCGATTGCCAGCTACGCCGTGGGCGCTCGACAGGCCTACATCTACCTCCGGCAGGAATACCACTATCTGTTGGATCGGCTGAACAGCGCTATTAGCCAGGTGGCTGAAAGAGGGTTTCGAGATCTTCCGAAGATTGAGATAGTTGAAGGTGCTGGTGCATACATCTGTGGTGAGGAGAGCGCTCTCATGGAGTCCATCGAAGGCAGCCGGGGCGAGCCTCGCTACAGGCCCCCTTTTCCGCCAAGCAAAGGTCTGTTTGGAAAACCGACCGTCATTAATAACGTTGAAACGCTGATGAATATCCCACAAATCATTAACAATGGTCCGGACTGGTTCGCTGCCATAGGAACGGATGGCAGCAAAGGTACCAAGGTCTTCTCGGTAAGCGGGGACGTTGAAAGGCCCGGAGTGTATGAGTTGGTCTTGGGCAGTGATCTGAGGGAACTGGTTGTAGATCTGGCGAAGGCGAACGACATTCAGGCAGTTCAGGTCGGGGGCGCTGCTGGAAGGTTGCTTCCAGGGTGGATGCTAGACACTCCTCTCTCTTATGAGAGTGTCCTTGGCTCAGGGGCAGTGACGGTCTTGGATCAAACCAGGGATATTATCGACGTGGTCTATCGGACCATGGAATTCTTTGCCGAAGAATCATGCGGCAAGTGTGCCCCGTGTCGTGAGGGGACAGAGGTAATGGTGGAGATATTGGGGAGAATGGTGAGAGGAAATGGGAGGGGAGACGATATCGAAGCCCTGGAAGACCTATCAGAGGTGATGAAACTCTCCTCTCTGTGCGGCCTGGGGCAATCGGCTCCTGTTGCCGTATTGGATAGTTTGGAGCACTTCGGGAATGAATACGAGGTACGCATTGAGCAGTCCGTGTTCTTGAGGGGCCAGAGGACGGTCAGAGTATAAGCATTTGTGATCAGGAGGTAGTCTGGGATGGGCGAAGTAACAGAAGCCTATTTGTGCCCCTACTGCGCGACGAAGTGCGACAGCTTTGAATTGCTGCGATCCCATGTTCTTCAACGGCACAAGGCCCAGCCTCTACCGACACCCGAGGGTCATATCCGCCTAACCATTAACGGCGAGAGGTATACCATCCTCGTCGAACCTGAGTGGACGCTGCATGACCTGATACACGAGAAGCTTGGGCTCACTGGGACCAAGCTGTTTTGCGACAGAGGAGCTTGCAGTTCCTGTACGGTAATCATGGAAGGAAGGCCGATCCTGTCATGTATGACGCTGGCCGTAGAATGTGATGGAAAAGCCATAGAAACAATCGAGGGGATCGAGTCAAAGAAGCATCCTCTCATTGAAGCGTATGTTAGGAACCATGCCATGCAGTGTGGCTACTGCACTCCAGGCTTCGTTGTGACAGCCAAAGCTCTGCTTGACCGGGAACAGAATCCGACAGAGAAGGAGATAAGAGACGCCCTTGGTGGCAATCTCTGCCGTTGTGGCACGTACCCGCAACACCCCAAGGCAGTCCTCGAGGCGGCCAAAGAGCTGAAGGAGTCGGCAAAGAGGAGGGCACATGGACCCGGCT
Source organism: uncultured Anaerolineales bacterium (assembly GCA_964347945.1). GTDB lineage: Bacteria > Chloroflexota > Anaerolineae > UBA7937 > B3-Chlor > CAYGAW01. The sequence goes on from CAYGAW010000099.1 coordinate 23,855, forward strand.
AACCCAGAAGAGGCCAAGATCCTTGAGTTGATGGACAACCTCACAGCGGACAAGTATCCCCTGGAGGAGTACGGTCACATCGGAAAACGAGGTGTACGCCGTCTGGATGGGTACGAGAAGGCGACTGGAAAGGCAACGTATACCATGGACGTGCAACTGCCGGGGATGCTACACATGCGCTTTCTGACGTCCCCTTTTCCTCACGCAGAGATCAAGAGCATGGACACGAGCAGAGCTGAGGCTCTGCCAGGGGTTAGAGCCATACTCAGATATGATGACCCTGAGCTACCGTCTGAGACAGACCTGGGCGGCCATGCCCCTTCGTCCGTACCGGTTCTGCCACGAGTTGCCCACTTCGAGGGTGAGGAAGTAGGAGCCGCAGTCGCAGCTGATACGGGAGCCATAGCTGAGGAGGCCCTGAGACTCATTGAGATTGAATGGGAGCAAAGACCTTTCGTACTGGATGTTGAGCAGGCCTTGAAGCCGGAGGCCCCACTGGCGAATCCCGAGGAGTATCCAGATGGGAATCACTACAATGAGGGGTTCATGGACGTTGAGGAACTGGGCGACGTGGAAAAGGGTCTTGCCGAAGCGGACGTTATCGTTGAATTCACATCAAGGCGCCGCGTCCATACTTGGGTCGGACCAGAGAGGCCTTGCGGCGTGTTCAAGTGGAATGGAGAATATCCCGAAGTCTGGGTCAAACAGCAACGCCCCCAAATATGCAAGCGTGTGATATCGTCCTGGTTTGGCGCGACTGCGATGAACAAGATCACCATGCATTGCCTCTACCAGGGAGCAAGCTTCGGCGGTTGGAGCCAGGTACCGTGGAACATGGGGGGACACTACTGTGCGGCACTGATTGCGAAGAGAACGGGCAGGCCTGTGAAATGGGTGTTTACGCGGAGGGAGGATTTCTATGGAGGCGAGATGGACGAGGGCGTGTACCACTACAAGGTGGGCGCAAAGAGAGACGGTACAATCACAGCAGTGAAAGTGCGCGCCCTCTTGTCGAACCTTCTGTTTCCGGTCTTTGGCGTGGCGAGGCATTTCATCGAGAACACCAGGATACCCAATGTATACGGAAAGATCGAAGCCATTCAAGTGAACAAGGGCATAAATGTCCCCACGCGGTGTGAGCAGAACCCCAATACCCATAGCCTTACGCTGGTATTCGACCACCTTGCCGATGCATTATCCCTGGACCCGACCGATGTCGCTCTGAAGAATGACGGTGCAGATGGCCACGACATGGATTGGCTCAACGACCGCAAGGGTGAAATGGGGTTTGAGGTCAGGGATAGCCTGCGAGAATGTATCGAGAAGGGCAAGGCTGCGATAGAGTGGGACAAGAAATGGCATCCCCCCGGAGTCAAGAGACTGCAAAATGGAAGGATGCACGGTCTCGCCTTCACTTGGACGCATGAATGGGAAGACTCGGCTGGTTCCAGTGAAATAGCCATACGCATTGAACGCAATGATGGCACAGCCAGCATTCTGGGGATGAGGTGTGACAACGGCGTCAATGCTGAGACAGCCTACTGCCAGATCGCTGCTGACGAACTCGGTATGCGGTTGGAGGACGTTTTCTACAGGCCGCAGTTTGACCCAGGGTTCTTCACCATGACACCTGATTCGTCCACCAATATGTCTGTCAATGGCTTCGCGGTGAGAAACGCAGCGAGGCTCCTGAAGCGGAAGATCCTGGTGGCGGCTACCAGCCCGAGTGGGGAGACTCAAAGGGGTAGTTTCCCTTCTCCTTTTGGAGGATACGAACCTCAAGACTTGGACATCAAGGACAGTGCCATCTATGTCAAAGCTGACCCGTCAGAAAGAATGTCGTTGGCAGAGTTCGTACAGCCGTCCGGGGCTGAGGGACCTATGTGCTATACTCCCGAGATGGGAAGAGGGGCACAGCGAAGTAACTTCTCAGTGCCGCTCTTTTCTCATAGTTGGCAAGTCCAGCAAGGAGCCTACGCGAGCTATCGTCTCCGCCTGTGCAGACAAGCCCATTTCATGGAGGTGGAGGTAGATACGGAGACTGGAGAAGTTCTTGTTACCAAGGTGGTCAATGTAAATGATGTCGGAAAGGTGATCAGCTGGGAAGGGTGTGAGGGACAACAGTATGGCGGTACATATATGGGTGTGAGCAGGGGGCTTCTCGAGGAGATTGTCCATGATCCAGTGACCGGTGTCATGCTCAACGGCAATCTCCTGGACTACAAAATCGCCACCATGAATGATGTGGGACCGATCGAAACACTGCTGGTTGAGACAGGAATGGGCTACGGACCCTATGGGGTGGTCGGGATTGGTGAAGACATCGCCACCGTCGTGCCTGCCTTGCCTGGGCCTGCCATCCATAACGCGATAGGTGTTTGGATAGACGATTTCCCTATCACCCCTGAGACAGTCCTCAGGGCCTTGGGTAAGGCCTAG
>CAYGAW010000100.1:0-5692 GCA_964347945.1 uncultured Anaerolineales bacterium
CCGGTCCCCCTCCCACCACGAGCACCTCAGCTGCATCCGCCACAGGTATCTCGCGGTGTGGTTCGATGATCGTCCTCTCGTGCTGTTTCACTCTACGTCTCCCAACCTGCCCCGTGTCCAACGTGACGCCTGTCCTTAGGAAACATCTAGTGTGGCCGCCGCTGTTGTTCGAGCGCGTCACCTATCCAGCCCTCGCCCCACTGGGCACAGGCTCCTCGGGCACCGCCAGTACAGGTGTGATGCCATCGGGGTAGCCTATGTCAAACAACATGCCCTCTGAAACTTCGCCCATCATCTTCTTGGGCTCGAGATTGACCACAAACAACGCCTGCTTCCCTTCGACTTCCTTTGGATCCTCACGCTCCTGCTTCATGCCGACCAGGATGGTCCTCTGGTGGTCGCCGAAATCAACCGCGAGCTTGACCAACTTATCGGAGCCAGGCACATCTGTCACCGCCTCTATGGTCCCCACGCGAATGTCGATCCTGTCAAAGACCTCGTAGGAGACAACGGGTTTGATAGGCGCTACCTCAATCGTCTTCACGGTTCCCTCCTCCCCGGCGGATGTGTTATGCAGTGGGTCGAATTCACTCAAGCTGTCGCTATCGCACCAATGATTTGAATAGCCACGATGTGTGCGGGCTCGGAGTCAAACACCCGACCGTGCTCCGAGCCAACTACCTTGTGCTCAGAGAAAATTGTATCATAACCTGTGGCGAAAGGCAAGGCCTTCTGTACCGCAATCCCCCGTTGACAGGGTAGTGCAGCCTGCGTATAATGTGATACCCAACCGGCTCCCGATTTCCCGGGGCTCGAACCGGCGTGTCTTGGTCACCATACCAGGAGAAGGTCATGAACGCCCTTGTCGTTTACGACTCGACATTCGGCAATACGGAGAGTATCGCAGAGGCTATAGCCGATGTGCTTGCACAGAGAGGCACGGCGCGCCTGCTCAGGGTCAACAAAGTTCAGCCCGGTGACCTCGAAGGCATAGACCTATTGGTGGCTGGCTGCCCGACACAGCGCCGCAAGCCCACTCCGGCGATCGTGGCTTTTCTCGGAGTGACCCCGGCTGCGGTCCTCGAAGGTCTTGCCGTGGCCGCTTTCGACACGCGCTACCGCAGGTTCCGACTAGTAACCGGATCCGCCGCGAGAGCCCTCGCCAAGCGGCTTCGCAAAGCTGGTGCGGCGCTGCTGCTTCCACCGGAGAGCTTCTTCGTGTTGGGCAGAGAGGGCCCTCTGGAAGAGGGCGAGCTTGGGCGCGCAGCCGACTGGGCTCGCAAGATCCTGAATATACTGGGGGTGTGAACAATCCGGGGATGCCCAGGCAAACAGTGACCGTTCGCCTCGGCAGCTGACCGAGCTGAGGTGGCGTTGCTCTCGTCCGATCGATCTGAGAAAGTAGGATGAACGTCAGAACGATTCTCTCATATCTCTGGAAGGTACCAGTCTGCGGCGCAGGCTTCGTTGTGGGCAGCATACTGGGAAGCATCATCGCCGGAGTCATAGGTCTCGAGACCCCAGCTATTCCGCAAGGCACCGATCCCGGCACCCTACTTCTCTTCCAGTTGCTCGCCAGCCCGATCCTGGCCCTGGCCCTCGCCTTCGTGTCGCGCGGAATCCAGGGTAGCTACGCCGCGCGCTGGCTGATCCTTGCCCTCCTGACCTGGGTGTCCTCTGGCGTCAACACGCTGATCGAGGCGGCGACATTCACTACCTTTCAAGCGGCATCCCTTTTCACCGTTGTGATGTGGCTCGGCGCGAGCCTGGTCTGTAGCGCCCTGGTTGCCCTGCTATTCCCACCCACCGACAGGGGACAGGGTTTCAGGGCCAATCTGAGAGCCTTCTTCGCCAGTCGGCCCACTCGTCAATGGGCCTGGCGCCTGCCCGTGGCCAGCGTGGCCTTCATGCCCATCTACTACTTCTTCGGTCGGCTGGTGATCCCCTTCACGTACGAGTACTACCGTCAGAACCTGCTAGAGCTCACCATCCCGGGATGGGGACAGATCCTGCCCGTGTTATTCGTGCGCAGTGTGCTCTTCCTCCTCGCATCCCTGCCAGTTCTGATTACCTGGCAGAAGTCTCGACGCAACCTGGTCCTCTCCCTGGGTTTTGCGATGTTCGTTCTCGTCGGGGCTTTGCTCTTGATACCGGCCTATTGGCTCCCTCTCACGCTGCGTGTGCCCCACTCGGTGGAGATCCTGGCAGATTCCATGGTCTATTCATTGGTCCTGGTGGTGGTGCTCGTGAAGCCACGCGTAAGCGGGGGCCAAGACTGAGTCCCTACAGGGCCTCAAGCTTGCGCTTGCTGTGTAGATCCTGTTTCTGAGTGTCGAACGGGAGAAGATGATGCCTCAAACAATGCTAGAGACGCACAACCTGACAAAGAGATACAACGGCTTCACCGCGGTGGATGACCTCTCCTTCGAGGTGTACGAGGGCGACATCTTTGGCCTCCTGGGTCCCAACGGCGCCGGAAAGACCACCGCTATTCGCACCATCATGGACATCTTCAAACCGGATGAAGGAACCATCAAGGTCCTAGGGCAGCCGCCGGGGGTCGTTCGCAGGCGCATTGGCTACCTGCCGGAGGAGCGCGGCCTGTACCAAGATCTCAAGGTACTGGACGTACTGGTCTACCTGGCGCAGCTGAAGGGAACGCCCAGGGCCGTCGCCCGCGAGCAGGCCCTGAGCTGGCTGGAGCGCATCGAGTTGGGCGAATGGGCTCAGAAGAAGGTCAGGGACCTCAGCCGAGGGATGCAGCAAAAGCTCCAATTCGTCGCCAGCGTCGTGCACGACCCACAACTGCTCATCCTGGATGAGCCCTTCCAGGGACTGGACCCCATCAATGTGGACCTGCTCAAGAGGTTGATACGGGAACTCCAGAGTGAGGGGAAGACGGTGATGCTAAGCGCGCACCAGATGAATCTCGTAGAGGCCCTGTGCGACCGCATCCTGCTCATCGACGACGGAATGGCCGTGTTGTACGGTTCGCTGGACGAGATCAAGCGTCGCCACTCTCCTGACGCCGTGCGCGTCCGCACTTCCGCCACTCTCGATGCATTGCCCGGCGTGGTGCGCATAGAGCGGCGGGATGACACCTATAGTCTCACTCTGGAAGGTGTCACTCCTCAGGAGCTACTGGCGACGCTGGTGCAGAGAGATGTGCCCGTCCAGTCCTTCGAGGTGGCTACCGCACCATTGGAGGACATCTTCATCAAGGTTGTGAAAGAGAGAGACAATGCGTAGAGTGCTGATCGTAGCGCGACATGAATACTTGGTCAACGTCCGGCGGGTCGGATTCATCGCCATGACCCTGCTGGTGCCACTGCTGGGAGCAGCAGGCCTGTTCGTCGCAGCTTTCTTCGGCGGGCAGGCTGCCGCCTTCTTTGCCAGCACCTTCATCCCTGAAGAGAGGAACGTTGGCCTGGTCGACCACCTGGGCGCCTTCACCCCTTTGCTGCCTGCATACGAGGAGGATTTCCGGCTGTTGGAGGACGAAGACGTCGCTCGAGCGGCCCTCAAGGCTGAGGAGATCGACAGCTTGCTGATCGTGCCCGAAGACTACATCGAGGTCGGCACCGTCACGCTGGTCACAAGAGAGGGCGGTTTCAGCGCAGCAGTGATGGAGGACTCGGATACCGTGCGGGCGATGTTCGTGGACCACCTGCTGGGCGATGAGCTGGACCCTGCGTTGCGAGAAAGGGTGGCGGACCCCATCGACTTCACTCTCGTCGCACTGGAGGAGGAAGGCGAGGCTGAAGGAGGACCACTGAACATCGTCCTCAACCTGATGGTGCCCTACTTCCTTGGCATACTCCTGGTGATGACCATCTTCGTCACCTCGGGCTACCTGCTGCAAGGCGTGGCCAGGGAGAAGACGAGCCGGGTGATGGAGATCATTCTCTCTTCCGTCACGGCCCGGCAGCTACTGGCGGGCAAGGTACTAGGGTTGGGAGCTCTGGGGCTGACGCAAATCGTGATCTGGATGCTGTCCTCGGTTGCGCTGAGCGGGGGCGCGCTGGGGCTGCTGGGCGTGGCATTGCCTCTGCTGTCTCGCCCCCACATCCTGATCTTGGGCCTGGTCTACTACGTCCTAGGGTTCCTGGTCTACGCAGTGTTGATGGGAGGAGTGGGTGCTCTGGGCACCACGCAGCAGGAGTCCCAGCAACTGGCGGGGATCTTCTCCCTCATGGCTGGCATTCCCCTGATGATGGCCGGATTCATGTTCTCCAATCCCAACATCACCTTCGTGAGGGTGCTCTCCTGGTTTCCACTGACTGCCCCGACGATGATGTTGTTGCGCCTGCCGATGGCCGAGGTCCCAATGGTGGACATAGTGGGGAGCATTGTGATGCTCATCATCACTATCCCGGCCGTCCTGTGGGCAGGGAGCAAGGTATTCCGCATGGGCCTCCTGATGTACGGCAAGCGGCCCAGCGTGAGGCAGGTCTTGCGGGCGCTCCGACAGGCGTAAGTAGCAGAACCCCCCAGGGGTAGTTATCAGCCAGGAAGGACCCCCAGGAAGATGTCGCAGAGGAGGTGGCAGAACAAGGATGTCCGCAACGAATACTGATCAATCCAAAGCACGATTTGCACTTGCGCTTTTGTGGCGCAGCCTGGTAGTGGCCGTGGGGTACGTAGTAGCACTGATGATCGGGGGCATGATCAGCCAGGCCCTCCGACTGCCCATGCCACCAATGGCTGCTGATGTCGACCTGAGCCAGATCCTCGTGCTTGAGTTCGTTTCTGGCTTGCTGCTGGGCCTGACAATGGGACCTCTCTCCGAGAGGTTGAGGATTCCAGGCTGGCAGCGCGCTATTCTGCTGTTCGCTCTCCTGTTCGTTCTGAACAGCTTCATCAATGCCGTCGAAGCTCTATTCTTCACCACCGCGCCATTCGCTGAGTTGCTGGTCGGGCTGGTCACGCCGTTCGTCGGTCATGTGGCGCTGGCGCTGCTGCTGACGGCCCTGTTCCGGCCAGCCTCGGTAGACCGTGGGCTGGTGAGCGCCCTGCGAGACGCTCTGGGCCGAAGACGACGGACATCGTGGGTTTGGCGCTTCCTGCTGGCAGGCGTCCTCTACCTGCCCATCTGGTTCTTCTTCGGCCTCATCATCTCGCCCATCGTACTGCCCTACTACCAGGAGGTAGGCTTGGGGCTCACCGTACCGGGTCTCGATGTGATCCTGCCCCTGGAGATCTTCCGTGGGCTGCTCTATGCCGGGACGCTATTCCTGCTGATCGCGGTCCTGGGGGGATCCCGACGCTCAACGGCCTTCTGGGTGGTGCTCACTCTCTGCGTGCTTAGCTCGTGGACGCCCATGCTGATGGTGGCCTGGTGGCCCATTCCCTTGCGTGTGACGCATGGTCTGGAGATCACCGCCGATTCCATAGTCCACGGGCTCATCGTTACCCTGCTGCTCTGGACTCCCACACAGGATAAGTCAGTGAAACCGCCAAGCATTCACGGTTTGGAGCGAACACTGGCCAGAAGTCCAGGAGACTAGAAGCGTATGAGTGACAAGATTCTGGTTGCGTATGCCACTAAGGTGGGATCCACGGTCGAAGTAGCCGAGGCCATCGCCGAGGAGTTGCGCGATGCTGGAGCGGGCGTGGAGGTGCATCCAGCCAAGGACGTGAAAGAGCTGAGCCCCTACAGCGCCGCGATCCTGGGCAGCGGCATCCGCATGGG
>CAYGAW010000101.1:0-7564 GCA_964347945.1 uncultured Anaerolineales bacterium
CGGTCCGCAAGATGGTCTGCGCGGCCCCGTAGCCATGCTTGTTATGATGCTGAGTCCGCGGCGCGGCACGCGTGCTGCAGCTGGACTTGGGCCCGGAGGAGATCGGGGGCCTGCGTCAATCCCCCGATGTACTGAAGGGGACCATAGCTCAGTTGAATCTGGAGGAGACGTGAAACGTATCGCTGTCCTAACAAGCGGGGGCGACGCCCCTGGCATGAACGCAGCCATCCGCGCCGTAGTGCGGACGGGGCTGGACAAGGGTTGGGACGTATTCGGCATTCGTCACGGCTATGTTGGCCTCATGGCCGGCAACATCGTCCCCCTGAGGGCGCGTGACGCAAGCGGCATCATCCACCGAGGCGGTACCATCCTGGGCAGCGCCCGCTCTGCCGAATTCAAGACTGAGGATGGGCGTCTGAAGGCACTGCGGACGCTTCATGAGCACGAGCTCGAGGCCCTGATTGTGATTGGAGGTGGCGGCTCGCAGATCGGAGCCTATGAGCTGTCCCACATGGACTTCCCGGTGGTCGGTGTGGCCTCGACCATTGACAACGACCTGTACGGATCGGAAATCACCATTGGGGTGGATACTGCTCTGCACGTTGCCCTGGAAGCCATCGATCGGCTGAAGGTCACCGCCTCATCGCACCAACGCGCCTTTCTGGTGGAGGTCATGGGTCGTGACTGTGGTTATCTGGCCCTTATCACCGGCATCACTGGTGGCGCTGAGGCAATCGTCATGCCCGAGATAGAAACGGACCCCGAAGCCCTGGCGTCCGAACTGCGCGCCTCATACGAGAGGGGCAAGGCCCACGCCTTGGTGGTGGTCGCCGAAGGCGCTCAGTACAATGCCGCGGAACTGTCACGCTACTTCCAAGAGCACCGCGAGCGGTTGGGCTTCGAGCTGCGCGTGACAATTCTGGGGCACGTACAGCGGGGCGGTGTACCTGGGCCGTTCGACCGCTTGCTGGCGACCCGACTGGGGGCGGCGGCCACCGAGCATCTGGCCCGGGGCCAGCACGGGTTGCTGGTAGGCCTGCTGAAGGGGGAGATCGCGGCCACACCGTTGGCCGAGGTGGTGGCCAACAAGAAGCCGCTCGATTTGCGCTTGCTGGAGTTGGCGCGGGTGTTGGCACAGTAGTCTAGATAGAGAGGAGAAAGCAATGACAACTACAGCAATCCGTGTGGCCGTCAACGGCTACGGTGTCATCGGCAAACGAGTGGCCGATGCTGTGAGATTACAGCCGGACATGGAATTCGTGGGCGTAGGTGACATCGTCAGTGACTACCGCGTGAAGGCTGCGGTGGTTCTCGGCCTGCCCGTCTACGCCTCGCTACCGGAGAAGGTGGATGAGATGAAAGGGGCTGGAATTCCGGTGCCAGGCACCCTGGACGACTTGTTGGCCCAGGTGGACGTGGTGGTGGACTGCACACCCAAGGGCGTCGGCGCCAGAAACCTAGACCACTACCGGGCGGTGGGGGTGAAAGCCATCTTTCAGGGAGGCGAGAAGCACAGCCTGACGGGCCACTCATTTGTGGCCCAGGCCAACTACGAAACCGCGGTGGGCCGGGACGCCACCCGTGTGGTCTCGTGTAACACGACCAGCACCGTGCGTACCCTGACCGCGCTACGCGACGCCGGCCTGCTGAAGAAGGCCCGGGGCGTGTTGGTGCGCCGTGCTACCGACCCCTGGGAATCAGACCACAGCGGCATCATGAATACCGTGGTGCCCGAGCCGCACATCCCCAGTCATCAGGGACCCGATGCTCAGACCGTGGTACCAGACCTGGATGTGGTCACTATAGCGGCGAAGGCGGCCCACACCCAGACCCACAATCACTTCTGGGTGGTTGAACTCAGCCGCCCGGCCAGTCGCGAAGAGGTGCTGGAGGCTTTCCGCGCTGCATCGCGTATCGCGTTCATCCGCATGAGCGACGGCATTGTCGCCCTCAACAGCACCATCGAATTGATGAGAGACCTGGGCCGGCCCCGGGATGACATGTGGGAGGTCGCCCTGTGGGAGGATGTGTTGACAGTGAACGGAAACGAAGCTTACTATACCTATCAGGTCTGCAACGAGGCTATTGTCGTTCCCGAGACCGTGGATGCCATTCGTGCGCTCACGGGCACCATGGAGGATGGACAGGAATCCATACGCATCACCGACGAAGCGCTGGGCATGCGGCATGATTTCCTGGCATGGTGACGAACGAGCGTCGCAGCTGTGCGCCTGGCTGAAGACAAGCAAGACGGAGAAATGGACATGAAGAAAGAGATGGTAACCCTGGTTCTCAAAGAGTACATGCCCCCGGACTGCACCTGCGCTATCGAGGACAAGGTGAGGGACAGGGAAGGCGTCCTTGATGTCACCGTGAACCCGGTGGACGACGTGGTGCAGGTCACCTATGACGGTGAAAAGATAGAGCCTAGCCAGATCAAAGAGATCCTGGAACGCTGCGGCTACCAGTGCGAAGGCGAGATGGACATGCCCAGCCACGCGCATATGGAGCACGAGCACCAGAAGGCAGAGGGGCATGATCACCACGCTATGATGGAGGCGGACTTTCGGCGCCGTTTCTGGGTCATCCTGGGACTCACTGTGCCGGTGCTCGTGCTTTCCCCCACCATTCAAACCTGGTTCGGGTTCACACTGACCTTCCCCGGCGCACAGTACCTGCTCTTCGTGCTGGCGACCGTCATCACCTTCTACGGCACCTGGCCCTTCTACAAGAACGCTGGCAAAGCGGTGCGTAGCGGGTTATTCGATATGAACGTGCTGGTCAGCCTGGCGGTATCCGCAGGCTACCTCTTCAGCGTCGGCGCTACGTTCCTCTACACCGCCGTTGACTTCTACTGGGAGGTCAGCACTCTGGTAGCGGTCCTCCTCCTCGGTCACTGGTTGGAGATGCGGGCGGTGCGCGGTACAGCTGGCGCACTGCGGGAATTGGTAAAGCTCATTCCACCCACCGCCAACCGGATCGTTGCCGACCAGGTGGAGGAAGTGCCGACGGCTGACGTTGAGGTAGGCGACCTTTTGCTGGTCCGGCCTGGGGAGAAGGTTCCCATTGACGGCGAAGTGCTGGAGGGAAAGAGCGGCGTCAACGAGGCGATGATCACGGGCGAGAGTAAGCCCGTGGCCAAGGCGGAAGGCGACCAGGTCATCGGTGGGAGCTTGAACGGGGAAGGAGCACTGCGCATTCGGGTCACCCGCACGGGCGAGGAGACCGCCCTGGCGCAGATCATCTCTCTGGTGAAGGAGGCCCAGGCCTCCAAGCCGCCGGTGCAGAGACTGGCGGATAGGGCCGCCCACTGGCTGACTATCATCGCGGTGACGGTGGCCGCAGTTACTTTCTTGTTCTGGGCCTTCATCGCTGGCCAGACCACGGTCTTTGCGCTGACCCTGGCGGTAACTGTGCTGGTTATCGCCTGCCCTCATGCTTTGGGCCTGGCTATCCCGGTAGTGACCACAATCTCCACCAGCTTGGGTGCGCGTAGTGGAATGCTCATTCGCAACGCGGAGGCCACGGAGACCGCTCGACGGGTGGATGTAGTCGTGTTCGACAAGACAGGCACCCTCACCAAGGGCGAGTTCGGCGTCACCGACGTCATTAGCCTGGCCGGCTGGGAAGAGGACACACTCCTGCGGCGGGTGGCGGCTGTCGAGGTAAACTCTGAGCACGGCGTCGCCCAGGCCATCGTCCGCTCCGCCCAAGGCACCGAGCACGCCACCCCCCTACCTCAGACCACCGATTTTCGGGCTGTCCCGGGCATAGGCGCACAGGCCATTGTGGAAGGTATGGAGTTGACAGTCGGCAACCGGGCGCTGATGGCCGATCTGGGCTTGGCCTTGCCCGATAATCTGCGGCTGGCTCAACTAGCGCGGCAGGGGAAGACCGTGGTCTACGCTGCTGCCGACGGGCAGCTGGTGGGAGCAATAGCCCTGGCCGACCTGATCCGGGAGGAATCCCGGGAGGCCGTGGACGCGCTGAGGGCAATGGGCGTGCAGCTGGCGATGCTCACAGGGGACAGTCAGGCGGTCGCCGACTGGGTCGCCTCAGAGTTGGGGTTGGACATCGTTTTCGCCGAGGTGCGGCCGGAGCAGAAGGCGGACAAGATGAAGGAGTTGCAGGGGCAGGGCAAGGTGGTGGCCATGGTGGGCGACGGCATCAACGACGCTCCTGCGCTGATCCAGGCGGACGTAGGGATCGCCATCGGAGCTGGCACCGACGTTGCCATCGAGTCGGCTGCCGTGGTGCTGGTGAAGAACGATCCCCGGGACGTCGTGCAGCTGATCCGGCTGAGTCGGGCGACGATGAGCAAGATGCGCCAGAACCTGGTGTGGGCGACGGGCTACAACGTAGTGGCCATCCCCGCCGCAGCGGGGTTGCTACAACCGTGGGGAATCACCCTGCGGCCCGAGTGGGGGGCGCTGTTTATGTCCGCGAGCACCATCATTGTGGCCGTCAACGCGCTGTTGTTGAGGCGACTGGACCTGCGCAGGACGTGACCGAGGGTATGGGACTTCAGGCGTCCGGCCAGTGAAGGGAGCCTGATGCCAGCCTGCCAGACCATATCATTTCCACGGAGGTGCTACGATGCCGGGAGATCACAGAATCGTCCAGGTCGAAGACTACGCACAGTTCGTTGGAGCCGAAACAATTCAACGCATCAAAGAGAAGGCCGAGTCGCTCCACGATCTCCGCGTGGCGCACGTGAATTCCACCTATTACGGGGGCGGTGTGGCGGAGCTACTATCATCACTAACGCTGTTGATGAATAGTGTGGGAATCAAGACAGGTTGGCGGGTGATCCAAGGATCCCCCGACTTCTTCAGCGTCACCAAGAAGATGCACAACGCCCTGCAAGGTGGGGAGATCAACCTCAGCGAACTCAAAATGCACATCTATGAGAGTGTCGTGTATGAGAACGTGGTTAGAAACCACCTCGATCACGACAGGGTCATTATTCACGATCCACAACCCCTCCCCATGGTCAAACACTACCAGAAGAAGGGACCCTGGGTCTGGCGTTGCCACGTGGACCTGACAAGCCCCAACACAGAACTCTGGAACTACCTGGCTCTCTTTGTTGAGAAGTACGATGCGGTGATCGTCTCTCTTGAGGAATACGCGCGGAGACTGGAGACCCCGCAAGTGTTCTTCATGCCGGCCATCGACCCCTTCTCCATAACGAACAGAGAACTGAGTGCAGCTGAGAGACGGGCACGCCTGGACTACTATGGCATTCCAACGGACCTTCCATTGGTGACACAGATCTCCCGCTTCGACCGCTGGAAGGACCCGGAGGGTGTCATCAAGGCGTTCAAACTGGCCAGAGAAGAAGTGGATGCTACGCTCGTACTGCTCGGTAACGTGGCCACTGACGACCCAGAAGGCCAGGAGGTGTATCAATGCCTGCTGGAGCAGCAGGAGGAACGCATCATCATCCTCTCCCGGCAGGATTCAGCTCTCGTGAACGCCCTTCAGACCCTGTCGGCCGTCGTCCTGCAGAAGTCGATTCGAGAGGGTTTTGGACTTACGGTCGCCGAGGCTATGTGGAAAGGGACGCCGGTCATCGGTGGGAATGTGGGTGGAATTCGACATCAGATTGAAGATGGGGTAAACGGGTTCCTGGTATCGTCGGTCGAAGAAGCGGCTCAGCGAATCGTCCAGTTGATCAATGATGAGGATCTCCAGGAGCAGATGGGGCAAAAGGCAAGAGAGACGGTGAGGCAGCGGTTTCTGATGATTCGCCTTCTGGAGCAGCATCTCGACTTGCTAAACTCTTTTGAGACCATCTATCGGTTGAGCTAGACGTGGTAGCCAAGGGGTGTTTGCATCCACACTGCCTCCGAGGCGTCCTGCCTATCTCGCCTTCTGAGGCCCCCTGCTAGTGCCTGGCGATGGAAGGCGCATTTGACCTGATGCACGAAAGCCTTCCAGCCCAGGGAGGTGATCACTACAGGCGCCCGGTGGGCCCGGGCAGCCAAGTGCCGGGCCGAGGTCAAACGTCAGCAAGGGTGTGGGCAATTGCATCGAAGTAAGAGAAGGGGAAGGACCGAGTTGGGCCGCTCTGCGACCTGCTCAGCCCGGTACCGGGGTGACACCCGGTATGCCGGAGCATGACGGTGCCGCAGAGATCAGGCACGGAGGCGGCACTACTGCGTGTCCGCTTCCAGAAGGGGGTTATGTGAATGTCTGTCCTAATGGCAAAATCAATTCTGACTACGGTGGTGCTTGCTCTTGCCGTTGCGCAAGCGATCATTGGACCTCGGGGGCGCGGTGCTTTGAGGTTGCGGCCTCTAGCGCGCGGACGCGTGAGAACCTGGCATCGCTGGGGCGGTGATATCACGCTGATTCTCACGCTGGCGATCGCTGCCGTTTGTGTCGTCGGTGCACCCTTCCGGGTCTATCCGCTTCGCGTGCCATTGCACGCAGCCCTGGGCACCTTGGCGGCCGTGGCCATGCTGGTGAAGGTAATCATCGCTCGGCGCTTTCGCCCCTATTTGAGATACGCGTGGATTCTGGGCGCGATAGCTGGCTTTTGCATACTGGGCACCTTTGTGGCCAGTGCCCTCTGGTACTTTGGGTTTTTGCTCCAGGTTGCCAACCCACCCTCGATCGAGGTAACGCCCACACAGACAGCCAGTCCCACTGTGCATGGCGTGGAGACAAAAGCCCCCGGAGTTCACCGCCCTACCGCAACCACGGTTGATGCCACACCAGCCGAGCAACCTAGCGTCACTCCGCCGCCGGCTGAGGCTACACCATCCGTAGTTCAGACTCCTACTGCGCCGCCCATCCCCAGTGGCCCACAACTGCTGCAAGAGCGCTGCACGTCCTGTCACGGGCTTGACCGTATCGATCATCCCCATACCCGGGCCCAGTGGAAAGCCGTGGTAGACCTCATGAGGGCGTATGGAGCCAACTTGACGGACCAGGAAGCGCAAGCCTTGGTGGACTATCTGGCGGAGACCTATGGACCGTAGGCACCTGTATGCCTTTGCGCAGGTGGCGACCGCCTGCCCCGTGCCTCCCTCGGCCTGGAGGGACGTTGCGGACCACTCGGGCCAGAAGCAAACAGCAAGCAAGCCCCGGCCCAACACCGCCTGAGGTCGGCCCTCATGGACGCAGCCCCTGTCGATGGCGCATATCTTCTTTGAGCACGGGGAGGGAGGCGATGAGTGAGGAGATTACAACCTTATACAGCCAGCCTGGTTGAATGTTCTGTGAACGCGTGAAAGAGTTCCTTTCACAGAGAGGAGTCGACTTCCTGGATCGAGACATCACCAAGGACGAGGAGGCCATGGTAGAGCTGGAGGAGCTGGGATACATGGCCACTCCGGTGACTGCGATCGACGGGGAAGTGGTGATCGGTTTCGACCGTGCGAAGTTCGAGGACTTGTTGGGCGCCTAGCAGAAGATCGGCGCGATCGCCCGTTCAAGTTGCTGAATATTGTATAATTAGGGAGGTGATCCAGAATGGCGAAGGACCCAGTGTGCCACATGGAGGTTGACGAGGATAAGGCCCCTGCCAAGACTGAATACAAGGGCCAGACATACT
>CAYGAW010000102.1:0-6881 GCA_964347945.1 uncultured Anaerolineales bacterium
GATCGCGCGGGAATAAATTCCCGCGCTAAGATCAGAAAGTCCCTGCGGGACTCCAGCAATCTGCCATTCACACTCTCCAGTCCAGGCTCGACAGACGTCAGTCATAGACCCGCTCCAGACACCATTCGTCGGTGAGGAGGTCGCGGTAGATGACGCACGTGAAGCCGCTGTCAACCTCCACCTGGAAGTATTCGCGCCAGATTTCCACCCGCCACCAATCAAGGTGAACACGCCAACGGTTGCCCGGATGGAGCACCCGGTGAACCTGCCCCCTCCATTCAAAGGCGAGGGGTTCGCCTTTATCGCCACTCGTGGACTCGATGTTTTGTGCTGGTTGATAAAGCTTGGTCATGGCGGCTCTTCACTGTCATGCGCTCCACTGGTGGTGCCTGATGGCTAAGCAGGGCAAGCCCTTCGATGTTGCTCAGGGTAAACCTCCTCTCCGGCAAGGCGGCGCGAAGGTCGAGCAGGCAGGCCTTGAGGAAGCAATCGGGGCCGTACTTGCCGACGATGTTGGCCACGGCGCGATCTATCCTCCTCTTACGCAACATCCGGGTGGGGAAGAGGGACAATTGGTGCCCCTTCCCCTGCCTCAACTCCCCCAGAGATACCTTCAAGGCGGAGACCCTGCCCCCATAGTCGAAGTTCGATACCAGGCGCTCCACCGCCAATCCGACCTTGCGCTCATCGGCGCTGGGTTCGCTCAAGGCTATATGCTCCTCCTCGCTCTCGCCCGTATCGAACTGTAAAGTGACGCCTATCCTCCCACACACCTGGCCACGGCTATGAAGTCGCGAGAGGAGTTGATTGCCAAGCTGTTTTGCTGTCATCTGTAGAATCTGCATCTCTTCGACGGGATCTTCGAAGCGAACCTCCAATTCTCGAGATCTCCTCACCTTGCGACCGATGACCCTGCTCCCATCCCTGCCTCGAGCCAGCTGGTGGGCCTGCCTGCCCTCCAGGCCGAACTGGGAGAGAACAGCGCTCGCCGGCAGGGAGGCGAACTGTCCCATAGTGCGAATCCCCAGCAAGTGTAGTCGCCCCTGCATCTCCTCACTGAGGGGCAGGAGGGTGACCGGCAGCTCCCTGAGAAATCTCCGCTCATCCCCGGGGGCGATGACCAGGGTACCGTCCGAATTGCCTTCCATAGCAGCGATCTTGGCTGTGAACTTGCCCCTGGCTATCCCCACCCTCACTGGCAGCCCAGTAACTCCCCTAACCGCCTGGACGATGCTCCGGCCCAACTGCTCATCAGGGCCATAGAGACGGTGGAGGCCGCTCACCTCCAGATAGGCGCTGCCCAGGCCATGAGGCTCGATGAGGGGGCTGAAAGGCTCCAGGGCCATCAGCATCTCCTCGAAAGCCGAGGTATACCTCTCCTCCCTCATGGGCAGGAAGATGGCTTCGGGGCAGAGCTCCTCTGCCTGGCGGAGAGACATCCCTCCCTCCACGCCTTGCTCGAAAGCCTCGGGCGATGCTTCATAGACGCTCCCCCTCTCCTGGGGCAGCCCACCGATGACCACGGCCTTGCGTTTCAGAGATGGATCCTCCCGCTGCTCCACGGCCACGGCAAACTGAGGAACGGAGACGTAAGCGACTTTCATACCCTCCCTCCAAATCTCTCACGTCATCGAGAGATAGAAACACGGGAACCCTCGGCCACCCCTGGCCACACGAACGGTGGACCGGATATCCGAAGGCTCCCGCGCGGTATTCGCTCTGGGAGCGGTGAGGCCTCAGCCTCTTCCCCTGTTTATCAAGGGCTTAATTATAGAACATTTGTTCTTATTATAATATCATTTCTTCCCTTTGTCAAGTACGGAGATTGCAGATTCCACCTGCACCTACCCAGCGCATGGGCCCCCAGGTCCTTCCACCAGTCGAAAAGCCACAACTAATGCGCCGACCCTACTCAAATGATGCAACTTCTTTCCATCTTCTTCACTTGACAAGCATTCATGACCTGTGCTATTCTATTTTCGAAGGTGCGCATTGGTCTTGCCTGTCTCAGATGGAAGGAGTTCGTCTGTAGCTGCTTTCTCATCCTGGACGGCGCGGCATTGTGTTGCTGTTGACGCTTTTGGAGCACAGCCGCACCTTCAAAACGTCAAAGAAAGGACTGTACAGCAGCCATGGAAGAGCAACGAGAAAGATTCGAAGGCACCGTCAAGTGGTTCAGTGACCGCAAGGGATACGGCTTCATCGTCCGCGAAGGGGGCAAGGATGTATTCATCCACTTCTCGGACATCCGCCCTGGGGGCCCCCGCTCCCTTTGGGAGGGTGACAAGGTGGAGTTCAGCATAAACGAAGACCCGCGCGGTCCCAGGGCCATAGACCTGGTGGTCACCGAAGCGGCGGAGCGGCCCAGCTACAGCCGCTGGTAACCTTTAGCTAGGCGGCCTCCTCAGACACACAATCGAGAGAGCCTCCGCGCGATTGCGTTTGCGCCCAGGCTCCTGATTCGACACAGCTCGACCCCCTCAGTCGTCCAGGCTCGCTCTGGAGTACATCCCCGCTCAACGGCTCACCAAGTCGCTGCGGCTCTCTAGTGATTCCTCGCCTCACGAGATTCCTGGCCCGGCCTCCGGAAGCGTCTTCTACCCCCAAAACCACGGCCCGATTGACTTGCGGTCACAATCGTGGTATCATCGTGGACAAGGAAGTGGCGTATGGACCGCCATGCGCAAGGCCGCCAGAGCGAGGAAGATCACACGCCGAGGACGTTTCACCCCTTGGCCCTCTGCCTGCTATGCCTCACCGGCTTCCTCACCCTCTGCGTAATCCTTGCTTCGCAAAACGCTATCGGCTCCACGAACCTCCTCAAGAACCCCGGATTTGAGAGCGGCACTGCTGACTGGTACCCTTCATCTGGCACTACATTCACCACATCTACACTCCACGTGCACTCTGGACAGTGGGCTGCATCGCTGAACAAGGGCGGCACTACTGGAGAAATCTGGACCTGGCAAGATGTGAGTGTCGTGCCCAGCGCCGCCTACACCGTTACGGGCTGGGTATACGAAGACGATCCCAATTTCGACAATGCCTGCTTGCGCATCACATGGCGAGGTTCCACCTGGTTATATTCCGTCGAAGAGTGCCTTGAAGGTGACTATGACTTCTACAGACCCATCACCCTGGCGTCCGTCATCGCCCCACCGGATGCGGTCACCGCGAGGATAATGGCGGTAGCCGACATAGGCGCAGTGGATCCTTCAATCCCAGCTTACTTCGATGACCTCGACCTCACGTCCAGCGTTCCGCCCACCCCACCTCCCATGGGCACGCCGTTCTACGTACCCATCGTGGTCAAGAGCTACCCCAGTGAACCATAGGGTCCTGCCCCGTACATCACCGCTTCCCGCATACGATTGACACGCGGCATCGGCTATACTATACTGTGCCCTCGAAGTGAGGCTACTCGTCGAAGATCCGGGGCGCTGCGGCAAAGATGAAATCCAACCGCCACCTTATTCTTGCGGGAAGCACATTCTCACTCACACTGGTTCTGATCGAACTGCTAGTGTTCGCAGTGCACGGCTCTCCACCTCCTGACGAAATCCCACCCGACCTCACCCCCATGGCTTACCTGCCCTACGTTCTCTTGGAGATACCTCTTCCCCTCACGCCGAGGTGCTACCTCCCCTTAGTGATGAAGTCGGATACCCCCACGCCTACTCCTACTCCGACACCTACCCCCGCCCCACCCCCTGGCCCCATTGGCTTGAAGGTCTATGATATGTATGGGGTCGAGCGGACCTACCAGTGGGCAGTGAACAAGTACGGCGTGCGCGTGGACCAGGTCGGCGGATGGAAATACCATTGCGTGGAACTGAGAGAGAGGACCGGGCCCTCAAGCCTCGAGGTCTGGGTCTATCAAGCCAACGGGCTGCCCGCTGGAGGCGCAAGGGTGGAGTTCCACTGGCCCGGGGGCATGGCCGTGAGGTACACCGAATCCAGCGGGAAGGCCGGCTTCGGGTATGGACCCGGCAGCTGGATCTACGACCCGGCCGTCGGCGGGCCGCACTGGCTGGTGGTGGAGAATATCGATTCCTGCGACGCCGTCAGCCGGCTGGGGATGCTGGCTGGCACGCCCCACGACCACCTGGATGTGTCCTACAGGTACGGGTACCTCTCGCCGTGATCACGTCCCGCCGGTCACAAGGCGTCGGCGCGACACAAGCCGCAAGCGCTCTGACCAGGCAGGCCAGAGCGTTGTGGAAAGGCCCTTGGCTGTGCTGAAGGCTGAACCTATGTCTCACCCGCAGACCCCAGCACCATTCACAGAAGCAGGTAGCTACTCCTCTTCGAGAAGTCCCTTGATCTTCTCCGCGGTCGCCTCGCTGTAGTACTTGCAGTTACGCTTGACCTCGTCTGGCTCGATGCTTTCGGCCTCGATGATCTTCTTCACCTTGCCTTGAGAGACACCCAGCTTCTCGGCAAGCTTGCCCGCCGTATACATCTCTGCCATGGCAGAACCTCCTTATCAGATGGTGTGACGTCCGCCTTCTCAACAGATGGGCGATGCGTATCATGCTATGGTAGCACGACGTACGCTCGGCCGCAAGAGTACTGCTCCCCAGAAGGCAAGACTTCCCTTTTCCTATCGCCTATGGTAGAATCTCTGCAACCTGACAGGAGGAAAAAGACACGACCATGGGGGAAAAGATCGGGGTCTTTGTAGCCTGGCCCTATGCCAGCGGCGACCGGCACATGGGGCACGTGGCGGGTGCATATCTCCCGCCCGACATCTTCGCCCGCTACCACCGCTTGCGCGGCAATGACGTGATCATGGTCTCGGGCTCGGACTCCCATGGCACTCCTGTCACAGTCCGAGCTGAGCAGGAAGGCGTATCACCCGACGAACTCTTCCTCCGCTACCACCAACGGTTCCTCGAAGGGTTCGTGCAGCTGGGCCTCAGCTTCGACCTCTTCACCCATACCGATACCAGTAACCATCACCAAGTGTCCCAGGACATGTTCCTCAAACTTCTGGATAAGGGCTACGTCTACAAGGACGTGATGAAGCAACTTTACTGCGAGCAAGAGCAGCGGTTCCTGCCCGACCGGTATGTGGAGGGGACCTGCCCCATCTGCGGCTTCGGCAACGCTCGCGGTGATCAATGCGACAACTGTGGCCACCCACTGGACGCCACGGAGTTGATCGAACCGCGGTGCAAGTTCGATGGATCCAAGCCAGTGGTGAGGGAGACAGAGCACTTCTTCCTCGACCTCCCCGCCTTCGGCGACCGGCTGCTGGAGTGGACGCAGGACAAGGATTACTGGCGACCCAATGTGCTCAACTTCACCACCAACATGCTGAAGGAAGGACTCAAACCCCGACCCATTACCCGCGACATCGAGTGGGGCGTCGAAGTTCCCGTGGAAGGCTATCAGGACAAGCGCATCTACGTGTGGTTCGAAGCGGTCATCGGCTACCTGTCAGCGAGCATGGAATGGGCCAAGAACCAGGCCCAGCCCGAGCGGTGGCGGGAATGGTGGCAGGAACCTGCCCGCGGATACTACTTCATCGGCAAGGATAACATCTTCTTCCACTCCATCATCTGGCCGGCCATGCTCATGGGATACGGAGAGTTGAATCTGCCCTACGACGTCCCAGCGAACGAGTACCTGAACCTGGAAGGGCGCAAACTTTCGGTGAGCCGCAACTTCGCCGTGTGGCTTCCCGACTATCTCAGCCGCTACGACCCAGACCCTTTGCGGTATTACCTGACAGCAAATGCGCCAGAGAACCGCGATACGGACTTCTCCTGGTATGATTTCTGGCGACGCAACAACGATGAACTGCTGGCTACCTGGGGCAACCTGGCCCACCGCGTCCTCACCTTCACCTATCGCAACTTCGAGCAGAGGGTACCCAAACCCGGAGAGCTTGCTGCAGATGACACGGCGATGATTCAGAAGGTGGAGGAGGCCTTCGAACCCGTGGGCAACCTGATAGGAAGAGCGCGGTTCAAGGCTGCTCTGGCCGAGGTTATGGCTGTGGCCCACGAAGCCAACCGGTACCTGGACGACAAGGAGCCCTGGAAGGTGATAAAGGAAGATCGCCAGGCCGCAGCCACCACTGTGTACGTGATGCTGGGAGTGATCAACTCCCTCAAGATCCTCTTCTATCCGTTCCTGCCGTTCTCATCCCAGAAGCTGCACGAGTACCTGGGATACGAAGGCAGTCTCATGGGTGAGTCCAGAGTAGAAACCTTTGACGAAGACGGCAAGGTACATCCCGCGCTGGTGTACGATCCCCCCACAGCCGATGTCAAGTGGGCGCCCAGCTCCCTTCCCGCGGGCCAGGAGCTGAGAAAGCCCGATGCCCTGTTCAAGAAGCTGGACGAGGCCATAGTGGAGGAGGAGTTGGCCAAGCTGGGGTAACTGCAGGGGCCACTTCCGCATCGAAAGGGGGAGCTCATGAAGAGGGACGTTGATCCCCCGCTGGGAATCCTCATTGCTTTCGCGCTAGTACTGGCATTCCTTCCCCCCGCTTGCACCGCGCTGCCGCCGCAAGTCTCCGATGCAATCACGCCTCCCGTCGCCCGGGAGGAGCCGACTTCGCCCCCAGAAACACCTACCGGGGTCGCGCAGCTTTCGCTACCCGAAACACCCACCGCAGCACCGGAGCCTTCGCCGTCCGCTCCCTCGCCGGACATCATTTTCCACAACGGCTCGATACTTTCCATGGAAGCAGAGCAGCCGCAGGCGCGAGCCCTTGCTATTGAGGGAGAGAACATCCTGGCCGTTGGCACTGACGAGGATATCCTGGCTCTCCAGGGGACGGATACGCAATTGATTGACCTTGAGGGCCGGGCGCTCATGCCCGGCTTTGTGGACGCCCACACGCACATTCTTGCCAGCCCCGATCACTA
>CAYGAW010000103.1:0-2689 GCA_964347945.1 uncultured Anaerolineales bacterium
CCCCATCGACCGATCAGGGTGCAGTTCTGGCTATCGTATTGGGCGATAGCTTGAGAAAATAGCATTAAAATAATACACAGAATGTAATTATATAATTTCATCTTCTGCTCCTTTGTAGAGTTAATATGATTTAATATAACATCAGAACTCCTGATCTCAGGGAAATTAATTTGACACCAATTTAAACACCATGCGCAGATTCGTGCCTGGGTACGGCGTTTCGGTTTCATTCAACTTTTCACATAAAAAAGTTGCCATATCATTACTTACCTTATTAGCTAAACCATGTAATTTTATTGTCAGCCGTTTGCTGTTTTCATCGGGATCTATATCGGCCTCTGTTTTATAAATTTGCCTTAATAACGCTCTGGCATCATCAGTTCTGTTCATTTTGTCTTTGAGTATATTAGCCATTGCGGTTTCGGCTCGATAAGCGATCATTTTAATGGTGTCCATAATGTGTTTTTTTTCTTCGGCAAGCTTTGAAAATTGCTCTTGCTTTGGTAATTTACCAAAGGTAATATGTTTATCGATGTTGTTTCGCTGTTGCTTTAGTTGGTCTAGCTGTTTCTGATAAAAAGATATCTCCTCTTGAAGTTGGGCTTTATTCTGTTCGTATCCTTCCACTTGTTGTTGTTCGATTTCTCCGCTTAGGATTAATTCACCAAATTCAGCTTTCTTTCTTGACAGTTTACTATTTAAACGTCTAATCTTATGGTCAACATTGCGATAGTCGGGATTGACAACCTTTGTGGTCTCATCAATATCCTCAGTTTCATACTCGATAAGTCTATCTAAACCAAAATGTTGATTCATATATTTGAAAAAGTTTTCCTGAGACCATCTACAAAACATGGCAACGGCTATTCGCGCGATATCGGATAAATAATCAGTGGTAATTATTGAGGTCTGGTGCCCTGATTCGGTTAATTTACGAATCTCTCGCATCCAGATGGTATTTCCCAAATAACTACCCCGTTCGGCCAATTTCCAGTTGACCACTTCTCCGTTGTGCAAGGTGAGCTGCTGTTCGACAAATTCATCCTCGGCCCAATCAGCAGCTTGATATTTACGATAAGTGTAGCAACAAATCCGCTGTGCCCATAACTGTTTAAATAATTTGGGACTGTATCCTTCGCGATCGAATATAACAGCAAAGCGACTTTGTAGACGATTATCTTTCAACTCCTGTTTTGATGGCTGATGAGGAATATCTTTTAATAAACGAGCAATAATGTCGTGTTTTAGCGTAGCGATCAGCCCCGGGTCAATGGTTTTCCTCACTACAAAAAATGGTTGACCTAACATGTCATTAACCCAATAATCAGTTGTCCCACTTAAACACAACCGTTGTCTGGCTACATAACGTTTGGGCAGTTTGGTTTGGTTGCCATAATAGACTCGAACATGACCATCGATATATAAATATCCAGTTAATTCTGGATGATCAGCCATCCAATCCTGGGATAAACTCATGTGCCAGTTGTCCGCATTGCCATGCCCAGATATGATATCCAGTTTCGAGCGTAACGTTCTGACCTCTGGCACTCGATCTAACCCCAACACTTTTCCCATCTCTCCCGGCGTGGTGAAGCGGAGCCCCTCAATCGACTTGATGCGTAATAGTGCCGTAAATGCTAATAATATAAATATATTCGCTAAACTGTAATAGCCGTTGGGAAGTTCAAAGTATTGCTCGCTTCGTTTTAGTAAGCCGTTAGACAACAACGCTGGCAATGCCAATAAAACGCCCGCATAACTCACATCCGCGGCAGCATTAAATTTGATCTCAGCCGGTGCTATTTGACCCCGTGCCGCTGCGAGACGATCACGCGGCCGGGTACAACCCTGCCCCATCGCTGCTTCGCTATCTGCTATGCTGCGTTCACTTTTCATACTACCTTGGGAAGACTCGCTTGGTATACGTTGTAATCGACCATCTCTGATGGCTTTGTTGATGGTATCAGTCTTTAAAGCTAATTGCCGGGCTATCGCTGATACCTCCTTGCCTGAGTTCAATAACTGTTGGACGCTTGTTAATACCTCTGCAGTTAACACATGGGCAGAACGAGTGTTTCGCTGTTTGTAGAATCCAGCAATACCTTCCTCTCGATATTTCTTTACTGACCGCTTAACACTGATAGCACTCACACCAAAAGCTCGAACAATATCCACTTGCCGGGCAGTTCCATTAATGACTAATTGACTAGTATAAACACGAAATGCCTGAAGATCATCAACGTCATGGATAAATAATGGCATCTGACCATTAAAATAATAAACCTTGCCATCTTTCTCTTGAAACCCTAGTTCTGGGGTAATAAGAGTCACTTCACTCGGAAATAAGGGGAGTAATTGTTGTAACATAGTAATACCTTTTTGGAAAAAAGGTATCAAATTAAAATCGCCTTTCCAAACATTGTTTCTTAAAAAATTTACCAATTTTATTTATTATTTTTTGCTGAGTTAAATCCCTTCTTGCTGATCAACTAAGCCTATAATAGGTCAGGTGTTCTGAAAATAAGTTTAAATTACCAAAAATGGTAAAAATATTGAACGATATTATTTATACTTCATTTTGCACGGTGATGATAACTCTTAAAAATCCCAACAATAAAATTAAATCAAAAAGTCAACATAATTTTTTAATTATAGCGGCATATATGATTTTAATAGCTTCAGAACACCT
>CAYGAW010000104.1:0-3083 GCA_964347945.1 uncultured Anaerolineales bacterium
GATCCTGCGCTGATTGTGATAAGGGCAATTGGTACAATTCTATCAGCACACCATGGGCACTCTTGGGATGGATGAAGGCGAACCTCTCTCCCTTGGGCCCTATGCGTGGCACCTCATCGATCAACTCCAGGCCCTTCCGCCGCAGATCGGCCAAAGAGCCTTCGATGTCGTCAACCTCGAGGCAGATATGATGGATGCCTTCTCCCCGCTTCTGTAGGAACTTGGCCGCATCGCTGTCACTGCTGACGGGCTGGACTAGCTCGATCTCGCTTTCCCCAAGGGGCAGAAACGCAATCGTCGCTGCCAGGTCAGGCCTCTCCTGGATTTCAGCCAGGTCGAGTCCCAGGGCTTGTTGGTACACTCTCAACGCCTCGTCAATGTTGTTGACGATGATGCCGATGTGGTCGATTCTCTTGATCAAGAGTTCCTCCTTGACAGCGGTTTGATGCAGTCTTGCGCTATGGGGCGATGCTCAAAGGGCCGCGCTAGGTTCGTGTTCACCAAAGACACCGCGCAGCACTCCACAGATCTCACCCAGTGTAGCATAGGACTCCACACATTCCAGGATGACGGGCAAGAGGTTCTTTTCTCTTCCAGCTTGCTCAGGGCGAGGTGCGGTGCCGTTCGCCTGGGCCTGGCCGAGGGCTGTCTGCTCCAGGTCTTCGAGGAGATTCTTGACCCTCTCGTTGTCGCGGCGCTCTTTGAGGGCAGAAAGCCGGGCAACTTGCTGCTCCCGCACAGCGGGATCAACTCTCAAGAGCCGCAAGGAGGTGGTCTCCGAGATAGTGAACTCGTTGACCCCCACCACGATTTGCTCTTTCCGGTCCACAGCCCTCTGCCAGCGATAGGCACTCTCCAGGATCTCTGCCTGCATGTAGCCACCTTCTATGGCAGTGAGGGAGCCGCCCATGGCATCGATCTTCTCGATGTAATCCAGGGCCCGCTTTTCGATTTCGTCCGTTAGGGACTCCACGAAATAGCTGCCAGCCAGTGGGTCGATGGTGTCGGCCACACCGCTCTCGTGGGCGATGATCTGTTGGGTACGCAGGGCGATGCGCACGGAGTCCTCTGAGGGCAGCGAGAGGGCTTCGTCGCGAGAGTTGGTGTGCAGTGATTGCGTGCCGCCCAGCACAGCGGCCAAGGCCTGCAGCGTCACCCGCACCACGTTGTTGTCCGGCTGCTGGGCGGTCAAGGTACAACCCGCCGTCTGGGTGTGGAAGCGCATCATCCATGAGCGCGGATCCTGAGCCCCAAAGCGCTCTCTCATGATGCGCGCCCACATCCGCCGGGCTGCCCTGAACTTGGCCGCTTCTTCGAAGAAGTCGTTGTGGGCACCGAAAAAGAAGGAGAGGCGAGGGGCAAGATCGTCTACGTCGAGTCCCACATCAATGGCGGCCTGTACGTAGGCGATGGCATTGGCCAGAGTGAAGGCCACTTCCTGGACGGCGGTGGAGCCGGCCTCGCGGATGTGATAGCCGGAGATGCTGATGGTGTTCCAGAGGGGGAGCTTGTCGGTGCAGTACCGCAGGGTGTCAGTGATCAACCGCATGGAGGGTCTGGGGGGATAGATATAGGTGCCGCGGGCTACGTATTCCTTGAGGATGTCGTTCTGGATGGTGCCTCTGAGCTTTGATACCTCCACACCCTGCTTCTTGGCCACGGCGATGTACATGGCCAGAAGGATGGCCGCTGGAGCATTGATGGTCATGGAGGTGGAGACCTTCTCTAGCGGAATGCTGTCGAAGAGGGTTTCCATGTCGTGCAGCGAGCATATCGCGACTCCGACTTTGCCCACCTCGCCCTCGGCCAGTCGGTGGTCCGAATCATAACCAAGCTGAGTGGGCAGGTCGAAGGCCACTGAGAGGCCCGTCTGCCCTTGCTCCAGCAAGTATTTGTAGCGCTGGTTCGACTCCTCGGCCGTGGCATAGCCAGCATACTGCCGCATGGTCCATAGCCGACCCCGGTACACAGTTGGCTGCACGCCTCGGGTGAAAGGATACTCACCGGGGAAACTCAGGTCGCGGACGTAGTCTGTTCCCACGTCATGGGGCGTGTAGACCCGTTCCACAGGGATGCCAGAGGTGGTTTCGAAGCTCCGGCGGCGTTCAGGGAAGCGGGCTAGAGTTTTCTGCAGGGTGGTCTGTTCCCATTTGTCCTTGAGTTTGGTGATATCCTCCATTGCTACATCCTTTGACCCCAGTGAGGATGGTCAGTGCTCGTCGCGCTGCGCTTTGGGCACCTCGATGATGAAGGCAAATCAACAAGTGCCGCGTATCTTGGACGACCAGTTAGTCAATGAGTGCTTGATAGACCAGGGTCCTGAAATCCTCACCTATAGGATAAGTGTCGCTAGGTATGTATTGCAGCATGAGGATGCCAATGAGCTGTTCTTGCGGATCAATCCAGAACTTTGTGCTGGCCCAACCACCCCAACCATGAGTGCCAACAGACGCCAAGATGCCGGCCTGGGCAGCATCGATCAGCACACTGAAACCTAGCCCAAAGCCAAACCCCGGCATCTGTTCTTCTCCCATTGCTATTGGCAATAGGGAGGGCGGCAAATGGTTGGTGGTCATCAGTTCCACTGTCTTCGGCGCCAGAAAGCGTACGCCATCCAGTTCTCCCTTGTTCAAGACCATTTGGGCAAAACGCAGGTAGTCGGCGGCCGTTGACACCAGTCCCTGTCCACCCAAGTGTAGTCGCACCGTCTCGCTGTAGTCGCCTGCGGTGGCGGCGTCAAGTACCTCCAGATTTCCTTTTTCGGTCTGCCCATATACCGTGGCAAAGCGCTCCATCTTTGCCGGAGGTACCAAGAAGGCCGTATCCTTCATGCCGAGAGGTCGAAAGATCTTCTCCTCAAGGAAGTCGGCCAAGGGCATGTCGGAGATCACCTCGACCAGGTGACCCACCACATCCGTGGCCACACTGTACCGCCACACCTCTCCCGGCTGGTGAACAAGTGGCAAGCCGGTGAGGCGTCGTATCATTTCCTCGAGTGTGATGTCCGCACTGAACAGGTCGGCCTGGCCGTACAACTCATCAACTGGGGAGTCTTCTTGGTCGCCATAACTGAGTCCAGCGGT
>CAYGAW010000105.1:0-32660 GCA_964347945.1 uncultured Anaerolineales bacterium
CTCGTCGGCGCTTTGCGCCAGGTGGGAGGAGGCTGCTCCCCCTACCCCGATGACCACCACCCATTTGCCATACTGACGGATTGTGTTCACCACAGGGATGAAGTCCCGATCCCCCGTGACCAGTATGTAGCTCCTGATGTTGGGATAGCCGTACAGAGTCTTGATGGCATCGATGCAAAGGTGGATGTCCACGCTGTTCTTGATGGCGCTGGCGCTGTGGGCCTTGTCGCGCTCGTAGTAGTACGTGGGAACGTACATGGGCTCGATGCCGTGGGCATAGAGAGCACTGGTCACCCTCGGATACCGATACCAATCGGCGTACGCCCGAGCGATGGTGATACGCCCATATTCGGCGCACTTGTCCATCACGTACTCGAAATTGGGGTCGGCATCGTACTTATTGTGCACTGAGATATATATGTTCTCGAAGTCTATGAAGACTGCCACATCGGCCCTGGTCTCATCCATGGTACACTTCCTCTCATGCACTCGAACCACGATGTCCGCATTGGACACGCGGTCAAGAGCAATGCTAGTCGAGCTTCATAAAATGCCAGACGGATTCCAGATACTCTGCTACGGAAAGACGCACGGGGTGAATCCTCCTGGCGATGGTGTATCCTTTCCAGAGCTTGTGTACCAGCCAGAAGGCCCTGTTCTTGGGCAGTCTGATCAGCTGGCGCGCGAGGGGCAACAGCCACGGCCATTGCACAGTCACGGCGAACAGTTTCTGCAGATTCTCGATTTGACGCTTTTCATCAGGAGGAAATCGGAGCACCGAGCTGTCCCAAGCGGACACGGAGATGTCATCCAGGGTGCCCTCCACCAGACCCTCGCGGCGGGCCAACTCCCCTAGCTGCGTGCGAGGATAGGGCTGGAAGATGAAGGCATTGGCGAAAGCAGGCCGACACTCGATGTTCAGTCTCAGGGTCTCCAGGTCATCCTCGAGACCACCCGTCGGCAGGCCCACCATGTTGGTGCTCATCACCTTGATGCCCGCTCTCCTCAACATCTCGCAGGCGATCACTATCTGCTCTCTGCTCATGTTGCGGTGCAAGACCTCGTTGCGGATGCGATCATTGGCCGCTTCAATGCCCATGCCCACGCTTACGCAACCTGCGTGTCGGAGTTGCTCCACCAACTCCTGTGTCACTAAGTTGGCTCGCACATTGCAAAAGAATGGCAGTCCGACCCGGCTGGGGTATTCCTCGGCGAACTCGGCCATCCAGTCCGTGCGTATGGTGAAGGTGTCGTCCAGAAAGACCACGAAGGCCAGAGGATACCTCTCGCGCACAGCATTGATCTCAGCCAAGACGACGTCTACACTTCGCTTTCGAACCCGCTTGCCCAGCCCCCGATATATCTCAGACAACGCGTGATTGAAGCAGTAGGTGCAGTCATAGGGGCAGCCTCTGCCGCTGAAGAAGTGCTTGATCTTGCTGTGCCGAGTGGGCGGATGTTGTTCGTAGACCAGGTCTCGGTCGGGGAAGGGCAGGGCATCAAGATCTGCGATGTAGGGTCGCAGCGGGTTGCGCACGATCTCCGCGTTTAGCTTGAACCACCAGTTGCGGATGTTGGGCTCTAGGGCTCCGTTGTCCAGAACCTCCGCAAGCTCCAGTATGGCTCCCTCTCCCTCGCCGATGCAGATGCCGTCCACCCCTTCCTCCTCGATCATTTCGGGGAAGAAGGTGGCGTGAGGGCCGCCGAAGACGGAGAAGACGTCGAATCGCTCCTTGAGCTCCTTATTCAGTTGGAGGTAGTACTTATGCGCTCCTGTGGTTACGCTGTAGGCCACCATGCCAGGGTTGAACTGGTGCATCGCGTCGAAGGGACCCTCCTGGCTGACGATGCACAACTTGACTTCGTGTCCGGCCCTCTTCAAGACGCTGGACAGGTGCAGGATGCCCTGGGGCTCGTAGTCCACCTGTTTCAAGATGAAAAGCACACGCATGCAATGCTGCTCCTGCGCTCCGGGGCCACGGCTTGGGAGCGCGACCCCACCCACAAGACAATCATAGCCCTGAACGGTGCCGAGTGCAAACAACTCAGCTCGTTCTCGGTCGCACAGGGAGCAGTTCTGCCGGGGTGTGTCTGCTCTCGAAAGGGAAGTCGTCCCATGGACGCGTTGGGTTCGGCGCACTCCCGATCCTCGAACCCTAGGACAGGTTGGCAACCTGTCCTAGAGGTGCCCGTGACCAAGAGTCCCGCGCGATTCGCAGGGCGAATTCTCACACGTGTCGCTCACGCTGAGCAGGTTCCGCCTGCACGACACGCAGGACAAGTTGGCAACTTGTCCTACGGATGCCCGTGACCAAGAATCCCGCGCGACTCGCGAGGCGTACCACCTGAAATGGACGGCGCCGCGCCGTCACTCGTGTCCCGTGCCCCTGCGCGGTCTCCTACCGCTGATCCCTCGCACAGCGGAAGCCGACGGCAAGATCCTTCCAGTTGGCCGGCAAGGCGTTTCGGAAGTGGACCCGGTTGCAGGATGGGCCGGAGTGCCATCCCCCACCCCGAATCACGCGAAACTTGCCTTTCTCGGGCCCTTGCGGATTTCTCGGCGGGCTGATCTTGTAGTAGTCCGCACTGTAACAGTCCGCGACCCACTCGACGACATTTCCCGCCATGTCATGCAGACCAAACCCGTTTGGAGGGTAGCGTCCAACAGCAACGGTTCCCCCTATCCCTGACCAGCGGTAGTTCGCCCAGGTTGGATCGATGGAGTCGCCGTGGGGGTAGATCATGCCGACGAGTCCGCCCCTGGCGGCACACTCCCACTCCGCCTCGGTGGGAAGCCTCTTGCCGGCCCATTCTGCATAGGTCCTAGCATCGCTCCAGCTGATCCCGACAACGGGGTAGTTGGGAAAGTCCAACGTACTGTGGAATGCCTCCCTACCCCAGAATTCCGGCAGCCTCCAGTCCTGATCCTCACAGAAGGCGAGATACTCAGCGTTGGTTACCTCGAATCTGTCCATGTCGAAGGCATCGATGTACACCTGGTGAATCGGGCTGTCATCTTCCCCGTTGTCTGCGCCCATCAAGAACTCGCCCGCAGGGATCAAGACCATCTCTGCCTCAATGCGCTGAGGGCCCTCCGGACCCGCTTGGTCGGCCATGATTTCCTCCTCTCAGATATCTCTTGCAGGTCTCCCAGGAAGTCGGGGCATCCCGCCACATCCCGAATCGTTCGCATCATTGCTCCTCAACTGTTCTTGTCCATCGCCGTCAGGCTTGTAGCTCCATGGACAAATCCGTCATCACGGCGCCACAAGACAATCATAGCTCTGAACTGCGCCGAGCGCGAGCAACGCAGGTCGTCTTTCCCAGCACACAACACGCATCTGCTCAGCAGGCTTAGGTCTCGAGAACAAAGTGGTGGCATGCTCGTGTTGAGTTCGCGGCATTGCGGGTCCTGGAACGGTAGGACAGGTTGGCAATCTGTCCTACCGACGCCTGTGAGCAGGGGTGGCAGCAGACGTAGGACAAGTTGACAACGTGTCCTACCAATGAATTGGACATCAATTGTGCAAGAAAGGGGAGTCGGTGTTGACTCCCCTTAACAGCTGCTTAAGTACAAACGGATGTCAGCCGGCGGCCTAGAGCTCACCTCTTGGCCTTACGCTTCTTGCCCTTGGTCTCGAATTCGATGCCCTTCTCCGGGTCGGCATCCACCAGCACGGTGTCGCCCGCCTCAAGCTCACCTTCCAAGATCTTCTTGGATAGAGGCGTCTCTACCTCGCGCTGGAGGGTGCGCCGCAGGGGACGGGCTC
The DNA here is from genome assembly GCA_964347945.1 of uncultured Anaerolineales bacterium. GTDB lineage: Bacteria > Chloroflexota > Anaerolineae > UBA7937 > B3-Chlor > CAYGAW01. The sequence continues at coordinate 3,771 of CAYGAW010000105.1, forward strand.
CGAACTTGGCATCGAAGCCTTCATCGGCCAGCCACTCCCTGGCTTCCTCCACCAACTCGATGGTGATCCCGTGTTCAGCCAGGCGCTCCTGGATGTCCCTCATTTGGATGTCGACAATCTCTCTGATGTGCTCCAGTGCCAGGTCGTGAAAGACGATGATCTCGTCCACCCGGTTCAGGAACTCGGGCCGGAAGGTCTTCTTCAGCTCCTCCCTGACTCTCTCGTCGTCAACCGCTTGTTCGTCGCCGCGGTCACCAGCGCGGAAACCTAGAGGGCCATCTCGCCGGGTAAAGCTAGTGCCCACGTTGGAGGTCATGATGACCACTGTATTCTGAAAGTCCACGGTCCGGCCTTGGCCATCGGTCATCCGGCCTTCCTCGAGGATCTGGAGCAGGGCGTTCCACACATCCTGATGGGCCTTCTCTATCTCATCGAAGAGGACCACCTGATAGGGGCGACGGCGCACAGACTCAGTGAGTTGTCCACCCTCGCCATAGCCAATGTAGCCCGGAGGCGCACCGACCAGTCGCGATACAGTGTGTCGCTCCTGATACTCGCTCATGTCAACTCGGACCATAGCGTCCTCGTCATCGAACAGGAACTCCGCCAACGCTTTGCTTAGCTCCGTCTTCCCCACTCCCGTAGAGCCCAGGAAGATGAAGGAGCCTATGGGCCTGTGAGGGTCCTTCAGCCCAGACCGAGCCCGGCGGATAGCATCGGATACCGCCGCCACCGCCTCGTCCTGGCCCACGATGCGCTGATGGATACGTTCCTCCATCTCCAACAGCTTCTTGGCCTCGGTCTCCAGCATGCGACTCACCGGGATGCCTGTCCAACTGGCCACAACTTGAGCCACGTCCTCCTCGTCTACCACCTCGTCCAGCCCCTGCTCGCCCCGCCAGACGGATACCTCCTCTTCGTAGTCCTTCTCCAGAGCCAGGCGCCGACTTCTGAGGCTTGCCGCCTGTTCCCATTCTCGCGTCTGACCTGCCTCTTCCTCCTCGGCCTGGAGCTGTCTCAACCGGATCTTCTTCTCCTTTAGGTCCGGAGGCACACCGTACATGTCTATACGCAGTTTGGCAGCAGCTTCGTCCACCAGATCAACGGCTTTGTCAGGTAGATGCCGCTCCTTCACGTAGCGATGGGACAGCCTGGCCGCCGCCTCCAGGGCCTCGTCGGTTATCTCCACGCCGTGATGATCCTCGTAGCGTTCCCGGAGAGTACGCAACATCGCTATGGTCTCTTCGACCGTGGGTTCCTTCACGTACACCGGAGCAAACCGGCGCTCGAGTGCCGTGTCCCGCTCGATGTGGTTGCGATACTCGTCCAAGGTCGCTGTGCCGACGACCTGCAACTCGCCCCTAGCCAGGGCAGGTTTCATCATGTTGGAGGCGTCGATCGCCCCCTGGGCAGCGCCGGCACCCACCACGTTCTGTAGCTCGTCAATGAAGAGGATGATCTCGCCCTTGGAACGCTCGATCTCATCCATGCACGCCTTTAGCCGTTCCTCGAACTCGCCTCGGAAGCGGGAACCAGCCACCATGCTGCCAAGGTCCAGCTCGATGATTTGCCTCCCGATGAGATTCTCGGGAACGTCGTCCGACACAATCTTCTGCGCCAGTCCCTCCACAATGGCCGTCTTACCCACCCCCGCGTCGCCGATGAGTACGGGGTTGTTCTTGGTGCGCCTCACGAGGATGCGCATCAGGCGCATGATCTCCTCGTCGCGGCCGATGACCGGATCCAACCGGCCCTCCTCGGCCAACTGGGTGAGATCGCGTCCATACTTTTCCAGCACGCGATATCGGGTTTCGGCGCGGGGGTCGGTCACCTTCTGTCCACCGCGTATCTCTTCGATCGCCGCCTGCGCCTTGTCCCTGTCCACACCCATGTCCCCCAAGATGGACGCTGCTCCCCCTCCCACGCCTAGCACGGCCAGAAAGATGTGTTCCGTGGACACATACTCATCACCGAGCCTTCTCGCTTCCTCACCGGCCACATAGATGAGCCGGTTCAGCCGAGGTGTGACGAACAGCTGGGTCGGGGTCGGACCACTCCCGCCAGACTGATAGGTGGAACGAGTGGACTGCAGCAACTCGTCGAGGCGGCTGGTGAGCACATCTACATCCACATCCAGCTTCAACAGTATCTCGGGGACCACCCCTTGGGGCTGCTCCAACATGGCCAGGAGCAGATGCTCCGTGTCCATCTGACTGTGTCCATAACGTTGTAGTATCTCTTGAGAGCGGGCAATCGCATCCTGGGCCCGCTCGGTAAAACGATCAAACCTCATCATGATAGGTCTCTCCCTCTCCCCCGCTGTGTTTCGCGCTTGGGGGAGCACCTCGACTGTGGTACGATCTAATACATATTATACCAGAAAAGCGGCGTCCTCAGTACGGATCTGGCGGCGTCGCGTCCCTGCCGACACGCTCACTCTCGCCCCTCGTGGTGAATGGGCGCTACACCTTGACGTATGAGGCCACCAGGTGCACCTTCGTATTGCGCAAGGGACCCCAGTCGGTGATCCTCTCCCACCATACGCCCAGTCTGAAGAGTAGATCGTTCCCCGCCACGTACGAAGGATCTCCCACCAAGTGAAACTGCTCGTTTACCAGGCCCACTTGCTTGAACTTCGAGTCGAGAACGCCTCGTGTATTGGCCCGGTACACTAGAGGGAAGGTATCCTTGTCATCTCGCCCATACACCCTCCGCGTAAGCCGCCGCTGAAACCGTCCAGGAATAAGACGTTGGACGATGGTCACGTAGTTCCACGCGTTGGGTGCCAGCAGCACCAAATGACCGCCCCTTTGCAGCACGCGCGCCAGTTCCTCGAACACACCATCAGGTCTCGCGAGGTGTTCCATTATCCAGCTGCACAAGATGAGGTCGAAGCAGGTCGATGCAAAGGGCAGCCGTTCAAGGTCACCCACAACGAGTTGTTCCAGGCAGCGATGCTCCCTCAGAGACGGCAAATCGGCATCCAATCCCACCGCCTGCCTCACCGTCTCCCAGTATAGCTCGATTACTCCTCCTCTGCCGCAACCTGCGTCCAGCACTCTGCTCTGCGGGGTGATATGTCGTCCCGCCAATCGCGCGTAGACTGCGACACTGTCCTCATACCCGGGCCGCAGACTCCGGTACAGATCTCTGTACCTCTCTTGCTTGTCCAGCGGTATCATCTCACGGCGCCGCTGCTATGCTACAGGCTCCAGCACGGCCTCCCTCTCAAAGCGCAGCTGACCATCCTGCACATCAACCTTGACGGCGTCGCCGTCCGTGAACTTGCCCTCCAGCATCTCCTTGGCGAGTGGGTCCTGCAACTCCCGCTGGATCACCCTCTTCAGCGGCCGAGCGCCATAGACGGGATCGTATCCCTTCTCGGCCAGATACCGCTTGGCCTCATCTGTAACGTGCACCACTATCTTGTGCTCGGCCAGGCGCTTCTCTAGATGCCTCAGCTGGATATCGACTATCTGCACCAAATCGTCCAACGAGAGTGAGTGGAAGATGATGATCTCGTCCACCCGGTTGAGAAACTCTGGCCGGAAATGCTGATTCAGGGCTTCCAGGACGCGGCGGCGCATCTCCTCCTCATCCCGACCAGCCAGATCTCGTATCCACTGGCTGCCGATGTTGGAGGTCATGATCACCACCGTGTTCTTGAAGTTGACCACCCGGCCATGACCATCGGTCAGTCGGCCATCGTCCAGGATCTGGAGCAGCACGTTGAACACCTCGGGATGTGCCTTCTCCATTTCGTCGAAGAGGATGACCGAATACGGCTTCCTGCGCACGGCCTCGGTCAGCTGACCCCCTTCCTCATACCCGACATAGCCCGGAGGCGCGCCGATGAGGCGGGCAACCGTGTGGCGTTCCTGGTACTCGGACATGTCAAGGCGCACCATGTTCTCCTCATCATCGAAGAGGAACTCTGCCAGGGCCCTGCCCAGCTCCGTCTTGCCCACGCCCGTAGGTCCCAGGAAGATGAAGCTGCCAATGGGCCGGTTGGGGTCCTGCAAGCCAGCCCGCGCCCGTCGTACGGCATTGGAGACAGCCTCAATGGCCTCGTCCTGACCCACCACACGCATGTGGAGACGTTCTTCCATCTTCAGCAGTTTCTCCACCTCGCCTTCTATGAGCTTGGAGATGGGGATGCCCGTCCACTTGGACACCACCTCAGCGATGTCCTCCCCGTCCACCTCCTCTTTCAACATGAGTTGATCGGCCTGCAGCTCTCGCAAGCGGGCCTCGCTCTCCTTCAACTGCGCTTCTAGTTCGGCCAGCTGGCCATATCGCAGTCGCGCTGCCTGCTCCAGGTCAGCATGACGTTCTGCTTGCTCTATCTCCAGCTTGGTCTGCTCCATCTTCTCCTTCTGCTGGCGAATCTTCTGGATAGCATCGCGCTCCAGCTGCCAGTGAGCCTTCATGCGGTTGCTTTCCTCCTGGAGTTCCGCCAGTTCCTTCTCCAGGCGCTCCAACCTCTCCTTGGAGGCCTCGTCCTTCTCCTTCTTCAACGCCTCGCGCTCGATCTCCAGCTGCATGATCTTGCGATCTATCTCGTCCAGCTCTGCCGGCTTACTGTCTATCTCCATCCGTAGGCGCGAGGCGGCCTCATCAATGAGGTCGATGGCTTTGTCCGGCAGGAAGCGATCACTGATGTATCTATCTGACAGGGTGGCAGAGGCAATGACCGCCGAATCCTGTATGCGCACCCCGTGGTGTACCTCGTACCTTTCTTTCAGACCCCTCAGGATGGAGATCGTCTCCTCCACCGTTGGCTCATCGATGAGGATGGGCTGAAAGCGTCGCTCCAATGCTGCGTCCTTCTCTATGTACTGGCGGTACTCGTCAATCGTGGTAGCACCGATGGCATGCAGCTCTCCTCGTGCCAGCATGGGCTTGAGCATGTTGCTGGCATCCATGGCCCCCTGGGCCGCGCCCGCGCCCACCACGGTATGGAGTTCGTCTACGAAGAGTATGATCTGCCCCTCGGACTCGGTTATCTCGTTGAGTACGGCCTTCAGTCGTTCCTCGAACTCGCCGCGGAACTTTGCCCCAGCGATCAGCGCTCCCAAGTCCAGAGCCACCACGCGCTTGTCCTTGAGGCCTTCGGGCACATCGCCACGCACGACGCGCTGCGCGAGGCCCTCCGCGATGGCGGTCTTGCCCACACCGGGATCGCCGATCAGCACCGGGTTGTTCTTGGTGCGGCGAGAGAGAACCTGGATTACACGGCGAATCTCTTCATCGCGGCCTATCACCGGGTCCAGCTTCCCCTGCCGAGCCAGCTGGGTCAGGTCACGGCTGTATTTGTCAAGTGCCTGGTACTTTCCCTCAGGATTGGCGTCTGTTACGCGTTGCGTGCCTCGAATGCTGGTTAGCACCTGGTAAATGCTCTCGCCGGTGACGCCCAAGTCCCTCAAGATCTCGTAGGCGGGACCCTTGGCACGATCGTCTGTGATTGCGATGAGCAGGTGCTCGGTCGAGATGTACTCGTCCCGCAGACGTCCCGCCTCCTCCGTCGCGACAGTGAAGACCTGCTGCAGACGGGGTGAGACGTACACCTGGGCTGCCGCCCCGCGGACCTGCGGCATCCTGCCCAGCTCATCCTCCAGCCTCTGCCCCACCAAGTTGGGGTCAACCTCGAGCTTGCGCAAGATCTGCGGCGCAATGCCCCCCTCCTGGCTCAACAGAGCCGACAGCAGGTGTTCAGGTTCTATCTGACTATGATTATGACTTCTGGCCAACTCCTGGGCGGAGACGACCGCCCCTTGGGCCTTTTCAGTGAATCTGTTCAAATCCATTGTCTATGAATCTCCTCGCGTGTGAATTTCTCACTAAGAGACATCCTCAAGAAGGCCGCGCAGGCGCGCTATCTCCTCCTCGGCCTCAGCCTGCAAGCGGTCCATTTCCTCCTGCATCTCCTCCATTCTTTTCCTCATGTTGAATATTACCTCGACCCCTGCCAGGTTGACGCCCAGGTCATCAACGAGACGGTTGATCGCCCGCAGCCGCTCGATATCTCTGGGCGAGTAGAGGCGACGGTTGCCCCGGGAGCGCTGAGGGCGTATCAGTCCCACGCGCTCGTAGTAGCGCAGAGTCTGCGGGTGCAACTCCACCATCCTTGCGGCTATGCTAATCACATAGCAGGGCTCGTCATACAGTGGGTCTCTGTTCTCCATTCATCTAACCCCCTTGCGCCCAACGACATCTCACATTCGATAGAGAGCTTAGCGCATAGTTGCCAGTTGTCTGAATAACTCCTTCTCATTATCGCTCAGATGCTCAGGCACCTTGACCCGCACCTTGGCGTAGAGGTCCCCTTTGGTGCCCGAGTCCTTCATGCGGGGCATACCTTGCCCCTTCAACCGAAAGGTCTTACCCCCTTGCGTCTCTGGCGGGATCTTGAGCATAGCGCCTCCTTTGAGGGTGGGTACCCTCACCTCACCCCCCAACACTGCTGTGTAAAGATCGACAGGCACTTCGCAGTACAGATCATCGCCCTTGCGCTCGAAAGTACGATGGGACAGCACCCTCACCCTCAGATAGAGATCGCCTTTGGCTCCGCCGCCGAGGCCCTCGCCTCCTTCGCCTCTCATGCGCACCCTGGATCCGGTCTCAACGCCGGCCGGTATCTTGACTTCCAGGCGGCGCCCGTCCTTCTGGAGAATCCTGGTGGTCCCAGAGAAGGCCTCCTCCAGGGTGACCTCCACCTCCTGCTCGTAGTCCTGACCAGGAGCGACACGGGGCTGCCCTCGCGCTCCCCAGGTGGTCCCACCGCGACCTCCTAGCCCGCCGAAGATGGCGCTGAAGAAATCGGAGAAGCCGCCGGCGCCGCCAAAGAGATCGCCAAGATCCGCGTATTCAACGTGAACGCGAGCACCCCCCGGTTGAGCATACCACTGCGCCCAATCGAAGCCACCTGGTTCACCCCCCGCACGCTGCCACTGGCGCCAACTGGTGCCCAGTTGGTCGTACTTCTTTCGCTTCTCGGGATCACTAAGTACCTCGTGGGCTTCGTTGATCTCCTTGAACCGCTCTTCGGCCCCAGCGTCGCCCGGGTTCACGTCTGGATGGCACTTCCGCGCCAGCTTCCGGTAGGCCTTCTTGATCTCCTTCTCGCTAGCATTCCGGTCGACACCCAGGATCTTGTAGTAGTCCTTGTATTCCATGCTCCTCCTGCCCAGTATGGCTTCAGATACACGACTCGATTACTCATATTATACCATTCTGTGAGACTTCTGTCAAGCTGGCCGTAATGATAGTTGAGCCTCTTGTTGTCTAGATATTTGACAAATCCCCGAAGATTTGCTATAATACATACAGGCAGTGCCCGCGGGACAATCACACAAGACAGAAAGGAGTGTGGAGCATGAGCATCGTACGTTGGGAACCATTCCGTGACTTCATGACCTTGCGAGAGGCTATGGACCGGCTCTTCGAAGAAAGCTTCGTGGGTCCGCCCCGTCGCGAGTGGTTGGCTCCCACCGAGGCCACCCTCGCGCTGGACATGTTCCAGACTGAGGACAGCGTGGTTGTGAGGACTTCCGTCCCGGGCGTGAAGCCGGACGACATCGACATCACCATCAGTGGTAATACCCTCAGCATCGCAGGGGAGACCAAGGAAGAGGAGGAGGTCAAAGAGGAGAACTACATCCGCCGCGAGCGGCGGTACGGCTCTTTCGCCCGGTCGATCGCCCTGCCTGAAGGCACCGACCCAGACAATACAGAGGCTTCCTTCGAGGATGGCATCCTGACCTTGACCATCCCCAAGGCGCCCGAGGCCAAGCCCAAGGTCATCAAAGTCAAGGGCAAGAAGAAGTAAAGCATACACCACAGAGTGCTGATTCAAGAGGAGCGGGCGATTGGCCCGCTCCTCGCTTTACGCTGGAAGACGACTGGTGCCCTCAAGGCAGATTCTACAACCCCATGACCAGTCTGGCGAACCTCTCGTCGCCCCGGATGTTGTCGAAGTCCTCATCTCCTCTGGCGTCATCGCGGAAGCTCGGTTCCAGCACTATGGCCGTCTCCAAGCATTCGACCGCTTGTCGCGCTTTCTTGAGCAGGGAGTAGGCGCAGGCGAGGTTGTAGTGCGCTGTCGCGTCCTTGGGACTGAGCTTGGCCGCCTTTCGACAGTCCTCCACGGCCTCCTTGAGGAGCCCCAACTCCATGTAGGCCACACCCCGATTGAGGTAGGCTCTCGCATACTCGGGCTCCAGCTCAAGGGCTGTGGTATGCTCTTCAACCGCTTCCTGATACCGGCCCAAATTGGCGTAAGCGACGCCCAAGTTAGTGTGAGCCAGAGCCGAATCGGGGTCCAGTTCCAGAGCTTGGCCGTGATCTTGAATAGCTCTCTCGTGCTGTCCCATCATATCATGGGCCACGCCGCGGTTGGTGTGAGGTAGAGGGTCCTGCGGGTCCAGCTCGATGGCCCTATCACAGTCAGCGATGGCTCGCTGGTACTCCCCCAGGTCTATGTAGTTCTTGCCGCGGTTGACGTACGCCAACGGATAATCGGGTGACAACTCGATGGCCTTGTTGTAATCAGCCAGGGCTGCCTGGTAGTCGCCCTTCTCGTTGTAAGCGACACCTCTGTTCACGTAGGCCAACACATACTCCTCATCCAACTCGATGGCCATGCTGTGATCTCGGATCGCCTGATCGTGCTGCCCCAGATTGCGGTGTGCCACACCGCGATTCGTATAGGGCAGCGGATCGTCAGGATCCAACTCGATGGCCGTGCTGTGGTCCTTGATCTCCTTTCGATACTGTCCCGTCTCCCCGTAGGCCACCCCCCGATCTACGTACGCCAGCACGAAATCGGGCTTCAACTCCAAAGCCCTTGTGTAGTCTCTGATAGCCTGTTCGTAGGCTCCCCGCTCGCTGTAGATCAGACCGCGGCGGTAATACGCTTCGGCGTCTCTAGGATTTGCCTCGATGGCCTTGGTGAGCTCCCAAATCTCCCTGATATCTTCAGGTACCGGCTCTCTTGGACCTCGCAGCGTCCTGAAGACATAGAAGACAGCTACTGCCACAGCCACCGCCAGCAGAATGCCCACCACCAATGCTACTTGGGTCAGCATCTCGCCCTCCTTGATTCTTCTGACCGGTTGGGGCACACGCTGTTGGAGAGCACGACGGCAGGATGAGAAAGACCGTGGGCTTGGCGAGATGTAGAAGCGTCAGCCGCGGACTGGATAGAGCCAACTTGGGCGCTCTTCCCGTCTCTTGCACGCCCAGCGGCAATGGGCGCGAACGCCCAAGCTGCGAAGAAAGAAAAGCCCAACCTTTTCATGGTGCCTCCCCGGCGAGGACTCAAGCCTGGTCCCTGCGCTTGCAACCATCTTTATTATACCACATCGCGAAGAATACTTCAACACGTGATCTGTCCAGACTGTGGAATTTGAGAAATACGCTCAAATTTGGTAAAATCAATGTAGTAAGAATGTCAACAAGACCTTTGCAGAGCTGAGAGGATGACGAGATGCGAGAATCGGAGAAGTGGGTGGCGGACGAACTGGAGAGGATGTACTCGGAGATGCATCGCATGATCAGACGGTTCGTGCCGCCTGAGCAGTGGAACGACATCTTGCGTCACAGAGGCTGGCGTCCACCCACCGACGTTTATGAAACCGACACTGCTGCCGTCGTTCGCGTGGAGGTAGCTGGCGTAGACAGCAAGCAGGTAGACATTTCCTTCGCCAACCGCATCTTGACCGTGACGGGGATGCGTCGTGATCCGGCAGACAAGCTGACATATCAGCAGATGGAGATCAAGTACGGCGCTTTCAGAACCGACGTGTTTCTACCCTGGACAGTGAAGGAGAAGGACATAGAGGCGAGTTACGAGGATGGGTTCCTGGTGATCGTCCTGCCCAAGGCGAAGGGCAAGCACAAGGTGCCCATCACCGTTATCGAGGAGAGTACCGAATGAGCATTGAAGGAAAAGACTTACTCAACATGCTGATGCAGGCCAACGAGGAGAAAGTGGAGGTCGAGCAGCAGGACGATAAGGGCATATCGGCCGTCCCGGCCGAACTTCCCATCCTGCCATTGCGGCAGACGGTCGTCTACCCCCTTACCTTTCTGCCCCTGAGCATCGAGCGGCCCGAGACCGTCAAACTGATCGACGACGTGGTTCTGGGTAGCCGCCTCGTCGGCCTGGTTACGGTAAAGAACCCAGAAGCTGATAAGGCCACGCCAGAAGACCTACACTCAGTGGGCACCGCGGCGGTGGTTCACCGGGCCGTAAAATCGCCAACAGGCCAGGTTGGAGTCATCGTTCAAGGCCTAGAGCGTATTAGGCCTACGGAGTTCATACAAACAGAACCTTACCTGAAGGCCAGAATCGAGATCATCCCCGACGACGAAGGGGAAGAGAGTCTGGAGGTGGAAGCCCTGTCGCGCAACACGATAGAACTCTTCCAACGTCTGGTCTCTCTGGTCTCCTACCTGCCCAGCGAACTCACGGTGGCAGTACTGAACGCCGACGAGCCTCGCCAGCTGGTGTACATGGTGGCCAGTGCTGTCCGGTTGGACACAGAGGCGGCCCAGGAGCTACTCGAAATCGACCCTGTGAAGGAGAAGCTACGGAAGCTGAACGTCATCCTCACCAGGGAACTTGAAGTCTTGGAGCTTGGCCAGAAGATCAAGGACGAAGCCCAATCGGACATGGAGAAGACCCAGAAGGAGTACTACCTGCGGCAGCAACTGAAGGCCATACAGAGAGAACTGGGCGAAGAGGACGAGCAAGCCAAGGACATCAACGAACTCAGGGCGAAGATCGAAGCGGCAGGCATGTCCGAGGAAGCGAAGAAGGAGGCCCAACGAGAGCTGGACCGGCTGTCGAGCATGCCTCAGGCAGCCGCCGAATACTCGGTGATCAGAACCTACCTGGATTGGCTCATCGAGCTCCCCTGGCAGGTCAGCACCGAAGACAACCTGGATATCAACCGCGCCCGCGAGATACTGGACGAGGATCACTATGACCTGGAGGAGATAAAGGAGCGCATCCTGGAGTACCTCGCCGTGCGAAAGCTGCGCCTGGAGCGCGAAGGCGCCGACGGACCAAAGGAGTCCAAGGGTGCCATCCTCAACTTCGTAGGCCCGCCGGGCACGGGCAAGACGTCGCTGGGTCGGTCCATCGCCCGCGCTCTGGGCAGGGAATTCATCCGCATGTCGCTGGGCGGCATGAGGGATGAGGCGGAGATCAGGGGGCACCGCCGCACTTACGTTGGCGCGCTGCCCGGACGTATCATCCAGTCCATCAAGCGCGCGGGATCGAAGAACCCGGTGTTCATGCTGGACGAGGTGGACAAGATCGGGAGCGATTTCCGAGGCGATCCCTCCTCGGCACTGCTGGAGGTGCTGGATCCCGAGCAGAACTTTTCCTTCCGCGACCATTACCTGGACGTGGATTGGGACCTCTCGCCGGTGATGTTCATCACCACCGCTAACGTGCTGTACACTATACCGCCTCCTCTCTTGGACCGGATGGAGACCATCGAGCTGGACGGGTACACTGAAGAGGAGAAAGCCAAGATAGCACAGCGTTATCTGATTCCCCGGCAGTTGGAAGAGAACAGCCTGAAGGAGGGCGAGATACGCTTCGACGAGGATGCCCTGCGGGCGATCATCCGCGAGTACACTCGCGAGGCGGGTCTGCGCAACTTGGAGCGGGAGATTGGCTCAGTCTGCCGCAAGGTGGCCACGAAGATCGCCGCCGGCGAAGAAGGCCAGGTGGTGGTCACCAAGGACAACGTCTCCGACTTCCTGGGCAAGCCAAAGTTCTACAACGAGGCGGCGGAGCGCACCGAGGTGCCTGGAGTGGCCACGGGCCTGGTGGTAACCTCTACAGGAGGGGACATCACTTTCATCGAGGCCACCAAGATGAAGGGCAGCAAGGGTCTTACCCTGACCGGGCAGCTGGGCGATGTGATGAAGGAATCAGCGCAGGCAGCCCTGAGCTATGTGCGCTCTCGCGCCAAAGAACTGAACATCGACGACGGTTTCTTCGCAGAGACCGATCTGCACGTTCACTTCCCTGCCGCGGCCATTCCCAAGGATGGCCCCTCCGCCGGCGTGGCCATCACCACGGCTTTGGTGTCCCTGATGACGGACACGCCTGTGAAGTGCGACGTGGGCATGACTGGTGAGATCACCCTCAGGGGTCGGGTCCTGCCCATCGGCGGCGTCAAGCAGAAGGTGCTGGCGGCCGCCAGGGTCGGCCTGAAGAAGGTCATCCTGCCTCGGCACAACGAGAAGGACCTGGACGACCTGCCCCAGGAGGTACGCGACAACATGGACTTTATCCTGGTGGACACCATGGATGAAGTGCTGGAAGCGGCCCTGGGCGATGGTTTCGCGAGAGGAGAGTGCGAGTGATCAGCGTTGGAGTGCTGACGGTCAGCGATCTGGGCTCAAGGGGCGAGCGGAAGGACCTGAGCGGCCCTACGATCATAGACGTCGTGACGGACCGACTGAATGCCAAGGTGAAGAAATACGAGATCGTCCCTGACGAGAGGGAAGAGATCGAGGCGGCGCTCGTGGACTGGGCTGACGTGTTGGACCTGGACCTGATTCTCACCACTGGTGGGACAGGTTTCGCCCCCCGCGACGTCACACCAGAGGCTACCAAGGCGATCATAGATCGAGAGGCTCCCGGCCTGGCGGAGGCCATGCGGGCCGAGAGCATGAAAGTCACCCCTCATGGCATGTTGTCCCGACAGGTGGCGGGCGTCCGGGGCAGCACGTTGATCGTCAACCTGCCCGGGAGCCAGAAGGCGGTGGAGGAGACCCTGGACGTGATCCTCCCCGCCCTGCCCCACGCCATCGAGCTTCTGAGGGTGACGCCAGGCGCCGACCAGAGGCACGAATACCACGAATGATACGAATGATCGGATGCTGGGCTCATGGGTGCTGCATCCGACGCCTGCACGCACTTGGATAGACGTCGTGCCACCTTCTATTTCCCCCCAAGTTCCGGCAGGGCACAAGCTGGGAACTCAGGCTGTCGGTCTATTCCATTCGCCTGTGGCCTTCAGGCCACAGCTATGCAAACGGTAACAAGAAGCCACGGCCTTTAGGCCGTGGTCTGCCACCTACCGTCGACCCACTCGCGCCGACAGAGCCTTCCACCCAGCAATGCGCCCCACGTTTTCGCGGAGCAGAAGCGGGGGCTTCAGCCTCTGATCTTCTGGTCTTCCCCTGTGGTCTGAAGGCCACAGCTGTTCAACCCGTGACAGCGAAGTCCCGGCCGGCCTTCAGGCCGTGGTCTGCCACCTACCATCGACCAACTGGGCTGCAGGCAAGGAGAGGTGCTGCACGGCCAGGCGTCCTGGACTCCATGCTTGACGGCTCCCGGACGTTCTGTTACCCACTTGTTCTGTGTGGTCCGACTCAGGCCACCGCGGGAATGAATTCCCGCGCTGATTCCGACAAGCCCTTCCGCGGCTCTGCTGAGTTAGGCGAGCTCAGATTCCTCCTTTGGCGGCCTCTTGGATACGTTTTCCCATCTGCGCCCTGGCTCGGGCTTGCCCTGCATATGTTGATGAGGATAGTATTACACACTCTCTAAGATTGACTGAAGGAGTATGCCCGTACGATGACAAGCCGCCCGAAAGTTGCGGTGCTGTTCACCCGACCGGAGACCGTAGTGGAAGACTACGAACGTCTGTTGGCGCTGGCAGGCGTAGGGGACGCCCTGGACCCTACCGCCTCCACCATCCTCAAGGACAACATCTCCTGGCACTACCCCTTCCCCAGCGCCAATACCACCCCCTGGCAACTGGAGGGGACCATCATGGCCTTGAGAAGGGCCGGATACACAGATCTATCCTGCGTCCAGAACGAGACGGTGGTCATCAATGCCTTCAAGGGAGAAGACCTGAACCTCTACTCCCCCATCTTCCGCAGCTACTGTATCCCGGTTCTCTACAACTTCAAGGACGAAGACATGACCTGGATACCCTACGAGCCCAAGGGCGAGATGCTCATCTTACATGACATCTATCCCGAGGGCATAGAGATCCCCGACTACTTCTTCGGCAAGAACATCGTGCACCTGCCCACGACGAAGTGTCATATCTATACCACAACCACCGGCGCCATGAAGAACGCGTTTGGCGGACTTTTGCACACCCGCCGGCACTACACCCATAGTTGGATCCACGAGACTCTGGTGGATCTGCTCACCATCCAGCGAGAGATCCACCCTGGCATCTTCGCCGTAATGGACGGAACCACGGCCGGAAACGGTCCTGGTCCGCGGACGATGACGCCCGAGGTCAAGAACGTCATCCTGGCCAGCGCCGATCAGGTGGCCATAGATGCTGTCTCGGCCAACATGATGGGATTTGACCCCCTGTCCATCGACTACATCCGGCTCGCCCACGAACGCGGACTGGGGGTGGGAGACATCAATGAGGTCAAGTTGGTGGGCGACGACATCGGCAGCGAGAACTGGCACTTCGAGGTAGGTCAGTCCTTTCACAAGTTCCTGGCCTGGCTCGGATGGTATGGTCCCACCAGGGTCCTTCAGAAGCTCATCTTCCGCACCCCTCTGGTGAAGATCCCCATCCTGGTCTCCGAGATCAATCACGACTACGTTCACTGGCCCCTGAAGGAGCGCAAGATCTACCAGCGTTGGCGGGAGACCACTCCCTGGGGGCACCTATTCGCCAAGTACGAGAAGCAAGGATGCTTGGGCCTGGCGCCCAGCAAGCAGGAGGCCTAGCAAGCTTTGAGCATTGGAGTCGTTTGAACCCCGGCGTCGGTACGGCCCGGACCGTGGCCAAGGGCGTCTACGCTAGAAGCGATGGAGGGTGAGACAAATGGGGCGTAGTGTGTGGCTCTGGGTAGGCATCGGGTGCGGTCTAGCGTTCCTCGCATGTTGCTGCCTGTCAACCGTGGTTACAGTCTTCACCTATGTCCTATGGGGGTGAACTGAGCCGAGAGCCTTGGCGAAGATGGCGCACGGACGGTTTGGGCGAGGGCACCAAAGGGACTCCAGCTCAGGGCCAAGTGTGCCGGCCCGTCTGGTACTGAGGCCACGAGGCAAGAGACGATAGAGGTCTACTCGTAGCGTATGACCTCGAAGCGATACATCTGTATCGGCTCCTCGTCATCCACTATCCCCGCTTTGTACACCTTGGTGTGGTGAAACTGCTCCTCAGCTGTCCCGATGCTGGGCAAGTCAGGTAGCAAGAGCCCTCTCTTCAAGGGGTTCGCCCTTGATTCCACAATGAGGCCATACCGCTTGGGGTCCAGCTCGTCGATGCTCTCGACAGGCTCCGGAGTCGTGAGCACATCAACCGATATGTCCAACTCGTCGAGTTCCTCTGGACCGATGGGTGGGAAGCGGGGATCCCTCGTGGCGGCGGAGATGGCATTGTGGATGATCTCTTGTGCTACGTTCTCCTCGCGCGGGTCTATGGTGCCGATACAGCCCCTCAACTGCCCCTTCTTCTTGATGGAGACGAAGACCCCGGCCCTCTGCCTCATCTCAGCGGTCAACTCCTCTTCGGGAGGCACGTTCACGATCTTGTTTCTGCCGATGTAGCTCTCTATGGTCTCCCTGGCCAATTTCACGAGAGCGTGGGGGTTAGACATCTCACCGCCTCCCTTCCGTGGTCTCATCGCAGCCTATCACCATCGGTATTGTATGCCAACGCCTTAGTGGTGTCAAAGCGAGGGGCGGCAGTCCAGCGCCGGACACGATGGACCGGAGTATTCCGGTTGACAAAGCATCGGAATTGGGGTATTATGTAGGACAAAGGACGAGCATCGTTGCGAGAAATACGTCTGGCCCACCACATTTGCCGCATCGTTCGCGTCCGAGGGGCACGCGTATTCTTGCGCGCCGTCAAGGAGAGCGAGCCCCCAGCGTGGGACGTGGTGCGTCACTTGAAGGGCACTCCAATGAAGGGTCGAGCACGAATATCTTTGGCGAGAACCGGAAGGAGGTAACGTACGATGACAAGTAAGCTCGCACCGAGTAGGACTCTTGGAATGGCCACTGCGGCTCTGCTGGCCCTCGGTCTCTTGGGGGGGCTACTGTTGGGGACTCAGCCCGCATACGGCGCGACACCGCCCGAGCCAACCTACGCTAGCGCGACGGTCGATGGGGACTACTCGGAGTGGGACCTCACAAACGACCACTTCGCCCACATGTATCGGGCCGGCGACCCACTCAAGCCAATAGAATCTCATCTGTACCTGCGGTATGACTGCCGGACCAACACCCTGTACGTGCTGGTCCTGGCGGAGGAGGGTGTGGAGGTTCTCGAGCAGCCCGACGACGCCTTCGTCAAGCTGGGCACCACCACGAAGCTCGTCGACGGGAACGATTCCCCGCCTGATGGTACGCCGCCGGACTTTGAGTGGATCACCGATAACGGCACCACGGGTTGGGAAGCCTCCGCGAGCCTGGCCCCGGGGATATACTCCAATCTCAACGTCCACGTGCAGGTCTTCGACGATGATGAATCGCAGACCTCGGCCGTAGCCGATCGTGCCATACTGTTGGACATCCGTTGTGAAACCGGAGGCACACCGGACATTCGCGTGGAGAAGACCCCGCTGGATGACAATATCACACCTCCAGTCACGATCGAATATCAGTACCAGGTTTGCAACCCAGGCGATGTCCCTCTGTCCAACGTAACCGTCACGGACAACACGTGCAGCCCCCTGGTGTTCCAGGGCGGTGACGACAGTCCCGCGAATGGCGCACTGGACCCAGGTGAGACATGGCTCTACACGTGCAGCTACGACTTCACGGGCCCCAGCTCGCCCCGCACATGCGTCGTGAACGAAGTGACCGCTCAAGGGGATTACGATGGCCAGACGGTGAAGGACGAGCATCCAGGTGTTGTGCACTGCGCGGCACCACCGGAAGGAGGAATCCAAGTCCTCAAGACCGCAGACCTAGAGCATGCCTGTCCGAATCAGAAGGTGCTCTACCGGTACGAGGTCAGCAGTCTGGGAGACAGCGCCCTCTCCAATGTCACTGTCCAGGACGACACCTGCGGCCCGCTCATCGGTCCGGACGGCGACGACAACTTTGACGGCCGGTTAGACCCTGGCGAGACTTGGGTCTACATATGTAGATACAGGGTGAGGGGGCGCGAAGCCAATCCGCTGGAGAACAGAGTCATCGCCTTGGGAGACGCTCTTGAAGACGGAGAGGTTGTGGCTTCCTTCACGGACAGGCATCCCGGCATCCTGCAGATTGTACCCTGCCGGAAAGTGGAGTTTGTGCCTGAGCCAGCAACCCTCTTGTTGACGGCCACGGGCCTGGCTGGGCTGGCAGGCTACGCTAGCGTCACAATCCGTCGTAGGCGACACCATTAGCACCAGGACGATATCAAGGGCAGGGCTTTGTCCCTGCCCTTTTCATTTCCTCTTCGGATGGGCGCCAGCGACCTGCACGTCTGCGCCTCAGGTTGACGCAAGCGGCGCTTTCGCATATAATCCATCGGAGGAGAAGTGAAAGTCGCTTTGCCATCCAGGCTAGCGACAACCCGGTCATCATTCGTGTGGGATGGAAAGGGATAGTAGAGACTACGGAAGGAGGACCACGATGGAAAAGCCGTGGCTGAAGTTCTACGATGAAGGCGTCCCCCACACACTCGAGTATCCGGAGGTACCGCTCCACTGGTTTCTGGACGAGTCAGCCCGGAAGTACCCCGAGAGCATCGCCACCATTCTGCCGGGCAGGTTCGGCGACACCAAGCTGACCTACAGGGAACTGAACGAGTTGGCGAACAGAACGGCGGCCGCCCTCATTGACCTGGGAGTCAAGAAGGGCGACCGGGTGGCTCTCTACATGCCCAACTGCCCGCAGTTCGTCATCGCCTACGCTGGCATCCTCAAGGCCGGGGGCATCGTGGTAGCGACGAGCCCGCTCTACTCGCCACGCGAGGTAGAGCACCAGTTCAACGACTCCGAGGCGGAGACGGTCATCGTCCTCAGCCTGTACTATCCCGTGGTCAAACAGGTCCAGCCCAAGACGAGAGTCCAGAAGGTTATCGTCAGCAACATCAAGGAGCACCTTGCAGGCCTCGACAAACTCCTCTTCGGACTTCTCATGGAGAAGAAGGAAGGACACCGCGTGGAACTGGCAGACGGCGACCTATGGCTGCCGGACCTCCTGGACAAATATCCTGCGGATGATCCAAAGGTGGATGTTGGCCCTGATGACATCGCCCTCTTCCAATACACTGGTGGCACCACTGGCGTCCCCAAAGCAGCCGTGATTCTCCATCGCAACCTAGTCGCCAACGCGCTCCAGGCCTCCGCCTTCCTGCCCGACGTGAAGATCCCGGAGGAAATCCATCTGGCCGCCATTCCCCTCTTCCATGTCTTCGGTATGGTGGCTGTCATGGCCTGGGCGTGGTCCCTCTCTGCGGCCATGATCTTGGTCACCAACCCCAGGGACATAGACGCCCTGCTGAAGGCCATCAGCAAGTATAAACCTACACTCTTCATGGGCGTGCCCACCATGTACAATGCCATCAACCACCACCCGGACATCGACAAATATGATGTCAAGTCCGTCAGAGCCTGCATCAGCGGGTCGGCACCTTTGCCCATGTCGGTCAAGCAGACCTTCGAGGAGTTGACTGGAGGTAGGCTGGTGGAGGGCTACGGCCTCACGGAGGCCCCCACAGCTACTCACTGTAATCCAATGTACGGGTTGAACGTGGAAGGTAGCATCGGCCTGCCCTTGCCCGACGTGGAGGCCAAGATCGTCGACATCGATACAGGAACGAAAGACCTGCCGATCGGCGAGACTGGCGAACTCATCCTGCGGTCACCCGCCGTGATGAGAGAATACTGGAACATGCCGGAGGAAACGGAGATCGCCCTGCGGAAGGGGTGGCTCTACACCGGCGATATCGCCCTCATGGACGAGAACGGGTACTTCTACATCGTGGATCGCAAGAAGGACATGATCATCGCCAGCGGCTTCAACATCTACCCGAGCGAGGTGGAGGATGTCCTCTACGAGCACCCCAAGATCCAGGAAGCCGCCGTGGCTGGCATCCCTGATCCCAGGCGGGGCGAGACCGTCAAGGCTTGGGTGGTGCTGAAGCCAGGAGAGACCACAACGGTGGACGAGATCAGGGATTTCTGCACGGACAAGCTCGCCAGCTACAAGATTCCGTACTACGTCGAGTTCCGGGACGAACTGCCCAAGACGATGGTAGGCAAGGTCCTGCGCAGGGCGCTAGCGGAGCAAGACGCCAAGAAGCGAGCGCGCTAGAGACAGCACCTCCTCTGGGGGACAGCGAAAGGGTGGATTCTGGAATCCACCCTTTTTCTTTTTGCACAACTTTTACGCCCAGATAACGCGCAAGCAACACACGGCATCGATAATGCGAGTGCATTAGGCAAAGGAGGTGCTGAGATGATGAAAAGAACGACTCTACTGTTGGCAGCGGTGGTGGCACTGTCTCTACCGCTGGCTTTGACTGCCAGCGCCGAGGAGATCAGCGGTACAGGCACCATCTGGGCCAAGGGCGCCGGTCTCGCCGTCCTTCGAGGCCACGGCGAGATCGAGATTGAGGGCCACGGTGTGGGCGTCGTCTGGGTCAAGGATGCTGAGATGCTCCAGGCCAGCGGGAGAGGCCATAAGTGGGAGGCTCCCAGCAGCAATGCCACCGTCTTCTGGGGCTGGTCGGGCACGATCCACACCTCAGGCGATAGAATCACCGTCTGGATCACCGGCGGCATGATCGAGTTCACAGCCTCTGGCACCGGCAAGGTATATCTGCGAGGTCGCGGCAGGTACAAGGTCAACGGCCATGAGGGTCTATGGAGCCCGGGCGGTGAGGTCTTGAGACTGGACGCGGCGCAGCAGACGCCATAGCTCCTCGACGCAATAACTCTAGGCATCAGATCTCGGAGGTTTGGGAAACCTCCGAGATCTGCACTCCACACAGGGGGCATCCGGAATGTGTGCGAGATACCCCCTATCCCTTCGCAGAGAGCAGCGAAGAAGGCTGTGAGACACACTTGCGCCGCGACTGTGGCTTCCCCCTGTCGATGGATCGCTACCCTTCGCCTCGGCTGAGGACAGCGACGCCGCTTGCCTTCGATACGCCCTACCCAGGGCTACTCAGGCAGCGCGGCGCATCTCACGTCGTTCTTGCACACTTGCTCTTCCAGACACTTGAACGAGCGCACCCTGGATGCTATAATAGGCAGTGAGGAGAGGTCGCATAGTCCGGTCTAGTGCGCACGATTGGAAATCGTGTAGGCGTAACAGCCTCGCGGGTTCAAATCCCGCCCTCTCCGCCTTGACTTTGCTTGCACCTTAAGGTATTATGGTTGCGGTCGTGCTAGATGGGGAGCTAGCGGTGCCCTGTACCCGCAATCCGCTATAGCGGGGTCGAAAGCCTTCTTGAGGTTCTGCGCCTAACGAAACTGCTGAGGAAAAGTGGCGTTGAAGGCTGGGTCCTGCGCGGCAGAAGCCTATGAACCCCGTCAGATCCGGAAGGAAGCAGCGGTAAGTAGTCACTTCTGGGCGCCGCAGGGGAACCTAGTTGGAGCTAACTGGCCTCGGTAAGCCGGGAGGCTAGGGTCGAGAGAGGTCGCACGACCGCTTCACACTACTATACAAGGGGACGGGCGCAGGTACTGGCCCCTTTTTTGTCGCCACCAGAGGAATACGGTTGCAGTCGAGATAACAGTCGTGTCATCGGATGCCCATCTGACTGAATTCCGCAGAGTAGAGCTGACCGAGGAAGTGCTGCCCCCGCGCCGTTGGCTCTCGCGAGGCGGACTGGCCTCGATCATAGCACTGTTCTTCATAGCCAACGGCATGATCCTAGGCTACATCTCAACCCAACGTGATGTAAGCTTGGTCATCAACGACCACACGTTCACGGCTCGCACCCACCAGACTACCGTGGACGGCCTCCTGGATGAACTGGGCATCCAGCTCAGCCCAGAGGACATCGTGCTTTCTCCCCCAGACGCGTCCCTGGAAGAAGTGGACTCCATCGTTATTCGCAAGGCGCTGCCAGTCAGCCTGGAAGTAGATGGCCGCACCCTGGAACTCCGGACCCACACCTCTACCGTAGCCGATTTGCTCCAAGAGGCAGGCATAACCATGAGCCGGCACGACAAAGTTCTCTTGCAGGGCGAAGCGAGCTATTTGGAGGCACCCCTACTCGTCGAAGCGCCCGCGGACCTCGAACCGGGCAACTCTCATCCTGCCCAACTTTGGCATCAACACCCTCTCAGGATCGTGGTAATCCGATCTGTGCCCATCACGGTCTACGATGGCGGGATTCCCATGACCATGCACACCACTGCTCCGACCCTGGGACAGGCCTTGTTCGACGAGGGAGTGATCCTATACCTGGGAGACGGGGTGACCCCCAACCTGGGAGCGCATGTGTCCGCAGGTCTGCAAGTCTACATCGAGCGCTCCAAGCCTTTGGTCATCTTCGCTGACGGTCGCCGAATTAAGACCCGCAGCCATGGTGAGACTGTGGCGGAAGTCCTCAGACAGGAGGCCATCGAACTCGTCGAAAAAGACTACACCATCCCAACACAGGAGACTGTAGTCTACGACAACATGACTGTCCAAGTGATCAGAGTACAGGAGCAGGTGGTTCTTGAGGAAGAGCCGATTCCCTTCGAGACAGTCTGGCGGCCCGACGAGGCCCTGGAGTTGGACAATCAGCGGCTCGATCAAGCGGGAGCCGCAGGCGTGAAGAGGCGCCTCGTCCGCATCGTGTACGAGAATGGCGCGGAGGCGGAACGGGTAACAGAGGAAGAATGGGTGGAAACCCCGCCCACCAACGAAGTCATCGCCTACGGCACGAAGATCGTTCTCAGAGAAGTGCAAACTCCAGAGGGCACCAAGACCTACTGGCGTAAGTTCAGAGTCTTGGCCACCGCCTACAGCGCCTCCACGGCCGGCACACCCCCTGACGCTCCTTGGTACGGTAGAACCTACATGGGGTTGCCAGCTCGCAAGGGAATCATCGCCGTCGACCGCGAGGTGATCCCCTTGGGAACCTGGATGTACGTTCCCACGTACGGCGTTGGTTTGGCCGGTGACCTCGGCGTGAAAGGTCGGCACATCGATCTGTGCTTCGATGAGGACAACCTGCCTCGTGGCTACTACCACTGGGTTACTGTCTATCTGCTCACTCCTGTGCCGGCTCCGGATCGCATACGTTGGATCCTGCCCTCATACCCCCGGGAGTGGTGACGCCTTGAGTGGCGCCGAGCCTCGCCCCTCTTCAGTCAAGAGGCTCCTACGGGAGTTCGGCATCAAGCCCAGGAAGCGGCTGGGACAGAACTTCCTTGTCAGTCAGGCCCTTCTGAAACGTATCATCGCTGCAGCTGAGCTGGCTGATCAGGACGCCGTCTTGGAAATAGGTGCCGGCCTGGGGACTCTCACGCGAAGGCTGGCCCAGCGCGCTGGACGAGTCATCGCTCTCGAACTCGACGAACGGCTGATCCCCCTCCTACACGACCAATTGGCTTCCTACACGCACGTGCAGATAGTCCACGGAGACATACTGAGCCTCGAGCTTGCCGATGTGATCTCCACGCCATACAAAGTGGTCGCCAACCTCCCCTACTACATCACCTCGGCCATCCTGCGCCATCTCTTGGAATCGGAGCACAAACCCGCTTTGATGGTGGTGACTGTGCAAAATGAAGTGGCTGAGAGGTTGGTGGCAGGGCCTGGGGCAATGAGCTTGCTGGCGGTCAGCGTCCAGTTCTACGGCCAGCCCAGGATAGTCGCCAGGGCCCCTCCGGGTGCGTTCTACCCATCCCCTCGGGTGCAATCTGCTGTGGTGCGGATTGACCCTTACGTGGAGCGCCCGACCACGGTGGATGATGTGGAGACCTTCTTCAGGATCGTACGGGCCGGGTTCTCGCAGCGGCGCAAGCAGTTGCGCAACTCACTTTCGCAGGGTTTGAATCTCCCAGTAGATGAGGTTGTCGAGGCTCTGCACCGCTGCGGCATCGATGAGAAACAGCGTCCTCAAGAGTTGAGCGTCGGGCAATGGGCCCAACTGTATGGAGAACTGGCCCAGGGTGCCCTGAGGTGATGGAAAGACAACAGCCGTTTTCGACTGGGTGGCTCTCTCCTCTCTACACCTACTGGCTCTAGCGCCACGGCACCCTGAGTGCCCCCGGAACCACCCTGAATCTCGCTGGTGTGTGACCGATTACCTCTCCGTCAACACTTACCGTACTGCTCTTCTCTGCCTCAACCCGCACTTCCTTGACTTGGAAGTATTCGGCTCTCTCATGCTCGATGTGGGTGCCTCGATAGATCCTGGGGAACAGCGCCCAGATCATGGGCCAAGACATGTCCCGCACCAGAAACACGTCCAGCAAGGCGTCGTCCAGCCGGGCTCTGGGCGCTACTTTCAGCCCTCCCCCACCGTACGCCCCGTTGAGAGCCTCGAGCAACAACAGGTCTTCATCGTATTGTAGCTCCCCATCCACCCATACCTTCATGGGGCATGCGCGGCCCTGTCCCTGTATCGCTGTCCGATACAGACTCACCACGTACCCCAGACCGCCCCCCAAGGCGTGTCTGAATCTCCGGGGCGTATTGCGCACAACCTCAGAGCCAAATCCCACGTCCGCCAGGACGGCATAATACCTCTGCCTCCTCTGCCCGGCCTGATCCTCGTAATCGGCCAGTCCCGCATCTATCGACGTCACACTGCCCTCACCCAGAACGCAGCACGCCTCCTCGGCCGTCCAGATGCCCAGACTGCGCAGGAAATCGTTTCCAGCACCCAGGGGGAGGGAAAACACCGCCGTGGGAGAGCCGACCACCCCATTGACCACCTCGTTGACGGTACCGTCGCCGCCGACGGCCACGATGGTCTCGTACCCGTCCGCCACACCCTGCCTGGCTAGCGCTGTCGCATGGCCTTTGCGCTCAGTGAATTGTTGGTCATAACGGACGCCCAATTCCTTGAGCATCTCCTCCAGCGTGGCCAATCGTTTCAATGCGTTGGGACCGCGCACGGGATTGACTACGAGAAGCACCCTATCGTGCGACATGAGTTGCGAACCCGGCAGTCGTGGCGTCAGTGCCAGGCCCTCCGGCTGCAGTATACCACATCGCGGGGCACTACGCCCAGTTCCGGGTTTGCCGCGCCGTGCACGCGACAGTATAATTCTCCTGGCAGGCCTAGCACGGTGGCCGATGACGACTTGCCCATAGCAGTATCCACGGCGGCGCCACAATGACTGAGCAACTGGACCGATACGTCCGCCAGATGGCTTTCCCCGGAATAGGCGAGTCTGGCCAGCGCAAATTGCTCAACTCTTCCGTTGCCGTGGTCGGCTGCGGGGGATTGGGCACGCACATCGCCGATACGCTGGCGCGGGCCGGCGTTGGGCGCCTGAAGCTGGTCGACCGCGACTTCGTGGAGCTGAGCAACCTGCAACGCCAACTGCTGTTCGATCAGCGCGACGTGGCTGAAGCGCTGTCAAAAGCACTGGCAGCTGCCCGGAGGCTGCAGAACATCAACTCCCGGGTGAAGATAGAATCGCTGGTGGCCGAAGTGAGCAAGGAAAACGTCGAGGACGTCATTGGCGACGTTGATCTGGTACTGGATGGTTGCGACAACTTCGAGACGCGCTATCTGATCAACGACGCCTGTGTCAAGCACGACATACCCTGGATCTACGGTGGCGCCGTCGCCAGCTTCGGCATGACCATGAACATCATCCCCCATCAGACCGCATGCCTTCGCTGCGTGTTTCCCGAGAGGCCGGAGGCCGCAACGATTGTGACCTGTGAGACCGCGGGCATCCTGGCCTCCATCGTGTCCATCATCGCCGCCCTGCAGTGCAGCGAGGCCTTGAAGCTGCTCACCGGCCAAGGCGAGCTCAATGAGGGGTTGACCCACGTAGATGTCTGGGAGAATAGCTTCGAGGTGTTCTCCGTGGAGCGCCAAGAGGACGATTGTCCTGCTTGTGGCAAGGGGCGCTACGAGTATCTGGAGGGCATGGGGGAATGAGTCTTCACGCTCAGAGGTGGATGCATGGGGCCATCTTCAGCTCCTCCGGCCCCGGCATTTGGCGCACAGGCCCACCAGGTCGATGTGAGCCCGTTCGATCAAGAACGCCTCTTCCTCGCTGACCTCCGCCATCAGATTCTCCACTAGTGCGCTTTCAAACTCGAATACTGCGCCGCACTCTGAGCAGATGAGATGATAGTGGTCACTCGCATCTCTTGCCTCATAGTGGTGATGCTCCTCGTCGAGATGAAGTACAGAGATCACGCCGAGTTCTGCGAGAAGATTGAGGTTGCGATACACCGTGGACAGGCTGATACGGGGATCCCTCTCGCGCGCCAGACGGTAGACGTCGTCGGCGTCCAGGTGGCCCTCTCCCTGGCGAATCACCTCCAGCAGTAGTTTGCGTTGCGGGGTTACCCGCTTGCCCTCGGCCCGAAGCACCTCCAGCGCCTCATCGTCTAATGCCACGGTCATCTCCCTGCGCTTCTGCAAATGGTTGGCAATTACATTATACCGCCACGGCTGCTCTCTGTCAACAAAACGGGCAAGCAAGTCTTGCCTTCCTGCTCGCCCGCATGGTACAGCCGCAGAGATGAACTGGCAGCTTGCGGTCAGTGCTCACGCACCATGGCATCTGCCATCCGGGCCACCCGCACCATCTCCTTCACATCGTGCACACGAACGATGTCGGCTCCATTGGCTATGCCTATTGCCACAGCTGCGGCAGTACCTTCGACGCGTTCCTCGGGAGGTAGATCGAGGGTATAACCGATGAAAGACTTGCGGGAAGGCCCCACCAGGATGGGCCTGCCCAGGACCTTCAGCTGAGATAGCTCAGCCATCAGCTGCAGGTTTTGCTCTACAGTCTTGCCAAAGCCAATCCCGGGGTCGACGATGATCTTTTCCTTGTCGACGCCGGCCTTGAGCGCCAGGGCGATGCTCTCCCTCAACTCGCGCAAAACATCGGCCATCAGATCGTCGTACTCCACGCCGAGGTAGCGCCCCCCCAAACGCTCCGTCTGCACCGCGTCCTTGGGGCGGCTGCGGTTGTGCATCAAGACAACTGGGACCTGGCATCGAGCCACCAGCTCGGCAAGCGCCGGGTCCATGTACAGGCCCCAGACATCGTTGAGGAGATGAGCACCCGCTGAGAATGCCTCCTCGGCCACACTCGCCTTGTACGTATCTATCGAGATCGGAATATCTGTACGCTTGGCCAGGCCCTCGATCACCGGCATCACCCGGTGGAGCTCCTCCTGGGCGTCAACTGGCTCCGAGCCAGGTCGGGTGGATTCCCCGCCCACATCTATGATATCCGCTCCCTCCTCGACCATGCGCTCAGCCCGGGCCAGTGCCAACTCCGCATCATCTCCCACGCCGTCACCGGAGAAGGAGTCGGGCGTGACGTTGATCACGCCCATAATATAGGTTCTCTCTCCCCAGTTGAAGGTCCGGCCCGCGACGGTCAACGATTGAGGCCCTTCACCAGCGTGCCGCGCGAGGGCTACCTCGAT
This sequence comes from uncultured Anaerolineales bacterium, assembly GCA_964347945.1. Classification (GTDB taxonomy): domain Bacteria; phylum Chloroflexota; class Anaerolineae; order UBA7937; family B3-Chlor; genus CAYGAW01. The sequence goes on from CAYGAW010000105.1 coordinate 30,310, forward strand.
CTCGGAAGCGATGGCCACCAGGCTCTTGAAAGGCTGCATGCGCAGCTTCCTAACAAGATCCTGATAATGGCGCAACGTCCCGAGGAGCAGCACATCGCTGTCCGCCCCCTTCGAGGAATACACCTCACGCGAGGTGACCGCCTCGCCTCCCCGCGAGAGCATCTCTTGCTTGACGATGTTGGCTCCAGCGAAGTTCAAGCCTTCCAGCTTGACGGCCCAGAAGGAAGCCTTGGGCCTCATGATACGGATGCCGGGAGGAGAGGCACCTATCTTCTCCATCTCCGCCTCTATCTTGGCGCGGGTGTTCAGGTTGAGAACGCGAACGTTGAATCGGCTGGTCATACTGACCTACCCGCGGCTCGTCTCCGACATCCCCAGGATAGAGAAGAACTCCGCCCTCGTTGCCGGGTAGCTGCGGAAGATGCCCCGATTGGCTGATGTGACCAGCCGGCTGCCCGGCTTCCTTATGCCCCTCATGGTCATGCACAGATGCTCGGCCTCGATCACCACTCCCACCCCACGGGCCTTGAGGGCATCCATGATGGTGTCGGCTATCTGGCCTGTCAGACGCTCTTGTAGTTGAGGACGTCGAGCGAGGACCTCCACCACTCGCGCCAACTTGCTTATTCCCACCAGCCGTCCAGCAGGGATGTAGCCCACATGGGCCAAGCCATGGAAGGGCAGGAAGTGATGCTCACACATGGAGTAGAACGGAATGTCCTTGAGCACTACCATCTCCTCATGCTCTTCCTCTTCGAAGCCAACGGCCAGTATCTCCACCGCATCCTCGTCCACCCCGGAGAAGACCTCCGCATACAACTCCGCGATACGCGAAGGGGTGTTGACCAAACCTTCCCGGGTCGGATTCTCCCCTATCGCGGCGATGATCTCCTCCACTGCCGTTTGTATCCTGCCTTGGTCAATCAACCTTTTCTTCGCCATCCTCAACAACTCCCATCCTAGCCTCCGTAGCTCATGATCACTACCTGAGCTTCAGTGGGCAAGCTCCCCTTGGTGACCTTGAGCACATCGTGAGGTTCGATATCTTTCGCTCCCATTTCTTTCAGGAAGGGATCCACCGGCTGCAGCTTCAACCCCTTCAGGGCCTCGGTTCGATAGTGCATAGGGATCACGATCTTGGGCTCCAGCAGGCTGATCACGTCCGATGCCTTCGCAGCACCTATGGAGGTGCCGCCTCCCACGGGAATGAGAAGCACGTCTACGTCGCTCAAGTCCTCCACCTGGGCCTGGGTCGGAACTCGGCGTAGATCTCCCAGATGGCACACTGTGATGCCATCAAAATCGAAAACGTAGATGGTGTTCACTCCTCCTTCTCCGTTCTTGCGGACGTTCTCAGACACGGGGATGCCGATAACAAAGATTCCCTTGATCTCGTACTCCCCAGGGCCGCTGATGATCTTCGGTTTTCCCTTAATAGCCTTCACGTTTGCGTGGTGGGGATGATCATGGCTGACCGTTACTATGTCCGCCCGCAGCCGCGGTAGACGATAGCCCATACCATCGCCATACGGATCCGTGATGACGGACCCTTTCCTGCTGCGCAACCTGAAACAAGAATGCCCGTACCAGGTGATCTGCATCGTTATCCTCCACAGCTCACAGGAGCGTCAATAACACACTAATCACATATTATACGCGAACATAGGGCAAAAGTGAATGGCGGCTCCCAGGAGGAGGTGGAAGAAGCCTGTCGGACACACATTCGATATCATTCGGGCTCCGCCGCCGCTGGACCGCTCGGCTTGGACTGGCTTAGGACACGTGGGCCGCTTGCCTTCGATGCTTCGACTGGGCTCAGCACAAGTACGCCGCTTCGCGGCTACTCAGGCAGCGCGGCTGCTCAGGATGCGCCCAGCGGCGGATCTTACGTCGGCTTTCCAGACTCTCGCTCCCAAGCAGGCATGGCCACTCGCGAAGCGTCCCTCGAGCAGCGCAACACGATGCCATTCACAAGATCCCAGTTCGTGCGGCGAAAGCAAGGCATTGGCAAACGTCAGTCAGCTCCCTCGCACTGGCCAACACCAATGGCTGGATACCCGCACCCAGACAATCCTACCGCAGGCCAAACCTTAAAGATTCCAGATCCATCTTGACAAGACAGAGAATGTCTGTTATAATTAGAACATCTGTTCTACTAGCAAGGGAAGCCTCATGCCTGATATGCGGTTTGTAGACAAGGTACGTAAGCTAAAGATCCATGAACGAACAGTGCGGGAGCCTTCCCAGGTGAGATCGGAGCTCACCAGGGTCTTCCCTTCCCTGGAGCGCCTCTTGGCCGCCCTGGAAGAGGTGCCCGATGATGTGGAACTGGAAGTGACCCGCCAGAAGAG
>CAYGAW010000106.1:0-5829 GCA_964347945.1 uncultured Anaerolineales bacterium
CGCTGGACATCCGCTATGATGGGCAGCAATTGCCCAAGCCTCCCACGCTCAAATCCCAATCCTTGCTGGCCTTCCTGATCCTGCATCGTGACCAATCTCAATCCAGGGATGGTCTGGTCGATCTGTTCTGGGGAGACCGGCCAGAAGCCAAGGCTCGCCGCTCTCTAAGGACGGCACTGTGGCATATCCGTCGTGGTCTGCCAGACGAAGCTCTCATCCTGAGTGATCGTCGCACAGTGCAGTTTGATACTCGAGCCGATCTATGGCTGGACGTTGATGAATTCGAGTTCCTAGTAGGTGCCGACGATATTGCCGACCTGCAATCCGCAGTCGCGCTCTACCGTGGCGATTTCATGGATGGGTTCTACGATGACTGGGTCATCAATGAGCGGTACCGGCTCGAAACGCTGTTTTCGGAGGCTCTGACGCGGCTGATGGTTGCCCAGGAGGGGAGAGAAGAGTACGACGGTGCACTGGCTACGGCAGCGCGGTTGCTGCGGCATGACCCACTGCGAGAGGATGCGCACCAGACGGCGATGAGGGCCTATTGCCGGCTAGGACAGCGCAACGCGGCGCTGGAGCAGTACCGCCGTTGCCGGGAGATCATACTGGAGGAACTGGGTACAGAGCCCATGGTGGAGACCACCGAGCTCTACCAGGAGATTCTGGAGCGGCGCTTTCCAGCAGTGGGGGTCGCTAAGGCGGTTCCTATTCAGGTGCCCTCCCTACAACCAACGCCTGCTGCCGGGCGCGACCCCCTCGATGTGGCGGCCCCGGCTAGGCTAATAGGGAGAGAGCAAGAACTGGCGTTCTTGCAGCGCTGCTGGCAGGAGGCTGAAGCAAGGCAGGGAGGCTTGGTGTTCATCAGCGGGGAGGCTGGGGTGGGCAAAACTCGCCTCGCGGAGGAGTTTGCCCATCGGTTGCGCTGGCAGGGCGTCCGCGTGTTGTGGGGTCGCTGCTATGAGTTCGAGCGTGTCCTGCCCTACCAACCCGTCACTGAGGCGTTGGAGTCCACTCTGCCGGCCCTTTCGTCGTCTGAACTGGCGGGCTTTCCTGCCTGGATCGTGACGGAGGTCGCCCGCTTGGTACCAGATGTCTTGGAAAAGAGGCCTGACCTCGATGTCACGCCCGCCGTGCCTTCGGATGAGGAGCGAACGCGCCTCTTTGACGCGATGTCACGTTTTCTGGCCGAGCTCTCCTCCAACGCGCCACTACTCGTTGTCATGGAGGACCTACAGTGGGCCAGCGAGTCCACGCTGCAACTGGTCCACTATCTGGCCCGCCATCTAGCAGGCCATCAGATTCTGATGGTCGGCACCTTCCGCCCTGAAGCGATTGGCCTCCAAGATCCCCTGATGGGGCTACGGAGGCGATTGACGCAAGAAGGGGTGGCAGACTCCCTGCGCCTATCTCGCCTGTCGCCAGAGGCCGTGACGGAGATGGTGGTGGAGATGTCTGGTGCGGGCGAAGCGGTTGGTCCCCTGGCGGGACGGTTGTATCAGGAGACGGAGGGCAACCCCTTCTTCCTGATGGAGATGGTAAAGGCCTTCTTCGAGGAGGACATGATCTGCCTGGAGGAAGGTGCCTGGAAAGGTGATTTTGCTGAGATCAGCGACGGAGAACTCCCCCTGCCCGCGAGTGTTAGTCAGGCTATCGAGGCCCGGGCCAGCCATCTGGATGAGCAAGCCGAGGAGGCGATACGCCTGGCAGCGGTCCTTGGTCGCGAATTCGACTTCGATGTTCTCAGCTCAGTCTGGGGCCAAGGTGAGGAGACAACCCTGCAGGCACTAGACAACCTGCTGCGCCGTCGACTAATACAGGAGGGCACTGGACCTACCAGCCGCGATTATGCCTTCAGTCATCACAAGATCCAGGAGGTGGTCTATGCAGGGCTTCCCCGCCGGCATCGCCGGTACGCCCACGCACAGGTAGGCGCAGCGATGGAGCGCCTTTGGGCGTCCCAGGGGGAGGAAGTCGCTGGAGAACTGGCTTTTCACTTCCTGGAGGGCATGCAATCCGACGAGAAGCTGACGGAGAAGGCGATAGATTACCTACTCCGGGCTGGGGACTACGCTCGCTTGGCCTATGCCGATCAGGAAGCCATCGGCTACTATCAGCAGGCGTTGAGGTTGCTGAGGCAACAGCGCCAGAATGAAAGGGCAGCGCGGACGCTGATGAAGCTAGGATTAACCTACCATACCAGCCTTCACTTCCGGCAGGCGCGCGATGCCTATGAAGCGGGCTTCACGCTCTGGCAGCAGGCAGGGACGGTGCAGCCAGCCAGCCTGCTACCGGCACCCCATGCACTTCGGGTGGTGCAAACCGAGCCGGTGACTGTCGATCCATCCAAAGTGGCGGACTGGCTTTCCGGCGCGGTCATCGAGCAGCTCTTCAGCCCGCTGGTGAGAATCAGCCCAGAGATGGACGTCCTACCCGAGGCCGCCAGAAGCTGGGAGGTTTTGGAAGGCGGGCGCAAGTATGTCTTCCACCTAAGGGACGGCGCGCGCTGGAGCGATGGCCGTCCGGTGACCGCAGCGGACTTCGAGTACGGCTGGAAGCGGATGCTGAGTCCGGCCACTGAACCTTCGCTGGCCAGTTCCTTTTCCGACATCAAGGGAGCCAGGGACTTCCATCAAGGCGTGGTGTCCGATCCCAGTGGCGTGGGGGTGCGGAGCGTCGATGAACTGAAGTTGGTAGTGGAACTGGAGGAGCCGGCCGGTCACTTTCTCCATCTTGCAGCATATGCCACAGCAGTACCCCGCCACAAGGTAGAGGCCCACGCCGATGAGTGGACCGAGGTAGGCAAGATCGTCACGAACGGCCCTTTCGAGCTGGAGGCCTGGCAGAGGGGCAAGTCTATGGTCCTGGTGCGCAATCCGCAATACCACGGGCGCTTTGGGGGGAATCTTCAGCGGGTTGAACTGTTCTTTTTCAAAGAGTATTCCGCTGCCTTGGAATCGTACGATGCCGATCGTCTAGACATCCTCCCTCTCCAAGGACTCCCTCGGGCAGAGATGGACCGCATCCTGCAAAGGCACGCTGGGGAATACGTCCCGATACCAGACCTGGCGACTTACTACGTAAGATTCGACCTGAGGCGTCCCCCCTTCAGCGACCGCCGAGTCCGTCGGGCATTCGCCCTAGGCACAGATAAGAATACGCTAGCGGACGTGATCCTCGGCGGCTACGTCTCTCCGGCCACAGGGGGCCAGGTGCCGCGAGGGATGCCGGGACACTCGGCGGAGATCGCTCTGCCCTATGACCCTGGCCAGGCGCGGGAACTGCTGTCCGCAGGCGGCTATCCTGAAGGGCGTGGCTTCCCTGAGGTGGAGTTGCTGATGGCGAGGGGCCGCGAAGCTGTGGGAGACTACCTGCAGGCGCAATGGCAGGCCAATCTAGGAGTACAGATCAGATGCAAGACGATGGAGTGGGCGGAGTTGCTGGAGAGGTTGAATAAGACGCCTCCACACCTCTACGGCATGGCAGCGGCGGCGCTCTATCCCGACCCAGAGAGCTTCCTCGGGCCGACAGGGCGCGATGAGCATGGGGGCTACTACGCGTGGCGGGACGAGGCGTACAACAGATTGGTGGAGGAAGCCCGGCGAGCCACGGACCAGCCGGAGAGGGTGAGGTCATACCAGCAAGCTGACCGCATCTTGGTAAATGAGGCATGGATCCTGCCCCTTCTCTACGAACGCCGACACTCGCTGGTGAAGCCGTGGGTGGTCAAACTTCCCACATCGGCCATCATGCTGGGGTTCTGGAAGGATGTGATCATCGAAGCGCACTAGCGCGGGATTAACGGAGCGCTGTGGCAGCGGATCCGCTCATCAATGATGGCCTAGGGTCCCGCTTCCTTCACGGAAGCGGGGCTTTTCTACATGGGCGGCTTTGCGCCCAGGCGGAACCATGGCCGAGAAAGCTCAGCGGGACGTGATGGCAAAGCGCGAGAAGATACGTCGACGCTGCCAGGAGCACTTTCCCCGGAAGAATTCTGAGCGATGGGGGCGACCGTGGCCGGATCTGGAGGCGGAGAGGCGATTTGGCAGGCAATTTGGCGCTCTTTTGGCGCCTCTATGGTAGTGTGTGCTCGTAGAACAGCGGAAACTCAGTCACGGAAAGGAGACGAGAGATGAGAACCTTTGTCACAGGAGGTACAGGGTTCATTGGAACCCACTTGGTGAAGCGGTTGGCCCAAACGGACCACGATCTCGTGTGTCTGGCCAGGCCAACCAGCGATGTTCGTGTGCTGGAGGAAGTGGGCGCCAGCGTCATCACCGGGGATGTGACGGACAAGGACTCCGTGATCCAGGGCATGCAAGGCTGCGACTGGGTGATCCACCTGGCCAGCAGTTTCGTCTTCTGGGTTCCCGACAAGCAGGTTTACGCGGACGTGAACATCAAAGGCACACGAAACGTCATGGAGAGCGCTTTGGAGACAGGCGTTTCCAAGGTCGCCCACGTCAGCACCGCTGCGGTCTATGGCAACGCTGAGTGGCCCATCAGGGAAGACACCCCAGTAGGCCCTGTTCGCCCCAGCGAGTACGCCCGAACCAAGTACACCGGTGATCTGATGGCCTGGGAGTTGCACAAGCAGAACGGTCTGCCGCTGGTTGTCATCTATCCTGGTGCCGTGGTTGGTGCAAATGATCCCAAAGCCGCTGGCCGATATATCAAGAACATGGCCCGCGGCCGAATGCCCGGCCAGATCCTCACTGACACGATGTTCTTCTGGGTACACGTGCGGGATGTCTGCGAAGGCATCCTCAGGAGTCTGGAAAAGGAAGACAATATCGGCGAGAAGTACCTCCTGACCGGTGAAAACCTCACCTGGGGAGAGATCAACAAGCTGATTAGCGAGATCTCGGGAACTCGCCTGCCGATACTGCGCTTCCCCGATTTCATGACCGCCCTCAACGCTCTGCTCCTGACAGCCCTGGCCAATCTGATCAAGAGGCCGCCCCTTCTGGACATGTCCGTGGATCAGATAGGGACGATGAAACAAGGTTACATGGTAGACGGGAGCAAGGCGGAAAGGGAACTGGGGCTGACGTACACTCCCATCCGGGTTGCCCTCGAGGAGGCCATTGCCTCCTTCGGCGAGGCTCGCCAGCCTGAGTCCACAAGAGCACATGCGGGCGTACGCTGAGTAGGAGCACAGCGGCGGTACTATGCAGAGGGGCCTGGCCATTGCTGCCGAGGCCCCTCAGCCCTTTGAAATAATCGATCCGCCTTCGGAGGGAACGCTACGTGGCCAAACCATTGTCATTCTCCGACGCCAGCACCTTCGTCGTACGTTTTTGGCGAGAGTGGTCGGGGGCTGCGCCGCGATGGCGCGGGCGGATCGAGCATGTGCAGAGTGGAGAGGGCGCCGCGTTCCTTGACCTGGATGGGATGCTGGCCTTCCTTGGTCGCTTTGGCGTTATCGCTGACGGCGGAAGCCGAACTGGCACAAACGAAGATTAGGTGCCAGACAGCCCTTTGGCCATATTGTGCCGCCTCCCCGGAGTGCGTTGCTGCTGCAGCCAGGTGGAGCTATCCCACCTCCCATCCCAGCCACGACAGCCCCTCAATGGCCCGTTTTGATTTCCTCATCGACTCACCTATAATCTGGAAGCCGATGAGCCCGATTCTGAGCCGGGGCTCCTGCCTCGCGCGTTGTCTTGAGGAGACCACGCGGTGCCTACTCTGCGACTCTACTTCCTGGGTTCGCTGGACATCCGCTATGATGGGCAGCAATTGCCCAAGCCTCCCACGCTCAAATCCCAATCCTTGCTGGCCTTCCTGATCCTGCATCGTGACCAATCTCAATCCAGGGATGGTCTGGTC
>CAYGAW010000107.1:0-29413 GCA_964347945.1 uncultured Anaerolineales bacterium
GCACACAGCAAGAATCGCACGTCCTAAGCTTCGAGGGCGCAGAGGGAGTGTGGGAGATGGTGCTCTCACTGGGGCGCCTGGCGCAAATGCATTCGAGGCTTCCCCAGGAGAAGAGGGAAGAAGTCAGACAGCAAGTACTGCAGATAGCGGAGGAGAAGTACAGAGAGTCAGGTGGTGCCTTGGAATTGCCCTTCGAGATCACATACGCCGTGGCTCGGAAGGGAGCCTATTGAGGAATCTGCTTGCGACAAGCCTCTGCTATGCGGGGTAGTGCGTGGGCCACGTCGTCGTGAATCACAACCGCTGCCCGCTCATCAGCGGGCGTCACCATCTCGTTGATGATAATCAGCTCACTGCCCTGCCCATGGGCGACAAACGGCAGGTTGGCGGCGGGAATGATCTCCAGCGACGAGCCTGCCACTAGCATCAGATCGCAAACCTGAGACTCCATCTGCGCGTCCATGAGCACATCCATGGGCAGGGGTTCGCCGAAGAATACGGCCATCGGTTTGAGCACGCCTCCGCATTCCTTACAAGAGGGCACCTTCCCCTCTATCATGTAGTCGTGGACCATGCCCTCACTGGGGAATACCTGCTGGCACCTCATGCAGATGGCTTCTCTGAGGTGACCGTGCAGCTCCAGCACTCGTTTCGATCCCGCCCTCTGGTGCAGATTATCTATGTTCTGCGTAATCACCGCTTTCAGCAAGCCCATCTCCTCCAAGTCAACTAGTGCATGGTGGGCGGGATTGGGCTCTGCCTCTAGGAATAGTCTGGCTGTTGGCCGTATCCACTCGTAGAAAGCCTCAGGCTGACTCCGAAAGGTGAAGATTGAGGCCACAGCCATAGGGTCGGACTTGGACCACAGGCCCGTCTCCGGGCTGCGGAAATCGGGGATGCCGGAGGGAGTGCTGATACCAGCACCGGTAAGGGCTACGGCGTGTCGAGAAGCCAGGAAGAGTTCAGCCGCCCTCCTTATGCTCTCCTCAATGGACATTCTTCCACTTGCGTCAAGATAGATCGAACAGGGACTGCTGCTCAGCCCCTCTCACCAACTGCTCTCCGCTGGCGGCGCGATGAGCATACCTTGTCGTCTCTGGCAACCGGTATCCCTTACAGCAGGCCATCACGTACCTAATGGCCGTCTCAAGGTCTATGCGGTGGCCCACGGACACGTAAACCGGGCTGACATGGCTACGAGTGCGCACCACAGCGCCGATGATCTCCTCTCCATCGTAAAGGTGGACGTAAGAGCCAGCGTCAGGCGCGGGCTCATGATGGGTGCCGCAGAGACGGGACTTGGCGCAACCGATGGATGGCTTGTCAAGGATCACGCCGACATGACTCGCGATGCCCAAACGACGGGGATGCGCGACCCCTTGGCCATCGAAGATGAGGAGGTCCGGTTCGGTCTCCAGCTTCTCGCACGCAGCGATAACGGCCGGAGCCTCCCGGAAGGCGAGAAAACCAGGAATGTACGGCATGGCGGCCTGTGCCTGGGCCACACCCTGCTCGACAGGTTCAAGGGCAGGGTAACTCAAGACCACTACGGCGGCCTTGGCCAAGTCCCCATCCATGCCCACGTCGACCCCGGCGACCGTTCCTACTATGTCGAAACCAGGCTCAAAGGACACCTTCTCCCGCAGGCTCAACTGTATGTCTTTGGCTTCGGCTGTGGACACCTGCCAGGAATGAGGAACGGTGATCTCCATGGGCTACTCGCACCTTGCCTCAATCACTCATTGAACATCTCGCCTACGGAGATGCCCAGATAGATGCGCCTTATCACCTCGCCCAGAAGGGGGGCCACGGAAAGCACAGTGACCTCGAGGTCCTCCATCTTCTGCATCTTCTCCTCCGAGATAGGAACGGTGTTCGTGACTACCAGTTCCTTGAGTCCTGCCTCATTCAAGCGCTCCGGTCCCGGATGGGAGAGGATCGGGTGAGTGACGCACGCGTAGACATCTTGTGCCCCCTTTCCCTTGAGGAAGAGAGCTGCGTCGCGGACTGTACCGGCGGTATCTATCTCGTCGTCGAAGATGATGGCATTCATGCCCTCCACGTCGCCGATGAGGCTCAGCACCTCTGTCCTTCGACCGGAACTCCGCTCTCGACGCTTCTCGATGATGGTCAGAGGGACATCCAGAGCCTCGGCGAAGTCTCTGCCCAGCTTCGTGGCGCCCACGTCCGGAGCAACAACCACCGCGTCCTCGATCTCCTTCTGGATGAAGTAGTCGCTCAGCATGTGGAAGGCGGTGATGTCATCGACAGGGATGGTAAAGAACCCCTGGATCTGGTCCGCATGTAGGTCCATAGTCATGAAGCGGGTCGCTCCAGCAGCGGTGATCATGTCGGCCACCAAGCGAGCGGTGATGGGCACCCGTGGTTGATCCTTCTTATCGGTGCGGCTGTAGCCGTAGTACGTAACCACCGCAGTGATATCCCCGGCCGAGTCCCGTCTCAGAGCATCGGTCATGATCAGAAGTTCCATGATGTTGTCGTTCACCGGCGCACACGTGGGCTGAATAACAAACACGTGCTGACCCCGGACACTGCGGTGCAGCCTGACGAACGTGTTGTCGTTGGCGAACTTGTAGATGTCCACCCCTCGCAGTGGAGTGCCCAGATAGTCACAGATTTCCTTAGCTAGCTTCGGATTTGCAGTGCCGCTGAAGATGGCCAGATCTTCGTACATGCCCATACCTCCACAATTGCTTCTATGCTTTGGATTGATCTTCGCTGATGAACTCCTCGCGGAGAATAGCCATCAAGAAATGATCGTGATAACTTCCATCTCGGAAGAGTGCCTCTCTAGCCCTCCCCTCATGGCGGAATCCGCACTTCTCGTGGCAGCGGACGGCCCGCTCGTTGAACTCGTAGACGGAGAGGCTGACGCGGTGGAGGTTCATCTCGTTGAAGGCAAAGTCCAGCAGAGTCGTCACGGCGTCGGTGCCGTAGCCGCGCCCCCAGTACTCCCTCTCGGCGATGACGATGCCCAACAGTGCATTGCGATTCTTCCAGTCCAGATTGTGCAAGCCGATGTTACCGATGAGTCTGCCCTCCTCGGTCTCAATTCCGAAGATGCGACTGGTATCGTCTTTCAACTGGGCCTCGAACCACTGCTCCTCCTCCGCCACAGACATCGGCAAGTACATCTCCAGGTATTGTCGCACCTCAGGGTCGTTCAACCATCTGACGAAGATTGGGATATCCTCGCGTTCAATAGCCCGCAAGCGCGTTTGCTCGCCCACGATCATCAGCCTGACTCTCCACCACCCTCCTTGCCAACTATGCCCTGGTAGAACGAAGCCAACAGGCTGTCCGCAGCTGTGTAGGGATCCAGTTCTCGCTCGGCGACTTCCTTCGTCAAGAACTCAAACTGCTCTTCGCGAATCTCGTCCAGAAGCCGGGCCAACAGCTCCTGACCCAATATCCGTCGCATCTCCTCCTCGGCCAGTCTCACGCTACGGACACGCAGTTGATCGCTCTCCTTCAGATACGCCAGGTGCCCCTCCACAGCATCCGCCACTTGAGCTGACCCCTCGCCCTGCAGCGCGATCGTTTTGACAATGGGGGGCCTCCACTTGTGATCGTCACAGCCCTCGTTCATGTCGAGCATCATCTGCAGGGTTAGAAGGGTACGGTCGGCGCCATCCCTATCGGCCTTGTTCACCACGAAGATGTCTGCGATCTCAAACAGCCCAGCCTTGATGGCCTGGATGTCATCCCCCAGCCCAGGTGCGTCAACCACGATCACCGTGTGGGCGGCGCGCGCAATCTCGACCTCTGACTGTCCAGCCCCCACTGTCTCCACCATGATCATGTCGCGACCGAACGCGTCCAGGACCTTGACGGCATCTCCGGTAGCTCGGGCAAGCCCTCCCAGGTGTCCCCTTGAAGCCATGCTCCGGATGAAGATACCCTCGTCGGTGCTCAGCTTCTGCATACGTATGCGATCACCAAGCAAGGCCCCGCCGCTGAAGGGACTTGTGGGATCGACGGCGACAATGCCCACGGTCCTGCCACGCTGTCTGAACTCCTTGGCCAGTTCGTACACCAGCGTGCTCTTGCCTGTCCCAGGAGAGCCGGTCACGCCAACCACGTGAGCGTGACCTGTGTGGGGGTAAATAGAGGCTACGGCTTCGCGCGCCAGGGGACCACCATCCTCCATCAAGGTAACCAGCTGAGCCGCGGCCCTACGATCCCCCGACAACAGGCGGTCAACCAGATCCAAGCTCAGCCCCTCTCCACGCGCTCCCTGATGAATCCCACGATCTCGTCCCCCGACGCCCCAGGTCCGAAAACGCCCTCTATGCCCATCTCCTCGAGAGCGGCTCTGTCGTCATCAGGGATGATTCCTCCGGCCAGGAAGATAAGATCTCCCAAGCCGTTCTCCTTCGCCAAGCGCATTACCTCGGGGAAGAGCGTCATATGAGCCCCAGAGAGGATGCTCAGACCGATGACGTCCACGTCTTCTTGGAGCGCCGAGGCGACGATCATCTCTGGAGTCTGGCGCAGCCCGGTGTAGATGACCTCCATACCAGCATCGCGCAAGATCCTGGCTACAACCTTCGCGCCGCGATCGTGCCCATCCAAACCCGGCTTGGCGATCAACACGCGTATCTTCTTCTCCGGCATAACCCCTCCTCCAGCGACCGTGGAACGTGATTTCACATTATACTGCAAAAGCCTCGGGTTGCCAATCACTGATCGCTCTACTATAATAATTCTCATGCTCAGTACCGAGAAGAAATGGCTGGACTACTCCCTTCCCGTAATGCAGAAGATGCGAGAGGAGTTGGCCGCCACAGACCCTGTCGTGCTGGGGGCTCGAAGCGGCGCCACCTACGCAAAGTCGCAGGAGGATCGCGGCGAGTTCACTCTCGACTACTTTGACGAATCCTACCTCATTAGCTACCCCCAGTTTCAGGCACGCGACAAGGCCAGCGGCAAGGAATGCCCGCCAGGACTCCTTTTCCTCTTCCTCCACTACCTCCGCACCGCCGACGGCACGCCATCGGCTGATCGTTGGATCGGCTACCGAGAACTACCCGATGGCATGTTCTATAGCCAGGCGTTCCAAGGCTATTCAGGCGCCCGATTGGCCAGTACCTTCGGGAACGACCTCGCCAGGTTCAAGGAGGCCTCGCTGAGGGCAGGGGGCGATGACTTATCTTTTGGAGACAGCGCATTCATGTTCCGAGGTCTGCCCCGGGTGCCTTTGGCCGTCGTCTACTGGCTCGGCGATGACGAGTTCCCACCGAGCGCCAATGTGCTCTTCGATGCGTCCGCCGGTCATTACCTGTCCACGGACGGGCTGGCTGTGCTGGGAAGGGAGCTCTGCAGCAAGATCATCGCTCAGATTCGGCAACGCGGCGGATAATCAATGAAGCGGCATCTCGTAGGCCTAGGCCTATCTCTGATTGCGGTCCTTCTCTGGGCCGTGGGAAGTGCCTCACCTGCTTCCTCAGGTCGAAGCTCGGACCCTGAATCCGCCATCTCTCGCCAGGGAGCCCCGCCGCGCGCTGACCACAGACCTGGCGTTGTCCTGGTCAAATTCCGGAGCCAGGTTTCCGCAAAGCAGGCGACTGATTTGTTGGACGTGCCTGGATGGGCGATAGTGGGGGAGATAGCAGACTTGCGAGTACACAAAGTGGCCGTACCCGAGGGACAAGAGCAGGCCATGGTAGACCTGCTGACCCAAGACCCGCGCGTGGAATATGCCGAACTCGACCACCTGGTCCACGCCACCATCATCCCTAACGACCCAAGCTACGACCTGCAGTGGGGCCCCTCGAAGATCAAGGCACCCGCGGCCTGGGACGTGACCAAGGGAAGCTCGGCTATCATCATCGCCATTGTAGATACGGGCGTCGATCTGGATCATCGAGACTTGAACGACAAGATCGTACCGGGGTGGGATTTCGCCAACGATGATCCCACACCCCAGGACGACCACGGACACGGGACCCACGTGGCTGGGATTGCCGCGGCGGAGACAAACAACGGGATTGGCGTTGCCGGGATCTCCTGGCAGGCCAGGATCATGCCGGTGAAGGTATTGGACGAGAACGGAGACGGCTCCTACTGGGATGTCACACAGGGGGTGGACTATGCCTGTAACCACGGCGCGCAGATCATCAACCTCAGCCTGGGCGGATCCACCCCTTCGGACACCCTGGAGGACGCAATGGAGCAAGCGTATGCGGACGGATGCCTCATCGTGGCCGCTGCTGGAAACGGTGGTGGAGATTTCGTTGACTATCCCGCCAGGTTTCCCGAAGTGATGGCTGTGGCAGCCACTGATGAGAGCGACAACAGAGCGGGATTCTCCGACTATGGCCCCGAGGTCGAGGTGGCGGCGCCGGGCGTGAACATCTACAGCACGCTGTGGAATGACAAGTACGGCTGGAAGAGCGGCACCTCGATGGCTGCTCCCCATGTGGCTGGCCAAGCAGCCCTCATCTGGTCCGTCTGTCCCGACCCAACCCATGAGGAAGTACGAAGCATCATTGACAGTACCGCGGACGACCGCGGGGCTTCAGGCTGGGACCCCTACTACGGGTACGGCCGCATCAACGCCGTCGCCGCCGTTCAGGCCGCCACCCCTGCCCTCACCTTGCCCGAAAGCCCGGAGCAGATGATCTTCCTGGCTGATGAGAACACCGGGCCATGGCCCCAGATGCTCTTTATCGGGAATGATGCTCCGTGCGGCTCCCTGAGCTGGGATTTGACCGACGATGCAGATTGGCTCAACATCGAGCCGTACTCGGGCGAGGCCTCCGCCTCACAGCTAGGTCAAACCACCGTTACGGTGGACAAAAGTGGCCTGAAGCCGGGGAACACCTACGCAGCGACGATCACGATAGACAGTGCGACGCCGGGCGTGCTGGAAAGCCCGCAGACGGTGGCCGTGAAGTTCGTCTACTCTCATACCCCTCTGGTAAAGACCGCATTCCCGCTGACCATAGCCGACTAGGTCCCTGAGCCATGCGACGGTCGCAGCGCAGCGCCAAGTCCTCTGGGAACATCCCCCTGACTGCCAGCCTCCTGCTGTTGCTGATCTGTTTCCTGTGGGGAGCAAACATGGTCAGCATCAGGATAAGCAACCAGGGCATCCCGCCTCTGTTCGCAGCCCTGCTCAGGTCAACGATAGCCTCCGGCCTCCTCTTCGCCTATGTGCGGGCCAAGGGTCAGCGGCTGCTCTTTCCACGCCGAGACATCTGGCACGCCGTCGCCATAGGCCTTCTCTTCGGCTTGGACTTCTTGTTTCTGTACTGGGGGCTGGCTTTCACACATGCCTCCAGGGGAATCATCTTTCTGTATGCGCATCCCTTCTGGGTGGCCCTAGGCGCTCATTTCCTTCTGCCAGGCGATCGACTAACGATGGTCAAAGGCACAGGGATGATCTTGGCTTTCGCCGGGATCATTGCGGTCTATGGCGCCCGCTCGGATACCCTGCCACCCCTGTACTGGCTGGGCGATCTGATGCAGTTGATAGCGGCTGTCTGCTGGGCCGCGACCACCTTATATATCAAGAGGGTGGTGGAGAGCCGCGAGCTAAGCCACTACCAAACCCTCTACGCCCAGCTCTTCTTCTCCATCCCACTGCTTGCTGCGGGTTCGGTGATCTTCGAGCGCGGCCAGTCTCTCGCCCTCACCCCTTCGGTGGTGGGGGCGTTTGCCTTCCAGTGCCTGATCGTGGCGTTCCTCAGCTATCTGCTCTGGTTTCGAATGATTCACCGCTTCTCGGTGAGCCGTCTTGCGGCGTTCACGTTCCTGGCCCCCTTGGTCGGGGTGCTCCTTGGCGGTCTCATCCTGAGAGAAGACATACCCCTCTTGCTGTGGCTGGGGCTGCTCTTGGTTGGTGCGGGCATCTATCTCGTCAACCGACCTTAGAAGGCTTCTGAGGAAAGATGAGCGGCGGGGGCTACACAGCTTCAGTAGGGGAACCCCAGCTCGGAGGCGGTAAGATCATGCGCTTGCAGGAACTCCTCACGCCTGGGAAGGAACTGATTCGACAGAAGATCCATCGCGGTATTCGCGGCACGATTCTCACATTCGCGATAGTGCTCTCCCTGGGCATTGGCGGAGTGCACTTCTGCGAAGATGTGACAGAGGCACTTCTCCTCGAGCACTGAGACGTAGATGGTGAAGGCCAGGTGCATTTCCTCAGCACCGTCCGCTACCGCCATTTCGTGTAGCCGGTCATAAATACCCCGAAGTTGATCGGCCGTACTCTCGTCAACCTGGGTTGCTCCGCCCAGGAGCCGCATGTCATGCACCCGCGCCACCAGAGCCACGAACTCCTTCAGGTAGCCCATCACCTCCGTGGGTACTGTGGGGCGAGGAACCGTAGTGGGGGTGGGAGGCGGCGCCTCTGTCGCGGTTGGTGAGAGGGTTGGCGACGGCGTATTGGAGGGGGCTGGACTGTTCGTTGGCGTATTTGTGGCTTGTGGGGTAGGGGTATCGGCATCGGTAGGCCTTGGCGTCGGCGATACGATGGCCGTTCCGGTCACCGATGGCCTGACTGCTGGCATGGGCGTCTCAGTGGCGGTAGGCGTATGCAGAACGAAGGGGGTGCTGGTACTCGTCGCTGGAGGATTGACCGAAGCCGGTAGTAGCCGAAAGAGCGTCCAGAAAACGACAACAACCGCGCATAGAAGGATCAACAACGTCGTCCTTTGACGACAGCTCATCGTCAACCTCGATGGTGGCTAAAGCCTGGGCGAATCGGACCTACCCTTCACACCGGTCCCCACACGTTGATTATAGCACATTCGGGACGCCCGGCAAAAGCTTGTGAGTGGTTGTCACGTGGGTCATAGCGCCGCAGGGGGGTTCCGCGTGACGAACTGGAAAACCAACTTAGGCCCGTTCCGAGAACCGCTTTGCGCACCTTTCCCTTGACCGGTGGTATCGGCGAGTTTGTCTACATCGTTTCCCCATGCTATAATCCATTGCCTCAGCCGCCAAAACTCGCTCCGAGCAGGGGTTGACAGATGGGCAGACTTGGAGACACTCTACGCGAAGCACGAAAGCAGAAGAGCTGGTCTCTGGCTCAGGCAGAGGGCGCCACCAGGATCAGGCAACGGTATCTGACTGCGTTGGAGAAGGAGCACTTCGCTGAGTTCGCCAGCGAAAGCCAGACAAGGGGCTTCCTCCGCACCTATGCGCTGCATCTCGGCCTCGATCCCGAGGAGATGTTGGAGTACTACGACGCGGAGCCTAGAAAGGTAGGCCAGCGGCCCGGCATCCCCAGGATCCGCCCTCTGAGCCCTTGGTCCGTGATGAACTTGTTCATAATTGTGGTTATCGCCGTCATTACCGGAACCATGGGCTTGTACACCATATCCAGGCAGAACACCCCCGCTCCGGCCCCGCCCACACCGACCCCTACTGCGCTTCTACCAACTCGCCCCATACCTCGATATGCGCTCGAGGTCAGCCTCGACTATGAAGGACACAGCCTGGAGGCAAGTGAGCGGCTGGATTTCGTCAACCTCACTGGTGACACCCTGGAGGAGTTGGTATTCAACGTCTTCCCCAATCATAAAGAGGACATCTTTCTCCTCAAACAAGTCACTCTGGAGCAGCAGGGAGAAGAAGAGCCTCCAGAACTGGAGTATGCCCTCAATGGGACGACCTTGCGCATCGAGCTCAGCACCCCGCTGGAACCGGGCGATGAGATGAGCCTCTCTATGGAGTTCTCCATAGAGCTGCCGCGCATGAGCCCCTACCTCATATGGAGCAATGGTAGTCTTGGTTACTCGGACCGCATGCTCGCCGTTGGGAACTGGTATCCAGCCCTGGTTCCATACCGAGAAGGACTGGGCTGGAACGCCTTCGCCTACCACCTGATAGGCGACCCGTACGTGACCGAGGTAGCCGACTACGAGGTGGACATTGTGGCACCCTCCGAAGTCGTAGTTGCCGGGAGCGGCGATGAGGCGCGAGTCGGCAACCGGTGGCGCTATACCATCTCGCAGGCTCGCTCCTTTGCCTTCACCGCCAGCGATCAGTATCTGTCCTCCACTATTCAGGCTGGCCACGTCACCGTTACCTCGTATTTCTTTCCCGTCCATGAGCGTAGCGGTGCCGACGCACTCGTAGTCGGCGCTGAAGCCCTGACCGCCTTTGAGAGCCTCTTCGGAACCTATCCGTACTCCACCTATCGCATCGCCGAGGTGGACTTTCCTGGCGGTCTGGAGTTCTCAGCCCTCACCTTTCTGGGTGAGGACTTTTACGGAGAGCACCCCGGTGGGTACCGCAGCGGGATGGTGTCGCTGCTCGCTCACGAGACATCGCATCAGTGGTGGTATGGTGTGGTGGGCAATGACCAGGTGAAAGAGCCGTGGCTGGACGAAGCCCTCGCCTCTTATAGCTCGATGCTCTACTACGAGCAGACACATCCAGATCTGGTGGAATGGTGGTGGGAGTACGAGGTAGAAGACTATCGTCCCCGGGGCCAGGTTGACCGTCCCATCTACGCCTTCATGGATGGACGGACCTATATGAATGCTGTCTACCGCCGCGGCGCTCTGTTCATCAGGGATGTCAGAGAACGCATGGGCGATGAGGACTTCTTCGCTTTCCTGCGAGATTATTACCAGACTCAGGAACAACAGCTGAGTACCGCTGATGATTTCTTCGCCATCCTCTCTCCACACACCCAGGTAGATATCTCCTCTCTCCTGGAGGAGTACCTCGGTGCTTAGACAAGTACGGGGCTTCTCGCTGGCCCTGTTCCTTTTCGTGGGCTCCCTGCTGATAGGCAGACTCGGTACGGGCAATACGCTTCCTATGACCCCCGTGGAGAGACCCTCGCCAAGGAGCACTTCCACGCCGACTGCTCCGACGGCCGCTGCGACGCACACCACCGCGCCCACGGAGACTCCCACACCGCTCCCACCTACACCGACTGTACAACTGGAGGGAACTGTCATTCTCGACGAGCACAACTTTACGGCACATCGCCTTGAGCCAGGGTCACTCATCCATCCGCTGCGTATGGCCGTGCGAGGAAGCGACGCCTATGTGTTGGATACGGGCCAATTGAAAGTTATAAGCCTGAGCGATCCGCCTTCCTCTAGGGTTATCGTGCCACCCGACAACAAGGTTGGAGGGGTCCTGGTGCAGGAAGTGGCCGACATTGCTCTGTCAGGGGACGAACTCTCAGTCCTGTTGCTGGATCGCGCGGGCAACCTGTTCCGTTACGACCTGGAGGATGGAGGCTGGCAGGTGGAGAGGCTGGCCCACATGTCGGAGGCAAGCTCCCGCCAGCACCTGACCTCGCTCTGTGCAGAGGACGATCAGGTATTCCTCTTGGACTCCAACGTGGGGCAGATGTGGCGACATTGGGGTGGAGGGGCTGAGGTCATACCCGTCGAGATTGACCTGCGAGGAAGCATCGACTTCGCCGCGGGGCAGGACATCTACGTGCTGGCGCAGGAGGAGTATGGCGGCTCAGTGCGCTTGCACAGAATGAGCGGCCGGCCCTTGCGATCTCAGACGAGCTTCGTGCCTCCTCCGGACCTGGTGGACCCATCATTGCTGTTCCTCGACCAAGGCGGAGAGGGACACCTCTACGTTATCGACCAGGGGTACCAGCGGCTGAGTGTCCTGGATGGAGAGAGTGGTGGTCTTGTGCGGCAGTACCTCTTCCGTAACGGAGCGACGGAGATCCGAAGCGTATATCGAGATAGAAACAAGATGTATCTCGCCGCAAGGGATGCCATATACGTCTATCCCTCAGAACCGGGTCCAGTGCCGACTCCAGAACCCAGGCCTACACCCGCTGCTGCCCTGTCATCCCTGGCTCCGCACGACCCTCTCGTCTTGGATCTGCTCCCGCCCCTGTCCTTGCCCATCTCGGGTACTATGCTCTCAGATCTCGACTTCCGTCTTCCCGGAGCACCGCGGTCCTACCGCTATGGGGTACATCAAGGCATCGACTTCTACTCGGCCGCCGGTGAAGCGGTCACGCCCGAGACGCCCGTGTTGAGCGTGGCTGCCGGCGAAGTGATCAGAGTGGATCACGGGTACGTGGCGCCTTCCACTCAGGAAATGGAAGAGATGCTGGCCCATACCCGCGAGGTCTATCACACACCCGAAGACATCCTGGATGCCTTGCGAGGCCGCCAAGTGTGGATAGATCATGGCGATGGCCTGGTGAGCCGCTACTGCCATTTGAGTGCCGTGGCCGATGATCTGGAACTTGGCCATTGGGTGCAACGCGGCCAGTTCCTTGGGTATGTTGGCAATTCCGGGACCCCGGCCTCCTATTACGGAGAGGGCCGGGAGATGCACTTGCACCTGGACATACGCGTTGGGGACGGCTACCTGGGGCAATACCTTCGCCCCGTCGAGGTGAGGCAGTGGCTCAGCCAGGTCTTCGGGGCAGATGTTTGACAACCGTTCCAGCGGGGCACTATAATCTGCTGGATTTGCCCTATGGCAAGGGTCCTGAGCCCGCAAGATGACTGTTTGGCGAGGCTGAAGTGCGGAAGTTTCAACTGGGATTGACCGCTTTTCTGCTGTTGGTCTTGGTCTTGGTCGGCTTCTTGGCCTACAAGCTGTACCAGTACGACGGCTACCGCGAGGCCATATACCCTGGGGTGTCAGTGGCTGGCATCTCCCTCCAAGGCCAGACGCGGGAGGAGGCTCGCTCTACGTTGGACGAGATGGTCGTCACCCCGCTGAGTCAGCCCATAGCTTTGAAGTACCAAGAGGAGACCATTGTCCTTTTGCCCAGCGATGTCAACTTCGAGGTGCATGTGGAGGAGATGGTCGATCAGGCGCATCAACTGGGCAGGGGAGAGGATCCTCAGTTCTGGGAGGGGTACATCAAGTTCCTGAAGGAGGGCCTGCCTCCGGTAGACGAGGATATCCCCCTCCATTACTCCTACCAGCTGGAGTTGTTGGCGAGTTTCCTGGAGGATACAGCCCAGGAGAGAGACCAACCTTTGCGCGAGGTGCAGCCGATCACAGATACGCTGTCCTTCAAGCCCGGTCAGCGAGGAAGAAGGCTGGATATCGAGCAGTCCATCCCTATTGTGGCAAGCAGCCTGACCTCCATCGAGGACAGAGATGTGGAGCTCCTGGTGGAGACGTCAGAGCCCGCGCCTCCCGACATCCAGATGTTGAAGGCCATGCTACAGCATCGCATAGACGAGTTCGCGGGCATGGTGAGCATCTACGTCTCCGATCCGGCCACCGGAGACAGGATAGAGATCAACCCCGATATCGTCTATTCCGGGATGAGTGTGGTCAAGATAGGAGTCATGCTGGAGACGTTCCTCCGCTCTGAAGGCACTGAGCTTGACGAGGAGACCCAAGACATGATGCTGAAGGTGGTCACGGACCCCACGGGCAGCAACTACTGGGCCAATCTCCTGCTGGGGATCATCGGCGACGGCAGCCAGTTCGAGGGATGCAGACGGGTGAATGCCAGGATGGATGAACTGGGCCTCCTCGCCACTTTCATACTCGAGCCGTACCGCCTGGAGACGGAGGGCGCGCGTACGGGCCCAGGTCTGGCGACGCTCAAGCTCCTGCCGAGGTCTGTCTCCGCCAACCCGGACCCCCTCATCCAAACCTCTGCCCATGACATGGGCGTGCTCTTGGAGATGATCTACGATTGTAGCCAAGGGGAAGGAAGACTGCTGCAAGAGTATGCAGGGCATATCTCATCGGAGAACTGCCAGCTGATACTAGATGATTTGAAGGAGAACCCGGTACGTACCATGATCGGGGCGGGCATTCCAGAGGATATCCCACTGGCTCACAAACACGGCTTCGCTTATGACACTCATGCCGACGCCGGTGTGGTCTTTTCCGAAGGCGGCGACTACATCCTCGTCCACTTCCAGTACGCGCCCACCGATTGGCTCGTATGGGCCCTCAGCCAGCCGGTCTTTGAAGACATCTCCTTCGCCACGCACAGCTTCTTCAATGTCAATGCCGGCCGGGAATGATGCCATCGCGGGCTAGGGGTACAACAGGTCTTCACCGTCGCGGCCTTGCAGTCATGGCGCTTGCGCTTCTCTTACCGCTCGTTAGCGGTGCATGTGGAACCGCAGAGGTTCCGTCTCCGACGCCAATTCCCACCGCCACCTCACCTCCTCCGATGCCGACCCCCCTTGGCGGCGCCAACTACATGGTCTACCAGACCGACAGAGACGGCAACTGGGAGTTGTACCTATTGGACCTCACTTCATGGCAAGAATACAACCTCACCCAGCATCCGGCTGAAGATCGAAACCCGGCCTGGTCTCCTGATGGAGGACGAATTTCCTTTGAGTCCCGTCGGGACGGCAACTGGGAGATATACATCCTTGAGCTGCACACCAGCGAGGTAACGCGCCTTACTCACAACCTGGCCTTCGACGGTGCCCCCGCCTGGTCACCCAACGGCACTCGAATCGCGTTCGAGAGCTATCGGGATGGGAATTGGGAGATCTACGCGCTGACCCTCGATAGTGGGCAACTAGCCCGACTTACGCACGATCCGTCGGGCGATTATTCTCCTGCCTGGTCGCCCGATGGTGGACAGATCGCCTTCACCTCGTGGCGGGATGGGAACAAGGAGATCTACATTATGGACGCCGACGGCTCCAACCAGCGCAACCTCACCAACGCCCCAGCCGATGATGAGTACCCGACCTGGTCACCCGACGGACAGAAGGTAGCCTTTGTCTCCTCAAGGGATGACTGCGCCACTGAGATCTACGTGACTGAAGCCGACGGAGAGAACCAAAGGAGGCTCACCTACGATGACGTCAACGACTGGGCGCCTGCGTGGTCCCCGGATGGGCAGGAGATCATCAGCGCCTCCTACAACAAAGGTGAGCCCTTCGAGGTTTACGACGAATATCGAGGCGGCCACTATGATCTGAGGACCATCAACGTCGCGCAGGGGGAGGCTACTGGGCTGACGCTCAGCAATGGTGATGAGACCAATCCTGCGATGACCGCCCAGGTCGTTCCCGTCGCTAACCGGCAGCCAGTACCCAAGCCCACCGCCGTATCGCCCGTGCTTGTGACCTCCCCCGAGGAGAACAACGGACTCTACGAATTGGTAGAGCTGCCGGGTGTAGCCGGAGGCAATACGCATGTCAACGACCGCGTAGACGATTCCTACAACGCACTGAGGGTCGCAGTGCATCAGAGGACGGGATATGACTACCTGGCTCTGATCAGCGATGCCACGCGACGCATCGACTTCCAGCGCACGCTGTACAGCTACTTCAGCTGGCACAAGACCGGCCGGGCCGTCGATCTACGCTTCGAGCTTATCGACGAGAATGGAGGGCAGCGCCTGGAATGGGTGAGGGAGGATATCGGTGAGGAGATCTACTGGCGCCTGCTGATCAAGTGTGCCGCGCAGGATGGAACCCGGGGAGAACCCTCAAAGATGCGACCCTGGAGATACTGGTGGCATATTGTCCAGGATGCTGACCCCGAGGGGTATGCTCAAGGCGGGCGGCTTCAGCCGGTGCCTGACGGCTACTACGAGGACTTCACAACCCTGGCCAAGCGATTCGGGTGGGAACGGATAGCCACCTACGAACAGGAGGACTACAACTGGCGCACGGACTCTAACGGCGTCGAATACTGGCACTATCAGCGCACGGACGGCCTCACCTGGTACCAGGCCATGCTGGAAATCTATCCCCAGCAGGAGCTTGACGAGTACTTCACCTGGGAGATAGGCAAAGATCTGGCATTCAGCGACGAGCTACTTGAGAGGAAGGGGATTCCGCGCCCCCAGGACTAGGGCGTACTGGTAGTTGTGGTACGTAGCCGCTTGGCACGCCGTGCGGCTATGCCACCGCCGTATACTAAGCTGTGGCCTTCAGGCCACAGTGGCCCACTACGAGACACCACAGCTGCTCAAATCCAAGCTCGTCCTCTGAACCCACGGCGCTCGCGGAGCGTGGGTTGGTGGCTTGACACCGAAACCAGAGACCTCGGAGGTTTTGAAAACCTCCGAGGTCTGAAGAAGTGGCCCACTACGAAAGACCACACCTGTTCAAACCCAATCGCATGCTCTCAGCCCACGGCGCTCGCGGAGCGTGGGTTGGTATTCTGACAACGAAACCGCGGCCTTCAGGCCGCGGCGTGGAATTGCCACTACTTTCATATCCCTGAGAGATAGTGATTCTATCCCCTGCCACGTCAATCGGATAGCGATCTTCCAGTCCCCCCCCGTCGCACCTTCACCACCTCCGCCATGACGCTCAAGGCGATTTCCTCTGGAGCCTGAGCGCCGATGTCCAGTCCGATGGGCGCATTCACGCGAGCCAACAAGTCCTCGGAGTACCCTCGCTCCTTCACCAGGTCGAGCACGCCCCGCACCCGCCTGCGGCTCCCTATCATCCCTATGTATGCCACGGGCTCGTCGATGACTTGGAGCAGGCACTCCATGTCGTGGGCGTGCCCCCGCGTCATGATCGCCACGTAGGTCTGGTCGTCGAGGGGGTAGTCGGCCAGTGTCTCGCCGAAGGGGGCAGCGAGCACCTCATCTGCGGCAGGGAACCGCTCTCTGTTGGCAAATTGAGGGCGATCGTCCAAGACGACCACCCTGAAGCCCAGCATGACACCCATCTTCGCCAGGGGAACTGCGATGTGGCCTCCACCGGCGATGATGAGCGTGGGCGGAGAGACCTGTACCTCGATGAAGATGTCTGGGCCTTCCCGAGGGTCAAGGACCGTGCGAGAGACTCCTTGCGAGAGTGCCTCAAGACCTTGAGCTGTGACCCAGACATCACGGTCTTCCTCCCCCAAAGTGCCCTGCGCCTGTCCGTCGGGAAGAATCAATCGTCGAGGGCGGTCCTGGTCCGGCGAGAGGAGTGTGGCCAGGGCCATCTTCTTGCTGTCCCTGAACCCTTTGTTGATGGCGACCAGGAACTCAGCTTCCCGCTCGTCCCACACGTCAACGAAGACGCTCATCACTCCGCCACAGACCATCTCCGTGTCCAGAGTAACGTCCTCGGTGAGGTCAATCCGCACTGTGCAGCGCTGCCCGTCCTTGATGGCGTCCATCGCTGCCTGCCAGACCTCAGCTTCGCCGCACCCTCCGCCGATGGTGCCCACGATGTCTCCCGAGGGCCGCACCACCATCTTGGCTCCCACCTCTCGTGGCGTGGAGCCTTGGGTGCTGACCACCGTCGCTGTAGCGACTCTTTCGCCACTCGCTACGTACTGCTGGACTTTCTCGTAGATGGTTCGCATGGCCGCTTCGAGTGCCTCGCTGTCCCAGGCATCACGGAGGAAACAACTGACTCCTCCTGTGTCAGTGGCAGCGCAGGTGCTCCCCTGTCACAGTATACATCATGCTCGCAACATCGTCGAGCGCTGCAGACCGTGGAGCCTGTACAGGGAGACCATGTCGTCCAGGTGAACAAAAAGGATGCGGGTTAGCTTCACCGTCAGTAGATGGAGTAGACGTCAGACTGCAAGAGACCCATCATCCCCGCGCTGTCATACGACAGACGCTGAGACCACCCTGGTCATCTCTTTGTGGCCTACCTACTCTTGCCCCCCGACACGGAAGCCTTCCTTTCAGTCGAAGATCCGGTGGGGCGGTTTCCGGACGCGGTCGCGCGGGATTGGTTCACGATAGCAGCCAGGCCCTGGCTGACCAGGAAGTAAACCTTCCTCGGAGAGCCCCACGCGCCCAGCCTCAGCCCCAGCTCCCAATCATTCTTCGGCCGCGAGGCGATGGCGTTGATCTCAGCTAGCTCAGACTGGAGTTCGTCAAGGCTCGCCCTGTCAACCTTTCCAAGCACGTCGAGCTCTTCGAGCAGTTCCACTGCCCTGATAGTGCGCGCTTCCTGCCGGGCAATCTCTTCCGGGCTCATCAAACCGTGCCGAGCTTTGACGCGGTTCAACTCCAGACTGGCCTCATAGCTGCTGAGAACGATATCCTCCCGCATCATCCACTCGGTCTCATAGTTGAGCACGTTCTTCCAGCTGGGCTGCAACAGGGCCTGCCGGTGTTCCTCCAGAGTCCGGTGGAAGATGCGGTAGCCATGCTTCTCGGATTCCTCGAAGGCCATGCTTCCCGGATCCAAGAAAGGCGCCAGTGGGGAGATGAAGGGATGCACGCGGCCATCCTCGCCGTACCTGTCCAACAGTTCACCACAATAGGCCACCGTGTCTTTCACAGACTGGCGCGTCTGCTTGGGAAGACCGATCATGAAGTAGATGTCCAGGCGCTGGCAGCCGGTGGCGAAGGCGGCTTCGATAGTCCTCTCTACAGCCTCGTTGGAGTAGTGCTTGCCGAAGGCGCGCCGCACCTCCTCGTCGTGGGACTCCAACGAGATCTCCAAGGCGTAGTTGGGGAGGGCCTCGGCCACCTGCCGCAGGAACTGCTCGCCTGCCGGTGTGAACAGTTCGAACGTGATGGGGTCTCGCAGGACCGCCATCTCCTCCAGGAAACGACGGGCATAGTCCATCCCAGCCTGCCGGATATCGCCAATGACCATGAGAAACCCCCTGCCGAGACCACGGATGTTCCTCACATCCTCTGCCAAGGCCTCCGGCGGGCGGAACGCGGGCTTCTCTCGACCCAGATAGCCCTTGAAGGCATATTCCGACCCCCCACAAGTGACGCAGTTGTGGGTACAGCCACGGCAGGTTATCCCCGCCCCCATGGGGTACTCCAGCCAATCCCTGAACGGCATGTACCCTGTCAAATCTCGGTCCCTGAGCACCGTCCTGACCATGAAGGCCTGGTCTATGGGGCGTATCTGCACCGATTCGGGTACATGCCTCAGAGGGTTGATCCTCACATTCCCTCTTTTGTCGCGCCAGCTCAGGTTGGGCACATCATCAGGTTCGCCCTCCTCCCTCAGGCAGACAAGCAACTGAGCCAAGGGCGCTTCGGTGGAATCGCCACGCAGGACGTAATCGACCTCGGGGTACTCCACAAGTTCCTCATGGTAATACGAGGCAGAGAAGCCCCCCATGACCACCGGCACATCGGGGTGCTGCCGCTTTGCGATCTTGGCCGTCTCCAGCGCACCCTGAGCGTGGCACAGCCAGTGGAGTCCGATGCCAAAAGCCGTTGGTCGCTGCGAGGCGATGAACCTCTCGGCATCGAACGAAGGGTCATTCATCATACGAAGGGCCAGGTTGACTATGCGAGTCCTCAACCCTTGCTGCTCCAGGTAGCCCGCAATGGTGGCGAAGCCGAAGGGATACATCTCGAAAATCGGTGTCGAAGGCACCACCTCGCTTATGGGGCCATATAGCTTCAACTCCCGCCGGAAATCATACACACTGGGCGGGTGTAATATCACCAGGTCCGGTTTGCTCACTACTTCTTCTCTCCAAACATGAAAGGATTCTCTTTATGTTAGGCTCGCCGTCCAGCAAGCCAGTATCCACACAATCTGCCTTCTGTGGGCGAGATCTTCATCGAACGACGACCTGTACGCTGAAGGTCTTCTCCGGCTCCACGCCCTCTTCCCAGGGCCGCCTGTACTCCAGTTGCAGCGTCGTACTCCCCGCGGCCAGGGCGTCGAATCGCCAGATTTCATGCCCTCCGGAACCTACGAGGTCAGAAGACTCAGCCTCATACTCGTGGCTAGCCTCCCTGAGGATGCCCTGATCGATCTCGGCGATCTCCCACCCATAGCCGGTCGTTGGGTTTGACTCCAGGCTCAGCAGGAAAGTATCGCCTACGTTCAGGACAACCTCGCCCCCGTTGTCGGCCTCGTCGATCTCCACCCGTCCTGTGGAGCGACAACCTGGAGTAGCCAGTAGCACGGCACTCGCCAACAGCACACAACACAAGAACGTAGTTCGCATCTTTGTCCACACATAGAACTCACGCACTGGCACCCGGGCCGAATGCACTAGCACCTCGATGTCTTTCGAGGGAGTTCGCACCCGAAGACGCGGCAATGCGTGAGTCGTAAGGGGCTATGCCGGTTGCTTCATCCGATGAGTGATGGCCGTGCCCAGGCGGCGAATGCCCTCGTCGATCATGTCTGTAGAGCACGTAGCGAACGTCAGACGCAGGGCGTCGCGCCCGCGCCCATCGGGGAAGAAAGCCGTGCCTGGCACGAAGACAACTTTCTCTTCGATGGCGTCGTCCAGCACCTCCAGACAATCCACACCCTCTGGCAGCTGCACCCACAGGAACAGGCCTCCTTGAGGCTGCGTCCAACTGACCTCCCCGGGGAAGTACCTGTCCAAGGACCCGAGCATGGCGTCGCGACGCTGGCGGTACGTCTCCCTGATCTCCTGTACGTGCTTCTCCAGGAAACCATCGGTGATGACCTGGTAGGCCACCATCTGGCTGAAGGTGCTGGTGTGCAGATCTGCTCCTTGCTTGGCCTGTACTAACTTCTTGAGCACCTCAACGGGGGCCACGATCCATCCCAGGCGCAGCCCTGGGGAGAGCGTCTTGGAGAAGGTACTCATGTAGATCACGTCGCCCTTGAAGTACCCCTCGCGCTGTTCTCCGTTGCGATTGGCGCCTATGACCACCACGGGAGGTATGTGCTCGCCTTCGAAACGAAGCTCGCCGTAGGGATCGTCCTCCACGAGGGGCACTCCGTACTGCCGAGCCAAAGACACTAGCCTCTCTCGCCTCTCTTCGGACAGTGTGACGCCCCCGGGGTTCTGAAAGTTGGGGAGCACATAGATGAACTTGGGATGCGTCTCTATGATCTTCTCCTCCAACAGGTCAACTACCATGCCGTCATCGTCGAGAGGTACAGTGGCGTACGAGGCCTGGTAGGCTGTGAAGGCCTGAATGGCACCCACGTAGGTCGGCGCCTCGGTAATGATCACGTCGCCAGGATCCAGCAGCACCTTGCCCACCAGGTCCAAAGCCTGCTGAGATCCCGCTGTGATGAGCACGTTGTCCACGCTGGCGACAATACCGTACCTCGACATCTTCTCCACGATAAACTCGCGCAGTGGTGGGTACCCCTCGGTCGTGCTGTACTGGAGAGCATCGGCACCCAAGTTGCGCAGAACTCGAAGACACGCCTCCTCGACCTTCTCAAGAGGGAACAGCTCAGGCGCCGGCATTCCTCCCGCGAGCGATATCATGTCGGGCTGGCTCGTTACCTTCAAAATCTCCCGAATGATGGAGCTCTGCATGCCCTTGGTACGCTGAGCATAACGATACTCCCACGACGTCGTCATTTCGACAGCTCCTTTCGAGAATCAATCTCCCGCTCTTTGCCCAATGGCGAAAAAAAGCTCGCTACCCCCACTTAGGGCACAGCGAGCTAGGACAATCCTCCAGGCCACGCATATGCATGGCCCACCTCGATAGGTCCATGTTGATGATGCCTACCGTCTTCACATATATATTCTACTCATTTGTAACCAAAAAAGCAAGCAAGTGGTTCGCCGCTTTCCATCCGCTCCAGACTATGCTAGAATCAAGCGCCATGAAGAAGACGACACACCAACAACGACTTGACAAGCTGGCCCGCGCACTGAGAGAAGAGCGCGTGGCGGTGATGGTGATTGTGCCAGGCGCAAACCTGCGCTACTTGACTGGCCTGGAGATGTACCCCACCGAGCGCATCACCCTGGCGCTATTCCCCGTCGGAGAGAAGCCCCTCCTCATCTTGCCCGAGTTGGAGGCTCCTCGGGCCGAGGCCAGGTTGGCAACCGAGGTCTCTCTATACTCCTACTCAGATCAAGAGGGCCCCGACCCAGCCTTTCGACGGGCAGCCAGTGATCTGGATCTGAAGGGCGAGACCATCGGCGTGGAGCACTTGCGCATGCGCGTGTTGGAACTCAGACGGATGGAGCAGTATTCGTCAGGCTGTCAATTCGTCGATGGCGAACCACTGTTGTCTCAGCTGCGGATCATCAAGGACGATGAGGAGATCGAGGCCATGCGCCGCGCGGCAGAAGTGAACGAGGATACGTTCCGCCATGTAATGGAACTCATTCGGCCAGGCGTCGAGGAACGAGAGTTGGCCACGGCGTGGCAGAAGGCAGCTCTCGACGCCGCCGGTGGAGACTTGCCGGAAACGCCCATCGTCGCATCCGGGCCCAACGGTGCCTCGCCCCACACCACAGCCACTGGCCGCCCCATCGAGAAGGGAGACCTGGTGACCATCGACGGCTTCCTACGCAGCGATGGGTACTACTCCGACATCACACGCACATACGCCTTGGGGGAGGTCGACGAAGAACTGGCGAACATCTACTCCATCGTGCAGGAGGCCAACGCTGCGGGCAGAGAGATCATCAAGCCGGGTGTCAAGGCCGAGGAGGTTGACCTCGCGGCCCGCCAGGTCATCGAGAAGGCCGGCTATGGTGAGTACTTCATCCACCGCACAGGCCACGGTTTGGGGTTGGAGATCCACGAGCCACCCTACATGGTAGAGGGGAACGAGCAGATCCTTGAGCCAGGGATGGCCTTCACTGTGGAACCAGGCATCTATCTACCTGGCAGAGGGGGCGTGCGCATCGAGGATAACGTCGTAGTCACCGAGGATGGTTGCGAGAGCCTGACAACCCTGCCGCGAGACCTGATGCGGCTCTAGCCATTTCTCCAAGGGTGCTTGCTACACATGCTTGCTCATCGCCGGCTAGCGCGCTGAGGACGAACGTATCCTAAAGCGTTCTTTTCTGTCCGAGGACCTCGATCTTCTTCACCAAGCTCGTTCAGAACGCGTTTTCTCGCTGCAACCGTCCGTTCTGGAAACTCCGCTTCAGACGAGCAGCCTCGCACGACGCGGCTAGCCATCGGGCCTGGGGCCACCCGCCCCTGTTGTCGCTTCCGAAGACCCCGTGAGAGCCCTCCGCAGCCGGAGCCACCATCACCCCAAAGACACCTCCCACGTTGTTCCGCGGCGGAATGGACAGGCTCCTATAGCGTCCCAACTTCAGCCAACGGCAGGATGGGAGTCTCCTGCTTGGCGAGGACGCTGAACCTCAACCTGGTACCAGGACCACGCCGGCTCTGCTATAATTCAAGACAACACCAATGCAGACGGACTTCCTGCTACTACAGATTGCGCTGGGCCTGGTATTGAGCACCATCATCGCCATCCTCGCCCATCGCCACGAAGCTCTCACGAGAGGCGGTGCGCTGGGAGCCATCCTCGTCGGAACCATCACCTTCGGCTTCGGCGGCTGGACCTGGGGCCTCGTGTTAATCGCCTTCTTCGCGGTATCCAGCGCCCTGTCACGCTACCGGCAGGCTGACAAGAGAGAACTGGCTGACAAGTTCCACAAAGGTGTCCAGCGCGACATGGGGCAGGTCGTGGCCAACGGCGGACTGGCTGCCTTCATCACCGCGCTCTACTTCTCACACCCTGCGCCAGTCTTGCTGGCCGCTTTCCTAGGCACCATGGCCACCGTCAACGCCGACACCTGGGCCACGGAGATAGGGGTTCTCAGCCCCCTCCCGCCACGGCTGATCACCACATGGCGCAGGGTGCCAGTGGGCACTTCCGGGGGCATCACGCTCCTGGGGACGACGGCCTCAGCTCTGGGGGCCCTCTTCATAGCGCTCCTGGCCTACATGCTGCTGTCTGTCGAGGCCCTATTCAGCGTTGGAGGTGACCTGCGACTGTGGTGGATCATCCCCGTCGCCCTTATCAGTGGGCTCCTGGGATCCCTCTTCGACAGCCTGTTGGGGGCCACAGTGCAGGGCATCTTCTACTGCGCACGCTGCGAGTCCGAGACGGAGAAGGAGCTGCACAGCTGCGGGCTACAGACCGCGCACGTGCGCGGATGGCGCTGGCTCAACAACGATATGGTCAACTTCCTCAGTTCCGCGTGGGGAGCGATGGTGGCAGTAGCGCTCGTGGCACTGATCATAAGATGAAAGACGGGGCATAGAGGGAGCGTACTTCGTCAGCGAAACGGCCGCGCACCGCGCGCAACTGTAAGGCACCGGGCGCTCCGAGAGGTGACTTCAAGATAGCATGTCGTTGTCTGTCGCCCGACGCCACAGCGTTTCAAGAGCGGTACTTGACGATACGGGCGAAGCTTTCGGCTTTCAGCGATGCCCCGCCGACCAGCACCCCGTCGACGTCAGGCTGGGCCATGAGGTCGTCCACATTGTCCGGCTTGACGCTGCCCCCGTACATGATGCAGGTCTCCTGCGCGACGTCTTCGCCAAACAGACCGCTAACATTGTTGCGAATGGCCCAGTGCATCTCATTGGCCTGGTTTGGCGTGGCCGTCTGACCGGTGCCTATGGCCCACACAGGCTCGTAGGCGATGGCAACATTCTTCATCGCCTCGGCATCGATCTCCTGCAGGCCACGATAGACTTGCATGCTCACTATGGTCTTTTGCCTTCCCTCACCTCGCTGCTCCAGCGTCTCCCCCACGCAGAGGATGGGGTTCAGCCCATGCTCCAGCGCTACCCTTAGCTTGTGGTTGATGAACGGGTCGATCTCCTTGAAGTACTGACGACGCTCGCTGTGCCCCAGAACTACGTAACGGCAACGCACGTCCACAAGCATCCGGGGCGATATCTCGCCCGTGTAGGCCCCTTCCGCGGCCGGATAGAGGTTCTGTGCGCCCAGTTGGATGTTGTTCCCCTCTACAGCCCGTGCCACGGCATGCAAAGCCGTGAAAGGAGGACAAACCAGTATCTCCCTGCCCTCTACGTCGGCCAGTGCCTTCTTCAGCTGTTCCACCAACTCTGTGGCCTCGTCCACTGTCTTGTGCATCTTCCAGTTTCCGGCCATGATGATCTTGCGTGTCACCGTTCCCTCCCCGTGGTCATCGTAGCTCCCGACGGCGCAAGACGGCAAGCATCCACGCTTCCGCCGGCTCCGATTATAGCACCTCCCCAGCCCCGTGACAATAATCGGCTGTCACAACTCTTGACTTGGCACGAAGGTCTGTGTATAATCAGCGCCGCAGGAGCGGGATCCTGCCAGGACAGAATGAAGTCGCGCGTCCAGAGAGAGACAAGCGGACGGGCGTATGGCTGGTGAACGACTCGCGTCATAGGAAGTGAAGTAGTGACGCTCCCTGTTTTCTCCATGGATCAAATCAACAAGTACCTCCTCCACCACCAGCACCTATGGGAGCCTGCTTCCGATGTCAGTCTGGTGCAGGTGATCGAAGCCGTCGGTGGCCTCCACGCCACTGCGGCTACAGTTCCCTATCTATCACTCTGGGCAAGGCAGAAGGAATTCGATAAGACGGAGTTGCAGGCAGCACTGTACGACGAGCACACCGTGGCCAGGGTACTGTGCATGCGCAACACCCTCTTCATCCTGCCCAACGACTTGCTTCCTGCGGCCTACCAGGCCACGAAGAAGCGACGCGACGCCACGATAGACAGATATCTGCGCCATTACGGAATCAGCAGGTCACAGTACCAACGCACCTGCTCCGCGATCAGAGATAATCTGGGCGATGGTGCCAAGACCACTGCCGAAATCAAGGAAGAATTCGTCGATGAGAGTTCGTCGATCGTCGTCGATCTGATGCCCAACGATTGGCAACTGGTCAGAGGGCGCCCTCGTGGGACCTGGCGCAGCAACCTGCACGAGTACGGCACTTTCGAAGCGTGGTTCCCCGACGTGGACCTGGACTCGCTGACACCGGAGGAGGCTCAATCCATATTGGTGGAACACTACCTCGCGAGTCTCGGTCCGGGTACGGAAGACGACATCATCTGGTGGACGGGACTGGGCAAGCTGGATATCAGACGGGCCCTAGCTGCTGTGCAAGAAGATCTGGTGGAGGTGCAGATCGAAGGCCTTGAAGTTGCGCATCTTGTGCCTGCTGAGGCACTGGGCGACATCCAGAGAGAGTGTGAAAATGGGCGCTCAGTGTTCCTGCTGCCAGGCCTCGACCCCTACGTCATGGGCTACAAGGACCGCCGCCGGTTCCTTGCTACCGAGAGGTACGACCAAGTCTTCGATCGGGCTGGCAATGCCCTACCCACGGTCTGGTGCGATGGACAGGTCATCGGCGTCTGGCTGGAAGACAAGAGGAGAACGAAGGTCGAAGTGCTTCTGTTTGCTGAAGCCGACAAGTCCTTCACTTCCCAGGTGGAAGCTGAGGCCCGGCGCCTGAGTCGCTTCCTTGAGCACGAACCGGTGAATGTGCAGATCAGGGTATATCCCGACGACCTTTATCCCAAGACCCCGTTTACCATGGCCCGCAGGTAGTGATCGTCGGCACGGGATAGAAGAGCATGGAGGAGTTGCGTCAACATCTCAAAGGTGACCCTTTCCCCTGGCTCCTCGAGGAGGACAACCCCTCGGTACGCTACTTCACGCTCCGGGGCCTCCTCGACTATCCTCGAGACCACGACGAGGTCACCGAGGCTCGGCAAACGATTTTGACCTCCAAGCCTGTCAGGGACATACTGGACGCCCAGTACCCGCAGGGATACTGGGTCAAGCCGGGCCGAGGCTACAGCCCCAAGTATAGAGGTACGGTATGGCAACTGATGTTCTTGGCCGATCTGGGTGCAACTCCCAATGAGGCCATTGACAGAGCATGTCGATCCGTCCTCCAAAACAGCTTCCTGCCGGAGGAAGGGCTGTTCTCCGCCACCAAGCTTCGCACAGGGACAATCATCTGTCTCAACGGCAACCTTGTTAGGGCCTTCACTACTCTGGGCTACGGTGACAACTCCACTGTCCGGACGGTGGCTCAAACGCTGGCCGAGAGGATAGCCAAAGAGGGCTTCGCCTGCCGGGCCAACGCCGCTTCGCGCACGAAAAAGGAAAGCTGGCTTCCATGTGCCTGGGGCGCAATCAAGGCCTTGAGAGCCTTTGCCCTGATACCACGCCACCAGCACTCAGCAGCGGTGACAGAGGCTATCGGGAGAGGTCTGGAGTTGCTCTTCAGTCGTGAACTGACGGTGGCGGACTACCCCAGCCGCAATCGCCGCATCAGTCCCCTGTGGCTCAGATTCGGGTTCCCTTTGGCCTACACTAGCGACATCCTCGAAGCGGCAGATGTCTTGACTCAGCTCGGCCACGGGGCGGACCAGCGGCTGCGAGGAGCGATTGAGTTCGTGCTGGCCAAGCAAGATGAGGATGGTCGCTGGCCTCTGGAACACACTCTTGATAGAACCTGGACCAAGTTTGGCACGAGAGGTCAGCCGAGCAAGTGGGTCACACTCCGGGCCCTGAGAATGCTCAGCAGACTGCCCTGGCAACCCCCGATATCAGAGCTGGTCCTTAGTACTCCACCTTCCTCCCGGTGAGGAGCATTACCACCCTCTCCAGAAGGAAGACCACCACAATCACCGCCCCATCTACGACGATGGTCACGAGAAATGCGAAGCTGAGATGATTCAGCGCATTCAGGAGCGGGATGGATATCTCGTAGGGGACTTGCTGCAAGAGGCCCAGCCCGTAGAGTACCAGGATAGCCAATATGCAGTACAGGCCCAGGGAGAACCAGGCCTGTCGGTCGGTCTCGCTGGGGAGCATGGCATTGCTGACGGAAAAGATGAGATAGACCCACAGCCAGAAATTCGGAACTGCTACGTAGCCCCGCAGCGTCCACAGCATATCCTCAGCCCCTAGGTTGATCGGCAATTCCTCTGGCGCCGCTAAGCCGAAGACGAGGTACGCTATGACAAGGATGAGGATGCTGCCGGTGAGAAGAGGTGCCAGCCCGATGAGGCTACCCCGAAGGGGATCGGTCTTGGCCACAGAGACGGAGCCAAAGCGGGTCGCCCCACCTCCCTTCTTGGAGGGACCGATGGATATCCTCCCTGTAGGAACCCGGAGTAGCTTGGCCGACAGCCAATGGCTCAGCTCGTGAGCAAGTACACCAGGGAAAAGGAGGAGAAAGTATACCAGGACGGCGATATCATGCTTCCCCGTCAGCAACAGGCCCAGCCCGTAGAGGTGCCTGCTCAGCCAGCGTTTCAGCACCAGCAGACACACCAGCAGGGCTAAGAACCACAGCAGCGGGGCCCATTCACTCCAGTCTATCCAACTGCCTCCGCGCCTGTTCTGTCAAGATCCCCTCAGCGGGGTCCACCACTATGTGGAACTCACGCCTGGCTCGCTCTGTGTCACCTCGTTCCGCGGAGCACAGGCCCATTCTCCGGACCCGGCCTCCGCCCAGCTGTCCCACATGCACCAAGCTACACAGCCCTAGTCCGCTGTGGTCTTGGCGCTGACACGCCAATACAGGTCCATCAGCGCCTCGGACAGCTTCTGCGGATCGTGCTGCCAGGGGTTCTCCAGATCCACGAGATCCGCAGTGACGAACTCGTAGCTGTCGCTGCGCTTCGTCGCGGGAGTGACTACATCAACCTTCAAATGGCGGGGGAATTGCACGTTCAGGTTGTCGTTTGCCAGCACGTACGTGAACAGACCTTCCCCCACATGCTCCTCCAACTCGCGTAGATGGTCGTCCAGTGTGTATCCGTCGGTTTCCCCTTTCTCTGTGGCGATGTTGGAGATGTAGACTTTCATGGCTGGTGAGGCTCGTATGGCACTGGCAATGCCTGGCACCAGAAGGTTGGGCAGCACACTCGTGAAAAGGCTGCCTGGACCAGCTGTGATCAGATCCGCCTCCAGGATCGCCTTGATGGCACCGGGATACCCTGGCACCTTGTCTGGTTCTAGGAACACCCTCTCTATCGGCCTCCCGCTCTTTGAGATCTGTGACTCGCCCGCTACGCGGTCCGGCCCCTCCTCCTGTTCGTCTTCACGCAGGTCGGCCCACAAGGTCACGTTCTCCAGGGTTGAAGGTACGATACGACCTCGGATGTTCAACACGTGACTTGATTCCAGGATAGCCCGCTCGAAGTTGCCCGTTACCGCTGCCATGGCCGCGATGAAAAGGTTCCCAAAGCTGTGACCATTGAGGCCTTTCCCCTCACCAAACCGGTACTGGAAGAGACGCGCGGTCAGCGACTCATCGTCAGCGAGCGCCGCGATGCAGCTGCGGAAATCCCCAGGGGGCAGGAGTCCGAGGTCGCGACGGAGACGCCCGGAGCTTCCTCCATCGTCGGCGACCGTCACAATAGCCGTGATTTTGTCAGTGTGCTCTTTAAGTCCTCGCAGCAGTGCCGATAGCCCCGTGCCTCCCCCGATAGCCACCACCTTGGGGCCTCGTGTGCGCTGGCGATGGTTGTAGATGATATCCGCCAGGCTGCTTTGCCCAGGGGATAGGAAGGCAGACAGCAAAGACCTATTTAGCTGGAAGATGGCGAAAACGATGGCGGCGATGCCCACCGTGCCAAAGAGGAGACCCCTCCAGGCGCGAGGGATGAACTGTAGCGTCAGGTAGTAGAAAATCGCGGGGAAGGTCCAGGTGCGATAGACTTCAACGAGGACGTATCCGGCTCCCAGGCTGACGATGGTGATGCCACCGAATAGGAGCAGCAGCCAGCGCTTCACCCCCATGCCTGGTATGAGCCATTTCAAAGTGGAGCCGAACTTGGGACGGAAGCGCATCTGCGTGTCTCTCC
>CAYGAW010000108.1:0-23399 GCA_964347945.1 uncultured Anaerolineales bacterium
GACGTGTTCTTCGAGATCATCGATGAACTGAACGAGGATCCGGTTCCCATTATCGCAACTGACCCCACGAGCGGCGAGACGTACGATGCATTGCTGACGGGCGATACCGTGCGCAGCAACGTGGTGATCGCCCTCTATTCGACGCCCACGATCCCTGTTGTACCACAGGCCATCTATGATGCGTACCAGGGCGACTATGAGCTAATGACCGAACTGACTGGCGAGAGCCTGTGGATTGTGGAAACCTTGAGCAGGGGCATGCAGTTCTCGGTAATCTGCACGGAGGATCTCATTGGGCGCAAGCCTGAGGAACAGCTCGATGCCATGATGTCAATACCCAGGCAACTGCGGAGTCGGGCTGACCCCGAGCTGTCCATCGAGTACGGCGTCTTCGGCGTCTGCGAGAACTGGCCGGTGGAGGAGGCAGACCCTTCCTTCAAGGAGCCCCTCGTCAGCGATATCCCTACCCTGATACTGGAGGGTGAGTTGGACCCCATCACTCCGCCAGAGTACGGCCGACTGGTGGCCGGGTATTTGATCGACGCGTACTACTACGAGTTGCCGGGCGTCGGCCACAGCGTTCTAGCTGGGGAGGACTGTGCCCTCAGCATTGCGCGCGATTTCCTGGAGGATCCCACTCAGGCGCCGGACGACTCTTGCATCGCGGAGATGCCCGGTGTGGTTTTCGATCTGCCGAGGGAAGCCACCGAGCTGGTCCTCGAGCCGTTCATCAACGAGGAAAGTCGTGTCGGTGGCCTGGTGCCGGCGGGCTGGACTGAAGAGTATCCGCTTGACTTCCGGCGGGGCGAGACGGCGCTGGATCCGACCAGGCTGATTCTGGATGCGACCTGGCTGCCCAAGGGTGAGTTGTACGACCTGCTGTTGTCGTGGCTCGACGTTGATTCGGGTGTCGAAAGCGCAGCTGCGGCCAAGCTGGGCAGCTTCACCTGGGATTTCTACGAACTGCAGGTTGGGGCCTACCCGGTCGACATGGCGCTGGCGGAGGAGGGCGGCACGTCGTACTTCGTGTTGCTCTTCTCCCCGAGAGATGAGCGTGACACTTTGTATGAGCAGGTCTTCTTGCCCGTGGTGGAGGCCCTGGTTCCGGTGGAATAGCCCCCATCCCCCCTTTGGGGTGAGGATGTGCTCAACGATGCGCATCCTCACCTCCCCTCGTGCGCGGAGAAGGAGATTTGACTAGGAAGCCAACATTCTGCCTGTTAGTCCTCGTACTGGTGATGACCGCCTGCGGCGGCTCAGGGCCCACAGGAGCGCCGACATCAACTCTGCCCTGGGAGCCCACGGCCACTCACGCAGTACAGCAGGCCTCCGCAACGATTGAGCCGACGGCCACGGCGGCACCCGCCACTACCGAGGAATCTGCCGGGCCCGATCGTCTCCGGACTCTGGCGTCCTTGAGGAGGATCAGCGACTTCCCATTCTACGAGATGCACTATTCTGGTGACTATGGCTTCAGCAGTTTCTTGCACGAAGGTCTAGGGATCGAAGAGCGTGCGCCCTCGCATCTGGGGGGAGCTTCTCACCAATGGGCCTGCACCTGTTTTGCGGCTTTGAGCGACCGGAGCGACCTGATCTTTGGTCGAAACTTCGATTGGCATGTACACCCCGCCCTGATTCTGTTCACCAATCCGCCTGGAGGGTATGCATCGGTGTCTATGGTGGACCTATCGTATCTGGGTTATGGCGCCGAGGAACCATCTTGGGCCGAACGCGAGGCACTGTTGGATGCGCCTTACTTCTCCTTTGATGGTCTGAACGAGCACGGCGTTGCCGTCGGGATCATGGCTGTGGACTATGCGGACGGCGGTGAGGATCCTGACAAGGTGACCATCGGGAGCCTGCACGCGGTCCGTCTGGTGCTCGACTATGCCAGGGATGTCGAGGG
The DNA here is from genome assembly GCA_964347945.1 of uncultured Anaerolineales bacterium. GTDB lineage: Bacteria > Chloroflexota > Anaerolineae > UBA7937 > B3-Chlor > CAYGAW01. Next base: position 1,907 of record CAYGAW010000108.1, read on the forward strand.
GGCGATCTCTCTGCTACAGGAGTACAACGTTGACTTCGGCGGTGGACCACCTCTCCACTACCTCGTCTCCGATTCCTCTGGCAAATCCGCCGTCGTGGAGTTCATCGATGGGGAGGTGAATGCCATTCGGAATGGTGAGCCATGGCAGGTGGCGACCAATTTCGTGATCTACGACACCTCAGCGGAGACCCGAGGGTCTCTTTGCTCGAGATATCGGAGGGCACATGAAGCCCTCGAACGGGCAGATGGCAGTGTCTCGCCGGAGGAGGCGATGGCCGTTCTCGAAGATGTCTCTCAGTCGGGCGCCCTGCCCACGATTTGGTCTGCGGTCTACAACATGACGAGTGGCGACATCGAGATTGTCGTCGGCAGGCAATACCATGAGGTGCACCGGTTCAAACTGGAGATGAGGCGGGAATAGCGCGCCTCCGATGCGCATCCTCACCCCTTAACTACGGGGAGAATAACAGTTGAGAGAGGTTCTTATGAGCAAATTGGCGTCAACTTTGATGGTGTTCGTGCTGCTGGTCTCGGCCTGCAGCAGTGTTACCCCCGCACCAACGCCCACTCAGGTCGAAGCACTCGAAGTGACTCTCGTGGCCTTCGCCGACCAGCACTTCGGCATCGAAGGAGTCAGGCCGGAGGGCTGGACCGAGACAGCGCCTGGGACACTGGTACAGACCGTCTCGCCCCCATACATGCCTCAGCTCTTCTACGGGGCGTTCCCGGGCCTGAGCATGGACTGGGCGAATACCTACTTCGCACGGCAGCTTAACCTGGAGCGACTGCCGAACCGGGAGGCGATCTATGAGTCGCAGGCCCTCAACTGGGAGTTGACCACCTTCGAGATTGATCATCCAGAGGCTGGCCCGATCGTCGTGGATGGGGCTCTGTCGCAGGAGGGGGCGACGCTCTACGCGTTGGCGCTGCTTGCGCCGGTGGAGGCCCATGAGTCGCTGCATGAGGCCATCTTTCTGCCTGCGCTGGAGGCCTTCACGCCCCTGACTCTTGACGAGAGGGATAGGTTGACCGCTACGGACTTGATGGCCGATTTGTATCAAGGCGTAGGCCCTGTCTACCATGATTACTTCCTGCCTGTAGGGAAATCGGCTCCCTCTCTGCACAAGTTGGAGGGTATACTGACCGTGCCTGAGTTCAAGATGCAGTTCGACAGTCTCGAGGACGCGTCTGTCTCTGCCAGCCGGCAGTACTTCCCGGGCTTCTCTCTGGAGTTCTTCACCCACGAGGACTACCTGGTGCCGGCAACCAGAGACATCGTGCCCTCGACGGGCGAGGAGAGCTACTGGAGCATCATCGTTTCGCCGGGGCGCGTGTGGTCGGAGCCAGGCGATGATGGCATGTCCCGAGCCTCGTTTCCATTCATCTTGGTGAGTGACCAGTACAACCAGGCCCACAACGGCGTCGCCACGTTCTTATACGATGACACAAAGGTCTCATCGTTCTACTTCCAGGTGGTCCAGGAAACCGCTTCCTGGAGGCGAGTGGACTTCTGGGGGCAGTCGCTGATGGACTATAGTCCCTCGGCCATCAAGGATCGTGATACTTTGGCTCCTGAGTTTGCGTCAGAGCTCAGCCTGCAAACTCCCATTCGCCCTTGGGCCGAACTCGAGGAGGACCACGATCCCTCTTTGCTGAGTACGTTCAACGATCGATTCGATCCCAGGGAGATCAGTGCTTCGGGCCTGGTCATGGACGACACCATCTACCTCCTGCCCTGCCTCACCCGCTATGGCGAGTTCCCTTTCTGCCGGTATATGCGGCAAGGCGCCTTCTCTGTGACCAAGTCCATGGGCGCGGCCCTAGCTATGCTGCGTCTGGCGGAGAAGTATGGCGAAGAGGTCTTCGACCTCAAGCTCGAGGATTACGTGGAAGTCACCGCCCAGCACGACGGGTGGGACGACGTGACCTTCCGCGACGCGCTGAACATGGCGACCGGGATTGGAGATGATCCGAATCTCCAGGGCGTCACAGCCGAAGAAGACCAGCCCAGATTTGACCAATTCCTGGAGGCCAGGAGTGCTCAGGACAAACTGGACGTCTGCTTCTCCTATGGCAACTATCCTTGGGGGCCTGGGGAAGTCGTCCGCTACAACTCCATCAATACCTTCGTCCTCTCCGTGGCCATGGACACCTTCCTCAAGAGCAAAGAGGGGCCCGAAGCGGACATTTGGGACATGGTTGTCGAAGAGGTGTATGAGCCCATCGGCATCTTCCACGCGCCCATGATGCGTACTCACGAGCCAGATGGGAGCAGGGGAATACCGATCTTCGGCTTCGGCCTCTTCCCGACGGTCGATGACGTGGCCAAGGTCACGCGCCTCTTGCTCAACGGCGGTCAACATGAGGGAGAGCAACTCCTGCATCCCGACAAGCTGGCTGAGGCCCTGTACCAGACTGAGGTGGCGGGCCTTCCCACCGGCGACCGCAACGAGTACGGCGACTCCATGTATCACATGTCGTTTTGGTCGATGCCCTACGCCACGGTTGGAGGGGAGTTCTTCTTGATTCCCTACATGTCAGGCTTCGGAGGCAATCACGTGGCGCTCGTACCCAACGGCATGGTAGCTTTTCGATTCACGGACGCGCACATCTATGGTGTCGAGTCGATGGTGAAGGTGGCGGAGGGTATTCGTCCGTGGCAGAACTGACATGCGGGAGGACACTATGATCATCGTCGAGCAAGAAAAGTGCACACAGTGTGGCCAGTGTGTGAAGATCTGCCACGAGCACTGCATGGCGCTCGTCAATCACACAGTGGAAATCGACTATGAACTCTGCAGTACGTGCACGCAGTGCATTGCCATCTGTCCTCAACAGGCCATTTCGTGGGATCGGGTGCCGCCTGTTCCCTACGATGACAATCGTCTGCCTTCCCCCGAGCAACTCGACGAGTTGTTCAAAGAAAGACGCACCGTCCGGTTCTTCAAGCAAGAGAAGATCGACCGCGCTCTCCTTGAAGAGATCGTCGGGTACGGCATCTATGCGCCGACCAACAATTTCGAACTGCGAGCCATCGTCGTTGATGATGACGACATTCTGGCGGAGTTGGACCGGATTCACGTGCAATATACCTCCAGGATGTACAACCTGCTCTACAGGCCAAAAGTCGTGTCCATTCTGCCCAGAATCATAGGGCTGTCACGAGAGTATCTGCAGGCCAAGCCGAAAATCGAAGCCATCGTGGAAAATGGGCACAGCTATCATAGTCCGCCGGCAGCGATCGTTTTCATCGTTGGCGACAAGAGGGTCCCCCTCTCCGTGGAAAGTGCACAATACGCCCTATCCAACATGATCTTCTACGCCCAGGCTATGGGGATTGGGAGCCGACTTTGGGGTCCGGGGCAGCTCTTCTACGACCGCAGAAAGGCTGTCAGAAGACTCTTGGGTTCGGAGAAGCGGGATCACATTCTGGGCACTGTCCTTCTGGGGTATCCGGCGGTGAAGTTCAGGAACAAGGTGAGAGGTAAAGCGCTGCCCATCCAGTGGAATGGTGCGTAAGATGGCGCGGCAAATGTCCGGAGGACGTGAGTGCCCTGCAGGAGAGCTTGGGCCCCTTGGGCCCAAACAGAAGATCATTCATGGAAAGGAACGATACACGCATGAAGAAGCTCGTAAGACCTAAGGAGGGAAGGAAGATAGCCGGTGTGGCTCAGGGGCTAGCCAACTATTTCGAAGTGGATGTGACTTTGGTGAGGATAATCTGGGTAATCCTTCTCCTGCCGGGTGGCTTGCCCGGCTTTGTCCCATACCTCATCTGCTGGCTGCTGATGCCGGGAGAGTCCTAGCAACGCAACCCAATAGGAATTGTGGGTCCGAGCAATGAACCGCTGGCTCGCCGAAGTCTCTCGCGTTCGCAGGTCACGCGTGAGGATCTTTCCCAAGCTGTTCATCCCTTCTGGGGAGTCGACTAAAGAACCGATATCTTGATTACTAGAGGAGAATGAGAAGATGCAGAAGCATGTCACGGTGGTGGGGGTCATCCACATAGCATATAACGCTTTTGGAATCCTGGCTGCAATGGCCACCTTCCTGTTTGTCGTGGGTGGCGGGTTGGTCGGAGGGTTGGTCTCAGGCGAAGAAGAGATCGTAATCCCCATCACCTTCCTCGTGGGCACGGCGGCAACCTTCTGGTTGCTCTTGGTCTCTGTACCAGGCATCATCGGCGGCGTTGGGCTGCTGAGACAGAGACCTTGGGGAAGATACATGGTCCTGGTCCTTTCGGTGTTGGACCTCTTGAACATCCCCATCGGGACGGCCATCGGCGTCTATTCCATCTGGGTGTTGTTGCAAGAAGAGACGGCCAAGCTGTTTGCCAGTGGGGTGAGTCAGTAGGTGGTGTTCCTGCCCGCCTTGGAAACACCTTTGGGCCAGAGCTCTGGTCAACAGCGTGGTACGGTCGGGTCACTGGACAGCATTCCTATCGGCGCAGCGAATCGCTATCTCAACTACGAAAGGAGAGGTAATGAAATGGAGAAGCATGTCACACTCGTGGGGTCTCTGCACATTGGCTACAGCGCCTTTCAAATCTTGGGTGGTCTGATCGCTTTCATGTTCATCGTCGGGGGCGGGCTGCTCGGCGGGCTGATCGCGAAGGAGGAACTCGTGTTCGGCATCACCTTCTTCGTCGGCACGACGATCGCCGTCTGGGTGCTCCTGGTGTCCACGGGGATCGTCGGTGGCGTCGGGCTCCTGAGGTACAGGCCTTGGGCCAGGTATATGGTGCTCGTGCTTTCCGTGCTAGCCCTGCTCAACTTCCCCATCGGCATGGCGATCGGCATCTACTCCATCTGGGCATTGGTGCAGGACGAGACGGCGAAGCTGTTTGCGTCCAAGTCTGGATAGTCAATTCGACTCGGAGCGAAGGCCATTGGCACCGGTGTTGCAGGTGCTTCAGGTCCACCTGGTCGCCATCGCCAGACATCGAGAAGGGGACATGGTATGCTGTGTCCCCTTCTGTATTCCTTCAACGCGGCCAGTGGTTCAGGGCGTGTAGTTCTTGAGTGTGAGGGGCAGGAAAGCGAGGCAATCGCTCGTTCGATTGCGCCAGGCCATGATCTCGTAGTCCGCTGCATCACTGCTCCCCGAGACGATGTCCAGGTCTCCGTCGTGGTCCAGGTCACCGAGAGCGACCGAGAATACCCACGCCGTGACCGCCCCCACGTCGTTCCGGGACCAGAGCCCCGTGAAGGGTGAGCCGTCGTTCTGCCAGGCGATAACGTGGCCCACCCCCGAGTCGCCCCCAGAGACGACATCCAGGTCGCCGTCATGGTCCAGGTCACCAAGAGCGATCGAGACTACGCTGGTCCCGACTGCTCCCACGTCGTTCTGGAACCACAGGGCAAGGACGGGAGAGCCAAGGTTGTCCCAGGCAATGACCTCGTAGTCCTCAAAGGGGCCACTGCTGGAGACGACGTCGAGATCTCCGTCAAGGTCCAGGTCGCCCGGGGCCACGGAGCGGACGCTATCTGCGCTGGCCCCTACGTCGCGCTGGGACCAGAGGCCTAAGAACGGAGAGCCGTCGTTCTGCCAGGCGATGACTTCCTTGTCCTCGCCGGAGCCGCTGCCGGAGACGATGTCCAGGTGCCCGTCAGCGTCTAGGTCGCCGAGTGCAACCGACTCTATGCCTGCTGTGCTGGCCCCCACGTCGTTCTGGGTCCAGAGGCCGGAGAAGGGGGAGCCGCCGTTCTTCCAGGCGATGACCTCTCCAGAGGTACTACCGGAGACGATGTCCAGATCTCCGTCATTGTCGAGGTCACCCAGGGACACGGACCAGACGGTAGCTGTGTCTGCCCCAACGTCCTGCTGGGACCAGAGGCCTAAGAACGGAGAGCCGTCGTTCTGCCAGGCGATGACTTCATTGTCCTCGCCGGAGCCGCTGCCGGAGACGATGTCCAGGTCGCCGTCGTTGTCCAGGTCGCCTAGGGCCACCGAGAACACGGAGCCCGTGCTGGCCCCCACGTCGCTCTGGGGCCAGAGGCCGGAGAAGGGTGAGCCGTCGTTCTCCCAGGCTATGACTTCGTAGTCCTCTCCCGCGCTGCTCCCGGAGACGATGTCCAGGTCTCCGTCGTCATCCAGATCACCCGCCGCTACCGAATACACAAAATTCACAGTAGTGGCTCCTACCTCAGCGCCGCCTGGGTAGAAACCCAGGCCGCGATGGCTCAGTGTGTTCTGCCAGGCGATGAGCTCGTAGTTCTCGCCCGAGCCGCTGCCGGAGACGATGTCCAGGTCGCCGTCATTGTCAAGGTCGCCCAGGGCCACCGAGAAGACGGAATCCGTGCTGGCTCCCACATCGTTTTGCGTCCAGAGCGTAGCGAACGGGGAGCCGTCGTTCTGCCAGGCGATGACTTCGTAGTCCTCTCCCAGCCCGCTACCGGAGACGATGTCCAGGTCCCCGTCATGGTCCAGGTCGCCCAGCGCCAGGGAGGTCACGGTGTCCAGACTGGCCCCCACGTTATTCTGGGTCCAGGGTTCCGAGAAGGGGGAGCCGTCGTTCTGCCAAGCGATGATTTCGTAGTTCTCTCCGGGCCCGCTGCCGGAGACGATGTCCAAGTCCCCATCGTGGTCCAGGTCACCGAGCGCTACGGAGCGCACGTTGGCCGTGTTGGCCCCGACGTCCTGCTGGGACCAGAGACCGCCGGAGAAGGGGGAGCCGTCGTTCTGCCAGGTGATGACTTCATTGTCCTCTCCGGAGCCGCTGCCGGAGACGATGTCCAGGTATCCGTCGTCGTCCAGGTCTCCCAAGGCCAGCGAGAGGACGCTGCTGGTGCTGGTGCCGACGTCGGCGTAGCCCCAGACGCCGGAGAAGGGGGAGCCCGCGTTCAGCCAGGCGACGACCTCGTAGTCCTCTCCGAGGCCGCTGCCGGAGACGATGTCCAGGTCTCCGTCGTTGTCCAGGTCGCCCAGCGCGACGGTGGAGACGGAGTCGTCGCTGGCCCCCACGTCGTTCGGGGTCCAGGTGTCGGTGAAGGGCGTGCCATCGTTCTGCCAGGCGATGACCTCATAGTCCTCTCCAGAGCTGCTTCCCGAGACGATGTCCAGGTCGCCGTCATTGTCCAGGTCACCGAGGGCCACGGACATGACGTGCGCCGTGCTGAGTCCTACGTCTTGCGTGGTCGACCAGGGGCCGGAGAAGGCGGTGCCGTCGTTCTGCCAGGCGATGATCTCGTAGTCCTCGCCTGACCTGCTCCCGGAGACGATGTCCAGGTCTCCGTCGTCGTCCAGGTCTCCCAGCGCCACTGAGCGGACATGGTCCGCGCTGGTGCCCACGTCGTGGCCCGCGGCGAAGGAGATGGTTCTGCATTCGGCCGACGGCGCTGCTTCTGCGTTGTAGGGTGGCCGACCAGCGATTAGCGTCGGGCACAGCAGGGCACAAATGATGAGCACTCTGAGGAGCGGTCGCAACCTGGCCACGGATCTACTGCAATCCATCTCACCACCTCCTGGATGTGTCGCACGGGCAGGGTAGGCCGCCGGCAGTGTGCGTTTGTCAGCCAGTCGAGCTAGGTCTCACCGATGCGAAGGGCGTGTCCGAGCATCTGTGTTAAGCTGAGTCTCTGCTGGGTATTCTAGCTGTCTACTGAGAGGTTTGGACCGGGATATGTACCAGGTGAACAGGCAATCCTGTGAGAGCCAATGGCCAAGGAAGATGAACGACCTAATCGAGCTATACCCAAGGCCGGCGAAAACCAACCGACTCTTGCCCTTAATGTAGCATGATTTGGCACTCGTGTCAAGATCTCTCATGGCTGTCTGGATGAGGTGCGCTGACCGGCGGGTGCACCCGTGCCTGCTCGCAGCTCAAGAGGTGGGCCAAAGGGATTCGGAACCGACGGCACAGTACTCCACGTGACCTCCTACGATGGTCATCAAGGTGTGAAGGTCTTTGATGGAGTTGGGGTTGACCGTGAGGGGACTGCCGGACAGGATGGTCGGATCGGCGATCTGCCCTGGGCGTAAACGCGCGATGACCTGCTCCTGCGAGACGGCGAGGCTGTTCGCATCTAGGTCTGGCTCGTGAATTGAGCGCACCACGAGCTCGATCGCGACCATCAGCCCCGCTAGACATCGCTAGACATCGGAGAGGGAGCACGGCGCGCCGTGCCCCTTAGAGGTTGCCGCGCGGGGTGCGACGTGTGCCATCCGGTGGCGCAGGTGCCCACCCAAGGGGTCTTCACCTCTTACTCCGTCATCGGGGACCTCTTCGGCTGGTCGGCCGTAATCGGTTTCGTGGCCATCATCGTCTTGACTCTGGCTCGACGGCGGAGAGCCAGGCGTAGCGCACCCCGTCAGGTAGGGGGCTAGGTTGTGTTCTGACCGACGACCGAAATCTGGACGGGAGTCGAGAAATGCATGAAGTCGAGATCAGGGCGAAGGGTCAGATTGACGAGCAGTGGTCCGAATGGTTCGAGGACTTGATGATCGCGCATCAGGAAGAGGGTGAGACGGTGTTAGTAGGTCGCGTCGTTGACCAGGCAGCGCTCCACGGGCTGTTGGCGAAAGTACGGGACTTGGGGTTAACGCTCGTGTCGGTGAACTCTGCAGAGATGGAAGAGTAGAAGCGCGGTACTCTTGAGAGCAAGAGATCGGAGAAGAGAATGCCCCGCCATCTTGGCAGGGCATTCTCTTCTGAGCGTAGGGCGAAGGTGTGGGATCGTGAAAGGGCCAGGCGTGTAGCATTGGCAGCCCTGAAAGGCGCAGAGATCGAAACCTAAGTGCCACCTACTGGCAGGCAGTCGCTCGAGCCGCTGCCGGCAGGTCTATCATCCCCTCGCTGTCGTCCCGTAGACTGGATCATAACACGGACACTTCCGGTCCCCGAATCTTCACCAGCAGACACGACATTACGCCGGCCTGCTTGCCAGGGCACAGGCGGTGTTCCCCTTGGTAGGTTCTCCATTGGTCCAACGACATGGTGATCGTCCTGGAAGCTTCCTGGAACTTGGCGAGCTCTCCGAAGGAGTTTTGGTAGAACCAGCGCGAGCCAAACTGGAGAGACGTGTCGGAAGGTCCAATCTGTACGGTCAGTGTGTTCTCGGGGGGATCAGGCCACCCTGCCAAGTTGATCTTCCAGGTCTGGCACGACAGCTTCATCGGGAAATTGAAGCTGAAACGCTGGGCGGACTGGTCGTTGGCGAAGACGCGGAACCAGCATTCAACCGTATCACAACTGGGACACACTGGATTGAACCAGCTGGTATCTACGCACTTGACCTCGATTTCCTCGAATACGACCTCGACTGAAACCGGGCATTCGGGCGTGCGATACTCATACACCGCGCTTAGTCGAGATTGGGCCTCCCCTGCCACGGCAGCCACCTGCCAGCGCTGGCGTTTGTCGCATCCCGTGGGCGGGTTCACGCCTATGCCTCTCTTCTCCGCACCGAAAATCGTGGCGTAGGGTTGGTCATCCAGGAAAACCGCGAAGCCGGTGATGGTCTTCTCGTCGCCATTCCAATCCCAGTGGAGAGCTGTCCAGGACGAGCCCGGGACCCCGGGGCTGCTCTTGCCGAGCATGGTCAGGTTGTACGGTGAAGGGACACTCGGGTCCTCGTATGCATAAGTGGTCTCTTCGCCCTCTCCGCCGGCCTCACCGGCATAGGTCACAGCGTAGCCAATCTCGTAGCCCTCTGCCAGCAGGGGTAGTCGTGTGCCGGTCCATTGGCTGGAGTTGGTGGTGTCGCTGAAGGTGCCCAGCTTGCTCAACTCTTCTCCCGACCATCCCCAACACTCTCCGCTCATGTCCAGGGCGCCGTCCACAGGAATGGGAACCAGGAACTTCTTGTTGCCAGAAGCCCAGGTAGCGATGTTCCCCTGGCCACCCTGCACCTGGATGAAGGCGGAGTCGTCCTGGGGAAGGCGCTCCTCGGGGATGTTCTCGAAGGACACGTAACAATACGCCTTGTCATAACCGCCGCGGACGCTCATGTCCAGGGCTTCAACCTGCAAGCGCGTGGGAGACGTTGTAGGACACTGGGGGTACACTTCCAGCCAGACGATGTTACTGGGCTGCTTGCCGCCCAGGCCCACCGCCTCCACCCAGAAGCTCAACCCTCCGGTCTGAGGTGCTGGAAACTCGAACCAGGCCGCGCCGCCCTTGGCGGGGGCGAGGGAAGCGATGAGTCGTGGGGATCCGGCCAGGGGAGCCATCCACACGTCGTACCGTAGTTCGTTCGCGGTGTTGTCCTGCCAGCGCAGGCGTATCAAACAATCCTCCACCACGCCCTGCAAATCAGTAGGGGCGGCCGGCGCTGTGAAGACGGGAACTGCCAGTTGAGGGAGTAGGGATCCAACTATGACGGGCAGAGGGACGGTGCTTGTCATGTTCGGCCCCGGCAGGATGGGTGTCAGGGGAACGACGCCCGGAGGCATGGGAACGGTGTCCGTCACTGATGGTGTGCCCGGGCTGGGTGGGAGGGCCGGGCCTACCGGAGGCGCCTGAGGTCCTGGCGGTGCCGGGGCTGAAGGGGCGGGCACAATGACCTCTGTGCCTGCGGGGGGCTCCTCATCGCCCAGGCCGGGGTTCAACTCGCGCACGGCCTCCGGCTCGACTTCGTGGGCCGCGGCGACATCCTCTATAGTCTGGCCGGGATCGACGACAACGGCCACAAGGCTCTCCTCCGCGGCAGCCTCGCCCGTGATGCCGATGGGCACGCTCTGGCCGATGATGCCCTGCGCATTGACGGCCCGCACAAAAAGCTGCTGAGGCCCCTCGGATACGAGGAGGCCGAAATGGGCATGGAAGGGAGAGATGCCGTCCGGCAGATCGGACTCCTGCGTGTCCACCAGTTGGCCGTTAAGCCACAGCTCAGCGCGGGTGATGGGAACCTCGCCCCAGGCGGTGGCCGAAACGGCAAGCTGGCTTCCTGCCGGCGCCGAGGACCCGGAAAGAGGCTGGCTCACATAGACTGTGGGCGGGGCGTAATGCGCGCGGGCGTGGTCCAGCTGGCGCTGGTACAGAAAGGCCAACCCACACATTCCAATCAACACGAAGGCCACCACCAAGGACAGGGCGACCGCTATCCACTTCACGTAATGCCTTCTGCTCTTCATGACGATTCTCCGTTTGTCAAGTGCAGTCTTCCGGGAGTGTCAAAGGTGTCCTCCGGCTAGACCTCCGAGGTTTCCAAAGCCTCGGAGGTCTCGAGCATCCTACTACGGGAAGGACTCGGAGTAGGAGTTGTTGCCGGGATTGGGATCGCTAAAGGGTACCTGTATGGTGCAGGTCATGTCGTACTGGTAAGAATGCAGATTGACCGGGATGTCTGTGTTGAACTGCTGCGTCTGATTTGGGCCAAGGTTGGAGATGGGGATAGGCATAGGCCCCTGTTGGCCCGGGTGGCTTGTGCCCTCAATGGGATCTTTTTCGTTCCACTGGCACGACAATTGAACAGTTACGTTGTTGACGGTGCCCGGGCCGCCCCGGTTTGTGATCCTGACCCATATTGGCCCATAGAGCGTCTCTGGGTAAAGGTCCGTTATGGCCAGGTCGGCTGAAAAGACGGCCGGATTCACAGTGACGGTCACCTGTTGCTGAGCCGGGCCGCCGCAACCAGTAGCGACCATCGTGTATGTGGTTGTGCTCTGAGGATAGACCACATGCGAGCCGGGCGATCCAACTTCGCCCAGACCATGGTCTATCACCACCGAGCGGACCAACACGTCGCTGTCTCCGTTGGTCACACGACCCCAACTGAGGGTGCTCGGTTGACCGGCGACGATAGTGCTGGGGTCGGCGGTGAAGAAGGAGATGAGCGGGGGTCCTGGACATCCCGAGGGCGCAGTGGGCGAAGGTTCCGGCGGCGTGGTTGGTGTACGTTGCGCTTCTCCTTCCACAAAGATGACTACTTCGCGGCGCTCCAATCTGTCACCGGCGTCCACAGCAATGACGTAGGGGGTCGTCTCCGGGGGGCACACCTGACTCTGCCCTGAACGCTCCACCGGCTGTCCGTTCAGCTCCACGCCAAATCCACCCTCAACACTCCACCGCAGTGTGGTACACTCGCCAGGCCTGAGGTTGGTGCGGTCGGCGGTGAAGCTGATGCGCACTCCTTCCTCGGGGGGAGGTTCCGGTTCCCTCTCCACGTGGAGCGTCACCATTCGCACCTGGCCCCTTTCGGGAGCGAGCAGTTCGTAGGTGGTGGTCTCCGGGGGACACACCTCCGTCTCCCCCACTGGCGGCACACCTTCTCCATTGAGCAGTGCATCGGCTGGGGGATGCACCTCCCAATACAGCACGGCGCAGGCACCAGCAGGAATCGCTTCGGGCTCTACCAGGAAGATGATCTCTCCCTCCTCTGGCCCCGGGGGTACCGTGGGCAAAGGCTCTGGCATCAGTCCCACCGTCACCACAGAGATGGCCTCGGAGCCGACATTCCCTTGGCTGTCAATGCCTCTGGCACGGATGGTGTAGGTGCCGGGTGCGGTGGGGTTCCATTCCACCATGGCCTGGCCCAGACGGCTACCATCGGCAGAGGCGGCGACGAGGGGAGCCTCGTTCACGAAGAATTCGAAGCTGGCCACGCCGTCGGCATCGGAGGCGTGGGCCTGAATCGTCACGGGCGCCAGGGGAAGCGCGGCGCCATCGAGGGGGCGGTCCAACCAGGTCATCGGGCCCGGCGCTGGTGCACCGCACGCGACCACCAAAAGGGCCGCCATGAGTGTCGCGATACCTCGGATAATAGTGTTTCTCACGCCATACCTCTCTTATCTCGACTAGATCTGAGTGACTGGCCACGCCGGCACACCCACAGCCAGAATGCGCGCGCCGGCCATGGGATGTGGAGGAGTATATCATACTCTCTCGAGAATGCCACTTTCAAGTCAATGTGACCGCGGAAAGGAAGATGTGGGTTTGCGCCGGTGGGCGCATGGTCTACCCGCGCATCCTGAGATGCACCGAGTAGGCCGCAGCCAGGTATCGAAGCGCCCATCGAAGCCTGCCCCGAGCCCAGCGGGGGAGGCTCCAGTGACACGGGGTGTCTGTCTGAGGGCTTGTTTCGACACCCTGCGGCCTCTTCTCTTGACATGGGTTGACGCTGGCGGGTATACTCGCTCTGCACGCACGGTCGTTGCACGACGTAATCGTCCCTAGGACCCAGAGCTCAGCGAGTGAAATACCGCATACTGCTCGTGATCTGCCGTCCCATCGAGTGCGGTCCCGAGGTGATGCAGGCCAAGGACATGCACCGGTACGTACAGCGAGATCGCAAGCGGAGGAGGATAACGTGATGAAGTACGTCTTGATCGCTGCTCTTTGCGTTCTGGGTGTGCTTGGCGTACTGCTCGCCGCCGGGTGGTTCGGACTCCGGGTGAAGCCGAGGCCCTTCCCCGCCTACTCAGAGCATACACCGGCCCTCGAGACCGTCGAATTGCCAGCAGGTCTACCACCACCTGTCTCCAGCTTCTACAAGACGATCAGTGGGGACCGGGTCCCGGTCATCGAATCGGCGGTCATCACCATGAGGGGCACGTTGCGGTTCCGTGGCGTGACGTTCCCCTCGCGCCTGAGATTCATCCATATCGCCGGGCAGGACTACCGACATTACATCGAAGCGACTTTGTTTGGCTACCCACTGATGAGAGTGAATGAGCTATACCTTGATGGCGATGCCCGCATGGAATTGCCCGTGGGGGTGATTGAGAACGAGCCGAAGATTGACATGGCTGCCAACCTGGGTCTGTGGGGGGAGTCGATGTGGCTGCCGTCCATATGGGTGACCGATCCCCGCGTGCGTTGGGAACCCATGGACGATACGACTGCCCGCCTCGTAGTGCCCTTCGGTGAGGAGGAGGAGGCCTTCACAGTCTCATTTGACCCGGCAACCGGATTGATCCAGATGATGGAGGCCTTGCGCTACCGGGAAGCCACCGACGAAGCGAAGATACCTTGGCGACTCGAGCCCCTGGGGTGGGAGACCTTCCACGGAATCATGATTCCCTCTTCCGCAAGCGCGACCTGGCTGGACGAGGGAACACCTTGGCTCGTGGTCACGATCGAGGACGTCGCGTACAACGTGGATGTTTCTGAGTACATCAAAGCGAGGGGCTTGTGATATCAGCTACAGGGAACCGCCACCGGTCGTTGCTCATCGGGTGATCGATCTCCTCCTGACGCTCCCCCTGGCTTTTCGATACCCGCGGCGCAGTGCCGCCATCTTCACCCCATCTTCTTCCTTGTAGCACAGCGATGGACCTCGAGGGGCCAATCTCTTGACATCGGTTGACACTGGCGCGTATACTCGCTATGTTGGCAAAGGCGCTCGAAGGCGCCGCGTTCACAGATACAGGAGGTCGAACCTGTGAAAGATCGAAAGCTGCTCATGATTCCCGGCCCTATCGAGTTCACCCCCGAGGTTTTGCGGGCCACGGGGATGCCCACCACCAGCCACATCGCCCCCAACTTCATCGAGGTCTTCGCTGAAGCCCTGGAGAGGATGCGGGAGGTGTTCCTATGCCCCAAGGGCCAGCCCTTCGTTTTCGCTGGCTCGGGCACCCTCGCCATGGACATCGCCGCAGCCAACCTGACGGAGCCTGGCAACGAGGCCCTGGTGGTGAACACGGGCTACTTCTCCGATCGAATGGGCGACATTCTGGAGCGGTACGGCGCCACGGTGACTCACGTGCGTGCCCCGACGGTCGGCGACGCACCTTCGCTTGATGAGGTGGAGGCTGCCCTGAAGGAGGGTGGCTACAAGGTGATGGCCTTCACCCACGTGGACACCTCCACCGCCGTCGTGGTGGACGCCAAAGGCCTTAGTGCACTGGGTCAGGAGTATGGTGTACTTACCGTACTCGACGGCGTCTGCTCCGTGGCCGGCGAGGAAATGCGCCAGCAGGAGTGGGGGATCGATGTGGCCTTCACCGCTTCGCAAAAGGCCATCGGCGTGCCACCGGGCCTGGCTCTGGTGGTGGCTGGGCCACGGGCCGTGGACGCCTTCCACGAGCGTAAGGCTCCCGTGGGCAACTACTACGCCGACTGGACCAACTGGCTGCCCATCATGGAGGCCTACGGGGAGCGCCGCCCTTCTTACTTCGGCACACCAGCGGTAAACCTCATCTGGGCCCTCAGCGTGAGCCTGGGCCAGATCCTCGATGAGGGCATGGAGGCTCGGTTCGCCCGGCACCAACGGCTGAACCAGGCGTTTAAGGCTGCCATCGCCGCACTGCGGTTGAGCCAGGTACCCGTCAGATCGGAGGTGGCGGCGACCACCCTCACCGCGCCTTACTACCCCGACGATGTGGACCGTAGCTTACTCGGCCACATAAAGGAGGCGGGGGTCATCGTGGCCGGCGGCCTGCACGCGGAGATCAGGGATCGGTACTTCCGCGTGGGGCACATGGGCGCTGTGAGCGAGTCCGACATCCTGGCCACCGTGGGGGCCATCGAGCAGGGGCTGGCCCAGGTCGGCCATGGGTTCGAGCCCGGTGCTGGCCTGGCCGCTGCTCAGGAGATCCTCACCGCATAGGGCACGAAGAACCTCACCAATGTACAGGAAGGTAGACTCCCAGATAGTCGAGGCACTTTGTGGTATCGTGGGTGAGAGAAATGTGCTTCTCACCGCCGAGGACATGGAACCCTATGCCCACGACGAGGTGGTGGGCTTGCGAGCAGAACCCGAAGCGGTGGTGCGAGTAACCTCGGCCGAGCAGGTGTCGGAGATCCTCAAGCTGGCCCAGCGAGAAAGGGTGCCCGTCACTCCGCGGGGGGCCGGCTACGGGCTGAGCGGTGGGGCGGTGCCGATCGTCGGTGGCATCGTCCTCTCCCTGGAGAAGATGGACCGCATTCTGGAGATAGACAAGGAGAACCTCATGGTCACCGTGGAGCCGGGGGTGATCGTGGGCGAGCTGCACCGCGCCGTGGAGGAGGAAGAGCTATTCTACCCCCCGGATCCGGCCAGCCTCGATTCCTGTACCATCGGCGGCAACGTGGCCGAGGGTGCCGGGGGACCCAGGGCCGTAAAGTACGGCGTGACCAGGGACTACGTCTGCGGCCTGGAGGCGGTGCTGCCATCGGGGGAGATCATTGAGTGCGGGGGCAAGCTGGTCAAGAACGTCACTGGCTACAGCCTGATCCAGTTGCTCATCGGCTCCGAGGGCACCTTGGCCATCGTGACCAAAATCATCCTGCGGTTGATACCAAAGCCCAACGTGCAGGTGGACCTGCTGGTCCCCTACGACGATTTCCAGAGGGCAGCGGACACGGTGTCGGACATCATCGCCCATCGCATCGTACCCACCACCATGGAGTTCATGGAGCGCGACAGCATATTGGCCGTGGAGCGGCTCCTCGAGAAGGAGATGCCCCACGACGATGCGGAGGCTCACCTCTTGATCCAATTGGACGGCAACCGGCAGGAAGCGGTGGACGAGGATGCCGAGGTGGTGGGCCAGCTGTGCCTGGAGCACGGCGCGAGGGACGTCTTTGTGGCCAGGGATACACACACGAGCGATCGGCTGTGGGAGGCGCGGCGCATGATCATCGATGCGCTGAACAACGAGAGCCCAGTCAACCACATGGAGGACGTGGTGGTGCCTCGCGCCCAGATCCCAGAGTTGCTCAAGGGGATCAAGGACACAGCCGGACGGCACGCAGTGCGCATCGTCTGCTTCGGGCACGCGGGCGACGGCAACGTCCACGTCAACGTCCTCAAGGATGACATCGATGACGCCCGGTGGAAGGAGTTGGTGCCTCCGGTGCGTGAGGAGATCTATGAGCTGACATTATCCCTGGGAGGGACCATCACCGCCGAGCACGGCATCGGCGCCACGCGCCGCGAGTATCTGCCCCTGGCCCTGGACGACGCGCAGATTGAGGTGATGCGTCGCATCAGGGAGGCCTTCGACCCGCATCACATCCTGAATCCAGGCAAGATCTTCCCGTGAGAGAATGGAGGCATTATCGGAGATGAAAGAAGCTACGATCTCTTTGAAGGGGGCGTTTCCACCCATCCCCACTCCCTTCGACGCGGAGGGCGAGGTGGATCATCAGGCACTGGCCAGGAATCTCGAGCGCTGGAACCAGTACGATTTGGCGGGATACGTGGTCCTGGGCTCCAACGGCGAGGCGGTCTATCTCACCGAGGAGGAGAAGCTGCGGGTCTGGGAGACCGCCCGAGAGGCCATCCCCTCCGACAAGTTGATGATCGCTGGGACGGGCCTCGAAGCCACCTGCCAGACCACATTCTTGACCCAACGGGCGGCGGAACTGGGAGCGGATGCTGCGATGGTGCTCACTCCTCACTACTACGGCGGGAAGATGACACGGGACAGCCTGGTCCATTACTACGCAGCGGTGGCCGACGAATCGCCCATCCCCATTATCCTGTATAACGTACCCAAGTTCACCCACGTGGACATGGATGCCGCGACGATCGCTTCCGCCTCTCAGCATCCCAACATCGTGGGCATCAAGGACAGCGGGGGGAACATCGCCAAGTTTGCCGATGTGGTGCGCCTGGCCCACCCAGATTTCCAGGTGCTGGCGGGGTCCGCGGGATTCTTGCTGGCTGGACTGTCCGTGGGCGCGGTCGGAGGCGTCATGGCGCTGGCCAACGTGGCGCCGCAGGAGTGTATAGACATCTACAGGCTCTTCCTGGATGGACGCTTGGCTGAGGCCGCTGAGATCCAGCGACGGATGATCCCCGTGAACACGGCGGTGACGGGTGGCTTTGGCGTGGCCGGGCTGAAAGCTGCACTAGACATGCTGGACTACTACGGCGGACGCGTTCGCTCGCCGCTACTGGACCTCGGCGACAGTGACCGAGAGGTCTTGCGCGACATCCTGGCCGAAGGGGGTCTGCTCTGAGTTCTCCGTCGGTGGCCGCGCAGGCACGCCCGTCATGGGAGGTATGACTGATGTCATTTCCACAAGTTGTGATAGGCGGGGCGGGAGTAGTCGTCGCTGGCGTGCTGGCCTGGGTGATCTGGTATTGGCGCAGGATCAGCCAGGAGGTACCGGGCGAGATTGAGACATTGAACCCGGCAGGGGAGAGAGGGACCGCGCTGGTCGTCTACCACCCGGGGAGGCGAGGGTTCTTCCACGCGGTGGTCCATGCCTTCGCGCAGGGCCTGGTCTCCAGCGGCTGGCGGGTTGATATCACCACCGCAAGCTCGCAAGCTCCCACCGTTCTGGGCCGCTACGACTTCTTGGCCTTCGGGGGCCCTACCTACATGTGGTCACCAGCCCGACCCATCAAGAGGTACGTGAGCGGGCTTGGGGATCTTGAGGGCAAGCCCACGGCGATCATCGTCACGGGGTTCGGTGACACCGGTCGCGCCATATCCATCATGGAGAAGCTCGTCCGGGAGGCCAACGGGCAGCTCGTCAAGTCTCTGAGCCTGACGACTTTGAGGCCCAACGACGAGGAGGATCCCAGGCCCAACCGAGGGGTTGCCCTGGAGATGGCGACACGAGCTGGCCAGGAGGTGCCGTTGCCTCAGGAGTGAGGCGAGGCACAGCGTCGACCATCTCCACCAGCGGGCGGTTTCGAGAAGCTGGCCAGACCAGGTGTTGCGCTTGGCCTAGCGACATTATCCACTCTGTCACCATACTGCCACAGCGCATCAAGCTCCGCGGGTGTGCTCTTGGTCCGGGGAAGCATGCGCCACCCAGGGGGAGGGGCTGCTGACACAAATCGCGTGACGTTCGCAGCGGAAACGTCCGCACAGTGCGGCAACTGAGGTGACTAGCCAGAATAATGCCCATCTGTACGATAGTAAGGCCACATCCAAGTACTTCAGCGTACCGACGCTAGAAATCCAGCGATGGAGATGGAAGTTGCGTATTACGATTTTGACTATCGGCTCGCGAGGTGACGTTCAGCCATACATCGCCTTGGGTATCGGGCTACAGCGGGCTGGACACACGGTGAGCTTCGCGACGCATGCTATCTTTGAATCTTGGGTGCGCAGCTACGGGTTGGACTTCGCTCTCGTAAGATTCAATCCCCAGGATATTGTCAACCGTCCCGAAGCCCAGAAATCGAAAACTAACATTGTCCGTTTCATTGTAGCTGTGCGGCGCATTGTAGGTCCACAATTCCACGCTGTGTTCGAGGACTTCTGGCAGGCAAGCCAGGGCGCGGAGGCGATAATCGGCTCACTTGCTGCGTTTGGAGCATATGATTGCGCAGAGAAATTGCATGTGCCATTGATAATGGGGCTTCTGCAGCCCCTTATCCCTACGCGCGCTTTTCCGAGCTTTTTCTCTCCACCCATGCCAAACTTGGGGGGAACGTACAATCGGCTCACACACCAGCTTCTTGAGCAGTTGCTCTGGCACAATGTGCGCAGCTGGGTGACACACTGGCGCAAGGCAAAGCTGCAGCTGCCGCCTCCTCCATTCACGGGCCCATACTCCAAGATGCGTGCAGAGCGTGTGCCGCACATATTGGGTTGTAGCCCTGCTGTCATTCCCAAGCCAGCTGATTGGGCTCACTGGCATTACGTCTCGGGTTATTGGTTCTTGGATCCGCCGGCCGATTGGCATCCACCCGCGGCATTGGAACAGTTCTTGCGAGCTGGGCCGCCACCGATCTATGTAGGCTTCGGTAGTATGCGCGACGAGCGCCCTGAGGTTCTCAGCCAAATCGTGGTTGATGCATTGGACCAGGCAGGCCAGCGGGGAATCCTGGCAGCCGGCTGGGGCGGACTGGGGGGAATGACGCTGCCAGAAACAATCTTCCAGATCGAATCTATCCCACACCGTTGGCTGTTCCCACGGATGGCTGCGATTGTACATCATGGAGGCGCTGGGACGACTGGTGCCGGCCTTCGTTCAGGCATCCCGTCAATAATCATACCGTTTGGCGGTGACCAGTATCATTGGGCTCGCGTGGTGGTTAAGTTGGGTGTTGGGCCCAGAGCTCCGTCAGTCAATAGGCTAACAGCAGATTCATTGGCGAGTGCCATTCGTTGCGCAATCAACGACCAAGACCTTCGAGCGCGCGCAATTGAGCTAGGAGAAATGATTAGCGCTGAAGATGGCGTCTCACGAGCAATTGACATAGTGGATCGACATCTGCAATTGGAGGGTTAGATCCAGCGGCATGCGGCCTTACCCGTGGTGACGGTTGCCCGGCTTCGGCAACATTGATGACCAACGCTACGAGATGGTTTGCGGCGCAAGCGGAGTCGCAGCTGGCGATGAGGATTTGTTGGATTGGAATAGGAGGCTGATATGCAGGAGACTCCCAGTACCGGGAAAAGCCTGGAGGAACTGACTTCTCGGGCCAGACGCATGGCTCAGCGCTACGCGGAGATCAGCGCATACAGCCTCAATCCCGACCAGGAGGTTTGGGAGGGGATCGTCAGAGGGATTGGTAGGCAGGCACATACCTTGGGCTGGCCCTACTGTCCTTGACAAGAGCGCACTGGCGATCCCGTGGAGGATCGGAAGTTCATCTGCCCTTGCTACCGCCACGAGCGAGACATAGAGGAGACGGGCCATTGCATCTGCGGCCTCTTCGTGAGCGATGATTATCGCCCCACGACGATAGAGGAGCCCGCTGTCCAAGTGGAGCCTGGGCCTTGGCCTCGCATCGAGGTCTACGGGGCTTACTGGTGCAGAGATACGATCCGCACCAGGCGTTACCTTAATCACCACGGTGTGCCGTATGCGCTGTTGGATGTGGATCAGGATCCGGAGGCCGCCAGGAAGGTGATGGAGTGGAATGGAGGAAACCTCTCCACCCCCACGCTGGATATCGAGGGGCGAATCGTGACGGAGCCCTCGAATGAGGAACTGGCGGAAATCCTGGGGATAGGGGGTGGGTAGGACTCTCTACTACTTTGAGATCCAACGACCAGGCGCTGAGGTCCGTCTGCCTGTCCTAGGAGGGGGAGAGTGGCTATCCTTCGATGGTCCTTCACTGGCAACCGCGGCATCCCCATCGTCCGGATTCCCATGCAGCGCCGGACTAGACTACGAGCTTCATTTTGCTGACTTCCCCCGGTGTCAAGAGTAGTTAAAGAGACCAGCGACTCTTCCTGCCGGGCAAGGGGAACGATCCGTCAGAACAGGTCCCACCCTGCGGCGCGCAGCCGTCTCACCGTGCTGCGATAGGCGTCGCACCGTTCCTCCTCCACCCAGCCGTCGTAGCCGGCCTCGCGCAACCGCTTCAGCATGGCTGCCCGCTCAGCCTGGGACATCAAGCGCGAATCGGTCATGGCCGCCACGTGGAAGTCTGCCCCTGCGGCGTGCAACCGCTCGATGGCCACAAAAGGCAGTTCCCAGAACTCGCCTCTTGCCCCCGTGCGTGCCTGGAACCCTTCGGCGGTGCCCGCTTTGAGAGATACACGGATGTGAGCACAGGTGTAGCTCGCTAGTGCCACAGCGTACTCTTCGTCGCCAGCGATGGGGATGCCGTTGGTCTCCAGGATAAAGCCATAGCCCGTGGGCTCGATGAGGTCCAGTACCGCCAGCAGGTGCTCCTTGCAGAGAGTCGGTTCGCCCCCGGAGATGCGCACCCGG
>CAYGAW010000109.1:0-94975 GCA_964347945.1 uncultured Anaerolineales bacterium
GTTCTCAGCACAGGAGCCCTGTTCCGACCTCTACGGAGATCAGCACGGCCATCTCAGCACGTCCAACGACATCTCAGGAGAGTGAGCCCACCGTTGTGCCCACACCGACCAAGACCACCGTCCCGGCGCGACGTGGTCAGAAGCTGCTTGGAGAATCGTGGGAGGGGAGGCCGATTTCTGGTCACTGGTTTGGGAGCGGTGAGCAGAAGGTGGTTCTAGTGGGCAACATCCATGGCGGCACAGAGGAGAACACCTATTGGCTGGCCTTGGAGTTGATCAGCTACTTCGATGAACACACCGATGAGGTGCCTTCACACGTCATCCTGTGGATCATACCCACCGCCAATCCCGACGGCTTGGCCTACGATACCAGGCGCAATGCTCGCGGCGTGGATCTCAATCGGAACGCAGACAACGACCGCGATTCATGCAAGCAAAACGATTGGGTCAGTGATACGTACACCACGGACGGTGTGATCGAGGGTGGAGGCGGTTCATATCCCTTCTCCGAAGCGGAGACGCGTGTACTTCGTGACTTCCTGGCCGATGCTCCGGTGGCGATATTCTATCACAGTATGGCCGGCATGGTCTTTGCCACTTCCTGTGCCGATCATCCTCCTTCGGCAGAATTAGCTCGTCGCGTGTCAGACGCGACGGGGTATCCTTTCGTGGAGGAGGGGTGGGCTTCCTATCCTGTTACGGGGGCCATGGTCGACTACCTGGCTTATCAAGGTGTGGCCGCGGTGGAAGTGGAGTTGACGGGGAATTTTGAGCTGGAGCTCGACAGGAACCTGGCGGGAGTGAGGGCGGTCATGGAGTCGGTGGACGAGATAGTCTCCTCTCGGTGAGGAGAGGGCACGATGTACTCGTTTGCGGAAAGTGTGACATGGAGCTAGTACCAGCGGAACAACTTCCTGAGGACTACCGCTCGGGTTTCGTGGCTGTCATGGGCAGGCCCAACGTGGGGAAGTCGACTCTGATCAATGGCTACGTGGGGCAAAAGGTGGCGATCGTGTCCCCCAAGCCCCAGACTACGCGTCGACGGCTGCGGGGCATACTCACGTTGCCCCAGGCGCAGATTGTGTTCATTGACACGCCAGGCATCCACGAGCCCCGCCACAAACTGGGAGAATACATGGTCGAGGCGGCTGTGAGAGCCATACCTGACGGCGATGTCGTGTTGTTCGTGGTGGATGTCTCGGTGCCACCGCGGGCCGAAGACGTACAACTGGCCCGATTAATAAAGGAACGAGCCGCCGGGCCCTGCATCTTGGTGATGAACAAGGTTGACCTCCTATCGATGGAGAAAGAAGAGGAGCGTCGACAAGCTCACCTCTCCCTGGCGGACTGCGAAGAGTCGATCATGTTCTCTGCCACCGAGGGACACAATCGCGACGAGCTACTCAATCTCATCATCCAGCGCTTGCCGTTGGGGCCACAGCTCTATCCCCCGGATCAGATTACGGACCAGCCGTTACGTTTCATGGCTGCGGAACTCATTCGTGAACAGGTGTTGCACTCCCTGTATCACGAAGTGCCACACTGGGTGGCTGTGGTGATCGAGGAGTTCGAGGAGCGACGCGAGGATCTGACGTACATCGAGGCCACAGTGTACGTGGCCAAGGACAGCCAGAAAGGGATTGTCATCGGCGCGGGGGGCAAGATGCTCAAGCGCATCGGACAGGCCGCCCGAAAGGAGATGGAGCGCCTCTTGGGCACGAAGGTCTACCTGGAGCTGTGGGTCAAGGTCCGGAAACGATGGCTCTATGACGAGGCCGCATTGCGCCACCTTGGGTTTGTGCTGCCCAAGAAGGGATGACGGCCCGGCGGGCCAAAGATCGCCTCCGCGCTCGCACGAGCCGGGGTCTGGCCAGGGGAAAAGCTGAGTGGTATAATCGCTGCCCAGGGCAACCGTACTACCGGAGGGGGAACGACTCCAATGGGCGTCATGATCGGTCGACAACGGGCGGAATGACATGGCCCAGAAGATCGCAGCTTGTGGGTTGGACTGTGTCCAATGTGACATACGGCAGGCCAGAGACGATCCGGCGCTAGCCCAGGAGATCATCGAATGGTTCAAGAGGGAGTTGGACGTAGAGGTCAAGCGGGAGGATCTTCGCTGCGACTGGTGCAAGGGGGATAGAGCCAACCATTGGTCCCCTGAGTGCTGGATACTGGAGTGCTGCGTGGATGACAAAGGACTGGAGTTCTGCTATCAGTGCGGGGATTTCCCGTGCCAGGAACTGAGCGACTGGGCGAAGAAGAGCCAGAAATACCATGACGCGTTCGAGAGGCTTTGGAAGATGAGCGCAACAGGAGAGGCTTAGGGGGATGAGTGTAACGCGAGAGGATGCATGGCAACTGGTGAACGAGTTCACCGAGAATCAGAACCTCGTCCGGCACATGTTGGCAGTGGAGGCCGCGATGTTGGCCTATGCCCGCAAGTTTGGGGAGGATGAGGAGCTGTGGGGCATAGTGGGATTGATCCACGACTTCGACTACGAACAGAATCCCGATCTCACTGTTGAAGGGCATCCCGTCACCGGTGCCAAGATACTACGGGAGAGGGAGTGGCCGGAAGAGATAGTGAGGGCGGTCCTGTCTCATGCTAGCGAATACACAGGCGTGCCTCGCGAAACACTGATGGAAAAGGCGCTCTACGCGGTCGATGACTTGACGGGCCTCTTGGTGGCGGTGGCTCTTGTGCGGCCCAGCAAGGACATTCGCGACGTCAAGCTGAAGTCCGTGCGCAAGAAGTGGAAGGACAAGGCCTTTGCGGCAGCAGTCAATCGTGAGGAGATTGAGAAAGCCGCCTCCGACCTGGAAGTTGACCTGAGCGAGCACATCCAGACTGTGCTCGACGCCATGAAGGAGATCGCTCCCGAACTAGCTTTGGCCGGGCAGGCGTAGGCTCAACCCTTGATGACGCCGATGGGAATCAGCTTCGCTACCTTGAGGGCCAGCCCTGCTCCGTCGACCACATCGACTACTCGCTCAACATCTTTGTAGGCTTGTGGGGCCTCTTCTGCGAAGCCTGCCATGCTGCCAGCCTTGACGGCGATCCCCTGCCGCCGCATTTCTCGCATCAGATCTTCGCCCCAGATCTTCTTCTTGGCCGCCTTGCGGCTGAGCACCCGACCCGCTCCGTGGGACGTAGAGCCAAAGGTCAAGTCGAGGGCTTTGTCCGTGCCCACAAGGACATACGAAGCGGTCCCCATGCTGCCCGGTACGAGAACCGGCTGCCCGACACCCTGGTAGACCTGGGGTAGCTCATTGGAGCTCGGGCCAAAGGCGCGCGTGGCTCCCTTACGGTGCACGACCAACTTTGCGCGCTTGCCATCGATTGTATAATGCTCCACTTTGCCGATGTTGTGAGCCACATCATAGACCTGCGTCAATGCCCACGAAGGGACCTTTCCTGCCAAGACTTCCTCAAACGCACGACGCACCCAGTGGGCAATTACGTGGCGGTTGGTCCAGGCGAAGTTGGCCGATGCCGCCATGGCACCGAAGTAGTCCTGCCCCTCTGGTGACTCAAAGGGAGCGCAAACCAACTCGCGGTCCGGAAGCTCTATGCCGTACTTCCGGACTGCTTTCTGCAGCAGCCTGACGTAGTCGCTGCACACCTGATGACCGAGGCCACGGGAGCCACAATGGATCTGCACGGCGATGAAGCCCTGACGCAGCCCGAAGATCTCGGCAACTTCTTCGTCGTACACCTCCGTGACCTCGTCGATCTCCAGAAAGTGGTTCCCAGATCCGAGGGAGCCCAGTTGCTTCAAGCCTCGGTCCTTGGCCTTCTGGCTGACCGCAGAGGCATCGGCACCGGGCATGCACCCGCGCTCCTCGGTGCGCTCGAGGTCTTGCTTCGTCCCATAGCCTTTTGCCACCGCCCAGGAGACTCCCTGATCCAGGACTCTGTCGAGATCCTTCTTTGAGATCTTGATTCCGCCTTTGCCCAGCCCGGTCGGCACAAGTCGATACATCGCCTGGACTAGGTCTTCGACATACGGGTTCACGGCTTCTCGTTCGATGTCCGAGACCAGCACCCGTACACCGCAGTTGATATCATAACCTATGCCGCCCGGTGATATGACCCCGTCGGGCGGCTTGGTCGCTGCCACGCCGCCGATGGGAAAACCGTACCCTTGATGGATGTCCGGCATGGCCAGCGTGTACTTCACGACACCCGGTAGAGTGGTGGTGTTGACCAGTTGCTCGACGGAGCGATCGGTCAGCGCGGCTTCCAGAAGCTCATTATCGGCGTAGATTCGTGCCGAGACCCGCATGTCATCTCTATGGCTGGCCGGTATCTCGTAAAGGTACTTGTCCAGCTTCTTGAAGTCTTTCTTCTGGATCATGCTGAAGCTCTCCTTGTCTGGGGGAGTAGCCCGAAGACGCGCCGTGCGGACTGCGGCAACGTGCTCACTCCGTTCCGTAGGCCACGGCCAGGCCCAACCTACAGTTCTTCCACAATCTCCTGGAATTCGGAGAAGGGGATGGCCGTCAAGGTCTGTGTGCTGGCTGCACCAAACGAGCTGGCGAGGAGGGCAACCTTGGCCGCCTCCCGTGCGTCGGCCGCCTCGAAGATGTGCAGGAAATCGTAGGCGCCGAGTAACGCGTAGCTCGCGACTCTCTTCACACCGGGACACTGGCGCTCAAGTTCGGCTTCGAATTCCTTGTCCGTCTCCACAAGTGACTTGACCTGGGTGGCACCTCCAGAAGAGATCTTGGACAGGAGAATGAATGTCGGCATCTCTCAACCTCCCTGCCTTCTCTGACTGCCCGACCGCGCTAGGTGTCAAACACCACGGTGGCTGTGTATCCCTCTGCTGTCTTCTCAATGTTTAGATCGTTGAACGTCACTGCCTTGATCACCGTCTTGGAGGCCCATCGATCTGTTCCCTGTACGATAGCCTCCAATGTCGTGGGCGATGCCTCAAGCATCTCGATCTTCGTATAGACAACACCATCTATCTCGTGAAGGTATAGAAGTTCGCTCAGCCAGTCGACCAGCAGGGTCTCATCATCCATAGCACGCAACGATATCTCTCTCCATGGCGATGATGGGCTGTCCTCCGCGTCGGCTATCAGCCAGAACATGCCGTGGGCAGCGTTGACCAAGAACTCGCTCCAGTCGACGCCATGGACCCTCAGAGCAGCGTCAGCCACATGTTCCAACTCTTCGAATGGCTTGGGAGCCGAGTTCTTCATGGCTCCAGTTCCCGAAACAGGCGTCGGGTCGCAGCCACGTCTTGCTTCATCTGCGCTGTCAGTGCATCGACGCTCTCGAAGCGACGCTCAGGCCGCAGTCGCTCAACGAAATGAATCTGCAAGGTTTCGCCGTACAAGTCACCAGCGAAATCGAGAACGTGAGCCTCAACAATGCGCTCCCCACGATCGTCAAAGGTGGGGCGCACCCCCACGTTGACCACCCCCTGATGGTTGGCAGTGCCCCAGCGCACGTGGACAGCGTATATGCCATCGGCAGGAATCATCATTCTCTGGTCGACTGCGAGATTGGCGGTCGGGAATCCCAGTTGGTGCCCTCTCCGAGCACCGCTCACCACTTTTCCCCTCAGCGATGGATAGCGTCCGAGAAAGTGGCTCGCTTCACTCACTTTTCCTTCACGCAGCAGGGCGCGGATGGCACTGCTGCTTATCACCTGGCCTTGATGAGTAAGTGGCTCCAGGGCGTGCACGCGGAAGCCCAACTCCTGTCCCAGAGCCGTCAAGTAGGCTGCATCTCCTTCTCTCGCCCGGCCCAGGGCGAAGTCGGGTCCCGTCCATAGCTCTTTCATGCGCAACTGCTGCAACAGCGAGAGGACGAAATCCCGGGCCGATGTCTCGGACAGTTCCTTTGTGAAAGTGAGAGCCAAAACGAAATCGAGGCCCAACTCGCTCAGCAGATCCAGTTTCTCTTCAAATGTGGTCAGGTAGCGAATGTCTCTGCCAGGGCTCAGCAGTTCGTCGGGATGACGGTCAAAGGTGAGCACACCTGCGAGCAAGGCGCTCGCTCTGGCGTTCTCGACCAGCTTGTCTATCAAATGGCGATGGCCCAGATGCACCCCGTCGAAGACACCGATGCACAGCGCAGACGGTTTCTCGAGAGCCGCCTCTGCCAGTTCACGCATTAGCTTCATAGAGGTTGAACACCTTTCTCGGCTGCCAGAGCTTTCGTTCCTCTTCGTATCGGAGCAAAGCGACGAACCTACCCGAGGACGAATAGGCGCGACAGAAGGGACCGTCCAGCGGGTCCAAACCCGTGACCCCCTGGCCCTGTCTGATCCTCGTCTCCGTTTCTGGACCGACCACGACCGCTTCGAAATGAAGAAGGGCTTCATCGAGGGGATGCAGGATACGAGGCCAGCGTCCATTGGCGAAGCACTCCTCCGCAGCGCTCAAGGGTATTGCGTCGTCCAAGGTGAAGGCACCGCTGGCCAGACGGACGAGGCCCTGCAAGTGAGCGCCGGGACCCAGTGTCTCTCCCAGATCCCTGGCCAAGGCCCGAATATAGGTACCCTTGGAGCATTCTACGCGCAGTCTCAGAGAAGGAGGCGTCCAATCAGTTAGTTCAAGGCCATAGATCTCCACCAGCCTGGGGCTTCGTTCCACCTCGATACCTCGACGAGCGAGTTCGTAGAGGGCCGTTCCTTTGTGTTTGAGCGCGGAGTGCATGGGCGGTATCTGCTGGATGCGGCCACGAAATTGAATGAGTGTGTGCTCGATCTGCTCGCGGGAGATGGCTACCTCAGTCGTCTGGCGGATGACCTTGCCTTCGCTATCACCGGTATCGGTGCTAATGCCCAAGCGAATCCGGGCATCGTATTCCTTCGTGCCTTCCATCAGAAACTCGGTGACTCGCGTGGCCTGGCCCAGGCAAACGAGCAGCACGCCAGAGGCCGCCGGATCCAGTGTGCCCGCGTGGCCGACACGTCTCGTGCCCGAGGCTCGACGAATCCTATCTACGACGTCGTGGGAGGTGATCCCCAAAGGTTTGTCGATGTTCAGGATGCCGGCGAAAGCGCTCTTCCTCGGTTTGTCGTCGGTCACAGATGGTGATTCCGGCCCACCTTCGCAGGCGAAACAGAATTCTCTGATCGTGCCACCGCGCTGCATCGTCATCCGCGTCCGGTCCTGGCTTAGCGTACCTAGGCGTTCGAATCCAATACCTCCTTGGCCTTGGAGAGCACGTCGCGTGCAACCTGGTCAAGATCTCCCTCCACTAAGGCGCCCGCGGCCTGGGGGTGCCCCCCACCTCCGAAGTGAACAGCGATCGGCGAGATGTCCACGCCCGGTCTGGATCTGATGCTGACGTCTATCTGCCCGTTTTTCATCTCCTTGAAGACTATCGCCGCCTTCGCATCACGGGCTGTGGCCAGCAGGTTCACGATGCCGTCACCATCGTCCGAGCTAGCTTCGCACTCGGTCTTCATGTCCAGTGTATTGAAGGACCAAACGAGATGTCCATCCATCTGCATCTCATCGAGCATTCTGCCCCACAGGCGCAGCGTGGCTAGCCTGCGCTGCCTGAAGTAGTTCTCATTGATCTCTATGAGCGACGCGCCTGCCTTCATCAATTGGGCAGAGATCTCCAAAGTGCGAGGTGTGGTGCTTGAAGTGCTGAAAGATCGGGTGTCTGTGACGATTCCCGTCAGCAAGTATGTGGCCAAGAGGGCATCCACGCGGATCTCCCAGTCTAGCAACAAGTCGAAGATGATCTCCGCAGTGGCCGCTGCCTCTGTTCGCACGAGGTTGACAGTCGCAAACATGGGGTTAGTCACATGGTGGTCAATGTTCACAGTCGTCGTATCCAGGGACGGCACATGCTGATAGGCATTGCCGAGACGGTCTGGGTCACTGACATCCACGGTAATGATCAGGTCCTCTCCGGTGATCTGTGGCGTCCCGAACGCCTCTGTTCCAGGCAAGAAAAGGAGTGCCTCCGGCACCAGGTCGTCGCAAGCCACGCTGCACTCTTTGCCCATCTTCCTCAGGACGCGAGCCAGTGCCAGCGTAGAGCCGATGGTATCTCCATCGGGATCCACATGGGCGATGAGGAAGATACGTTGGGCACAGTCAATCAACTTCCGTAGTTGCTCACTCACTCTTCACCCTGCTCCCCGGAGTTGTCTATGTCCTGCAGTATTCTGTCTATGCGCAGACCGTGCTCTACGGAGCGGTCCAGGCGGAAACTCAGCTCCGGGACATAACGCAGGTACACCATCTGTCCCAGTTGTCGACGCAGGTATCCGGCGGCCTTCTTCAGAGCGCTCAGCCCCTCTTCTTGCTGTTCGGAATCCCCCAGAAAGGTCACGTAGATGTGAGCCTGACGCAGGTCAGAAGAGGTCTCTACATCCGTGATGGTTACGAAGTCGAGTCTCGGGTCCGCGACTTCTTTTTGCAGTAATTCACCTAGTGCTTCCCTGATCAGTGCACTCACTCTTCTCTGTCTACGAGTAACCATAGATCTCCCAACCTGCTCCGCCACCCAGAGATGATTTGTGGGACTCTGAGCGCTGGAGCGAACTCAGGCGACTCGTTCTCTCTTGTACACCTCCAGGATGTCTCCATCCTCGAAGTCCGTGAAGTTATCCAACCCCACCCCGCACTCAAGACCCTCTGTCACCTCATTGACATCTTCGGTGAAGCGCCTCAAGGAGTTGATGGTTCCGTCGTATATCTCTTCGCTGTCACGGAGGACTCTGACCTGAGCGTTCCGCTTGACGGTGCCATCCTCCACGTACACACCTGCAACTCGACCTATCCTTGAGGCGCGGAACGTAGCTCTGACTTCTGCGTGGCCCAGAATAACCTCTTCATAGACTGGCTCCAGAAGCCCTTTGAGGGCCTTGTCGACATCTTCGATGAGTCGGTAGATGACTGTGTAGTAACGAATCTGGATGCCCTCGACTTCCGCCATGGTGCGGGCGGCAGGTTCGGCTTGGACATTGAAGCCGATGACTATAGCTTGTGAAGCCACAGCCAGACTGATGTCTGACTCGGTAATGTTGCCTACTCCCTGGTGTATAATCCGCACTTTGAGATCCTCGTCGCCCAATTCCTCCAGTGAATTGGCGACCGGCTCCAGCGTGCCCTGTACGTCAGCCTTCAGGATGACATTGAGCTCCTTGACTGTGCCGGCCTGCATCTGAGCGTAGATCTCGTCAAGGCTCAGAGCCCTCGCAGGCGCTTGCTCGTCTGCTCGTATCTGCTCCGCGCGCTCTTCGGCTTGAGCTCGCGCGGTCTTCTCATCCTCCACCACTCTGAATGTGTCACCTGGCTGCGGCGCATCGGAGAGCCCCAGTACCACCACGGGAACGGAGGGCGGTGCGGCCTTCACCCTCTTGCCAGCGTCGTCGAACATGGCTCGGATGCGTCCATAGATGCCCCCTATCACGACATGGTCCCCGACACGAAGTGTGCCATTCTGGATCAGCAAAGTGGCTGTGGGGCCTCTGCTCCTATCGAGTTTGCCTTCGAGGACCGTTCCAGCTGCTGGACGATCGGGATTGCCCCTCAGGTCAGACATCTCCGCCACCAAAAGGATCATTTCCAGGAGAGTATCTATTGCCGTCCCCTCCTTGGCTGAAACGGGAACGGCGATTGTCTTGCCTCCCCAGTCCTCGACCGTCAACCCGACATCGGCCAGCTGCTTCTTGACCGCGTCGACATCGGCGCTGGCCATGTCGATTTTGTTGATGGCCACCACTATGGGCACATTGGCAGCTCTAGCGTGATCGATGGCTTCCCTGGTCTGAGGCATGACGCCGTCATCGGCTGCCACGACTAGGACCGCGATATCAGTCACTTGAGCTCCCCGAGCGCGCATGGCTGTGAAAGCCTCGTGACCAGGTGTGTCTATGAACGTGATCTTCTTGCCGTTTCGCTCAACCTGATAGGCACCGGTGTGCTGGGTGATCCCGCCCGCCTCACCGGCCACCACATTGGTGTGCCTGATGTAGTCCAGTAGAGAGGTCTTGCCATGATTGACATGACCCAGGACTGTGACGACAGGCGCCCTAGGCTTCATGTCTTCTGGCGCCTCGTCGGCGTAGATCTCCTTGACGGGTGCTTCCTCAGGGAGGGCCGGCGCCTCGGGAGGGGATGGAACTTCTTCAACCTTTTCGAGGATTTCCTGCTGTATCTCGAAGCCCAGATCGGTCGCCACGACGGCTGCTGTGTCGTAGTCGACGGTTTGATTGATGTTCGCCATAATTCCGCTGCTGATGAGCAGCTTCATGACTTCTATGGGGCTGACTTCGAGCAAATCGGCCAAGTCTCTGACAGAGAGCTTGTCCGGTATGCTAACTACCTTCTTTTCCCCTGCCATGTTCCATCTCCCTTCTGACTCTCTTGCTTCGTGGTCCAAGTCCGTGCAACTAAGGCCGACACTACACGGAGTGTCGTTCTGTCCAACGATGTGGTGTCGAAATTGTCTTTGGTGAGGGTTTGGAGCAGATGGCGGTGCGTACCACAAACCATAGCGGGGAATGATGAGGCAGTTCTTGGGGAAGGCCCTGAGTTCCTTAGTTGATTCTAGGGACTCACCGTCATCGCTCCCTCGCTTGACTCGAATGGTGCTGGACAGCCGCTCACAACTCCTCTCTCCGTGCGACTAGTGACATGTCAACTTGCTTACTCGTCCGAACGTCGAAGCCATGCTTGGATTCTACCATCATTCCGCACGAAATCGCTACATCGCCCACAGGGGCGTCAAACCGATTCACTTGACAGGGAACGGCAGTACTGCCGCAGATTCTCCTCCTGCTCATTCGTGATCTTGGTCTTCAGAGCATGTTCCACGAGCTTCCGCGAGGAGGCCCTTTCCCAGCAGGCTTTGTTCGGACACAGATAGGCTCCTCGGCCTGGTTTCTTTCCCTTCTCATCCACTTCTACGTCGCCACTGGGGAGGCGCACGATCCTTATGAGTTCTCTGGGAGGTTTGACTTGGCGACAAGCGACGCAGGTGCGCTGAGGCACATGCTTACGACGCATCTGGTTCCTCATCCTGGCTATCGCTCTCTTCGGCCTCTAGATCGGCCTCTGCAGCGCCACTATCTTCTTCCCAGGCCTCGACGGGGGCCCTTTCCCACTCCTCCCGACGTCTTCCCGGCTTGCGCTCTTTCTTGGCGACGACCTCACCGAGCGACTCGTCGTACACCAGAGTTCTGCGACGTCGTTTCTTCTTTGCCGGAGGACTGTCTTGAGGGTGAGGTTCTTCAATCTCGTCTGGGGCTCTTGCAGGCTGCGCCGCCTCGACTCCCTCCACCTGTTCAGGGGCAGCTTCTTCGGGCTCTGGCTCCTCCAGTTCCTCAGGGGTCGGCTCTCCAACGACCTCTTCGACAGCCGGTGGTTCGATCACCATTTCCACAGCTTCTGCCGAAGCCAGAGGTGCTTCCTCGACTGGGGCGGGTACCGCTGCTTCCGGTTCTGGTTCCACCTCCAGCTCAGGTGTCTCTTCTTCCGGAATCACCTTCTCCCTGCCGAGAATTGCCCACACGTCTCGGTCTTCGAGGGCGTCCTTCAACTCCTGCAATGACTTGGGTCCAAAGCCCTTCAACTCCAGAAGGGCCTCTTCACCTTCTCCCATTTTGTCGAGTAGTGGTCCCAACTCTGTTATGCCGGCACCGCTCAAAGAGTTGAGGGCCCGTCGTGACACATCCAGCTTCTCTAGAGGCATGTCCTCAGCTATCTCGGCTCTTGCTGCAAGTCTGATCGCTTCCTGCTCAGCTCTACGTAGTGCCCTCTCCGCCGCTTCGGTGACGCTTATGATATCGATCCTCCAACCCGTGAGCTTGGCTGCTAGG
Source organism: uncultured Anaerolineales bacterium (assembly GCA_964347945.1). Classification (GTDB taxonomy): domain Bacteria; phylum Chloroflexota; class Anaerolineae; order UBA7937; family B3-Chlor; genus CAYGAW01. Next base: position 11,811 of record CAYGAW010000109.1, read on the forward strand.
CGGGCGTTCTGGCCCTCTCTACCGATAGCCAGCGACAGTTCCTTCTCCGGAACGATGACGGTGGCTGTCTTGCCCGTCTCTTTGTCTTCGGTGAGTTCGACGCCAACGGGGCGCGCGGGACTGAGCGACTTGCTGATGAACTCTTTCGGGTCTCGGCTCCAGGGGATGACATCTATCTTCTCGCCGTTCAGTTCGCTCACGATGCTCTGGATCCTGACTCCCCGCATCCCCACACACGCTCCGACAGGGTCAATTCCCTGCTGGACAGCAGCCACTGCCACCTTTGCTCGAGAGCCAGCCTCTCGGGCGATGGCTTTGATCTCCACGAGGCCGTTGTAGATCTCGGGTACCTCGACTTCCAGCAACCGCCGCAGCATATCGGGGTGATTGCGCGAGACGATAATCTCGCATCCCCGGCTTGTTCTGTTCACCTCCGTGATGAGCACCCGCAACTTCTGCCTGATGTAGTGCCGTTCGTTTGCCACCTGGTGACTACGAGGCATGAGAGCCTCGATCCGACCCAGGTTGATTGTGACGCCCCTGGCGTCTATGCTGTGAACGGTTCCGCCCACTATCTCTCCCTCCCGTCCGGCGTAGGTTTCGTACAGCGCATCGCGCTCAGCTTCTCTGATCCGCTGTAGGATTACCTGCTTGGCCGTTTGAGCTCCGATACGGCCAAAGTCGGGAGGGGTCGTTTCTACAAAGACTATATCTCCCAGATTCGAGTCGGGCTTGACCTGCTTGGCCTCGGCCAACTCCATCTCGCTCTCCGGATCTTCCACTGTCTCGACAATCTCCTTGCCTGTGAAGATGCTCATCTCTCCGGTGGACGGGTCGATCTTGGCTTCCAGATGCTGGGCTGGGCCGAAGTCACGCTTGTATGCAGAGACTAGGGCTTGCTCAATGGCATCCAGGACCACCTCAACGGTGAGCCCTCTTTCCGCACAGACCTGGTTGATAGCCCTGATGAAATCGGTCGTCATCTTAGATTGATCCTTCGGCGCAAAATCCCTCAGGATTGACACTATGTGAGCCTGAGGCTTTAGCCTCCCTCCGCCTCCTTCGGTCTTGATAATAAGAAAAGTGGGGCGTGCCCACTTTTCGACGGGGGTAACTGTCTATCTACTATTATACCACACTTCCTAGAAGTGCGCAAGATGCAATTACGAGGGGGTCGAAGAAGCCTCTCGGAGACGCATACGACGTCATTCCGGGGCCCGCCCGCCGCTTGGCTTGGACTGGGCTCACCACGGGTGGGCGCCGCTTGGCTTCGATACGCCGCTTCGCGGCTACTCAGCCTCCGCGGCTCAGCACGCGCCCAGCGCCAGATCTCACGTCGTCTTTCCACACTCTCAATTGCGCGGAGAAGGAGACGCTCTTGTGAGGAAGACGGCGTCTCCTCCCTCCAATTGAGTGGTTGCGCACCTGCGAGCGGCTTGACTCTGGGACGGGTCTCGACTGCGAGCATCGAAGGAACCTCGGCAAATTGCCCCCAAGGCAGGAGTGCCCTTCCGCCCGTGTTGACCTAGGTCAGCATTTGCCTGATAACCTCTTCGATGTCATCGAAATCGATGATCTGGTACTCCTCGGCGTCGCGACGTTTCACTTCCACTCCGCCTGCCTGAAGGCTACGGGAACTCACAGTGAGCCTCAAAGGTATGCCTATGAGGTCGGCGTCGTTGAATTTCACCCCTGCACTCTCATCTCGATCATCGTAGACGATCTCATATCCCTTGGACAGCAGCTCCTCATACAGAGAATCGGCCGCATTGACTACCTCTCGACTGCGTCCCAGGGCGATCAAGTGGACATGATAGGGGGCGATGCTCACAGGCCAGATAATGCCTCGCTCATCATGACGCTGCTCGACAACAGCCGCCATGAGGCGTCCAGTGCCGATGCCGTAGCAACCCATAACCACTGGTAGGCTACGCCCTTCGCTATCCAGGAATCTGGCTCCCAAGGCCTCGCTGTACTTGCTGCCCAGTTTGAATATGTGTCCGAGTTCAATACCTCTGGTTGTTCGTAGTTTGCCGCCACAGTGGGCGCAGAAGTCGCCTTCTTGCACTGCGGCGATGTCGCCCAGCAAATCTACTTCGAAGTCACGCGGGTAGTTCACGTTGCGGAGGTGATACCCCTCCTTGTTAGCCCCAGCGACGAAATTGCTGCCCAAGGTGATTGACTCATCGGCCACGATCTTGACCTTGCCCTGCTGGCCAATGGGCGATGCATAGCCCGCCACTATGCCAGCGACTGAAACTTCTTCCTCGACAGCTAGGCGAAGTTCAGGAGCGCCCAGCATATTAGCGACCTTCGTCTCATTCACCTCAAGGTCGCCACGGATAGCCACGAACACAAGCTCATCGCCAGCCATGTAGAAGATGGCTTTCAAGGTCTGCTCGGGTCCGATGCCCAGATATCCCGCTACTTCCTCGATGGTGGTCATGTCTGGAGTGGCCACCTCCTCCGGGGCACGCTGCGGGTCTTTCTGGATCTCCGTTCGCTTGGCTATGGCGCTTTGGGCATTGGCAGCGTAATCGCAGCCATCACAGATGATCAAAGTGTCCTCTCCGGCCTCGTTGACAAGCATAAACTCATGCGAGGCGGCTCCTCCCATAAGGCCCGGATCCGCTTCGACGACCAGAACCTCTGCCCCGCATCGCTGGAAGATGTTGATATACGCCTGATGAACCTCTGGGTAGTAGGAGTCCAGGTCATCATGGTCAGCATGGAAGCTGTAGCCATCCTTCATGGTGAACTCTCTTACCCGAATCAAGCCCCCTCGGGAGCGAGGCTCGTCGCGGAATTTGGTCTGTATCTGGTAGATCATGAAGGGTAGTTGCCGATAGGAGTCTATCTCCCGTCGGGCCAGGTCCGTGATCACTTCTTCGTGAGTAATGCCGAGGACTAGTTCTCGCTGGTTTCTGTCCCGAAACCGGACCAACACCGGGCCGGCCTCGAAATAGCGCCCTGTCTCCTGCCACAATTCGGCTGGGTGTACGGCGGGCATCCTCATTTCCTGCCCGCCGATGGCGTTCATCTCCTCTCGCATGACGTTCTCGATCTTCCGAAGCACTCTCCAACCGAGAGGTAGATAGGTGTATATGCCAGCGGCAAGCTGGCGAATCATCCCTGCTCGCAGCAGCAGCTGGTGGCTCGTCATCTCCGCTTCTGCAGGCACTTCGCGCAGTGTGTTGCCAAAGACCTTTGACAAGCGCAACTCCTCACCCTCCTTCTGCGATCATATTGTGTTTGACAAAGCATACCCGAAGGCATAGAATCCGTCCAGTACATCGTAGGCAAGGGACAGCTGGATGATCATTGAAAGGCTCGTGGTCGGCATGCTGCAGTCCAACTGCTACATTGTCGGTTGCGATGAAAGCAAGGTCGGCATCATTGTTGACCCGGGTGGTGATGCGCCCACAATCCTGGACAGAGTCGAGGAACTCAGTCTCACCATCAAACTCATCGTCAATACTCACGGCCACATAGACCACATAGCGGCCAATCGCGCTGTGAAGGAAGCCACAGGTGGGCAGATAGCCATTCATCGCGACGATGCCCAGTGGCTGGTCACCGACCAAGGAGATTATGCTCGCATGCTCGGTGTTCTTTCCCCGGGTCCCGCTGCGGATATCCTGCTAGATGAGGGAGATGAAGTCGCCTTTGGAAACGAGGGCTTGCAGGTGATTCACACGCCTGGGCATAGCCTGGGTGGCATCTCCCTAGTTGGTGACGGTTTGGTCTTCTGTGGTGACACCCTTTTTGCTATGGGGGTTGGCCGCGTTGACCTACCCGGGGGCAGCTGGGAAACTCTGATGCATAGCATCAAGACGCGGCTCTTCGCCATGCCGGACGACACTACGGTCCATACGGGCCACGGGCCCCCAACGACCATTGGGCGTGAGAAGCGGTTCAACCCCTGGTTCAACTGAAGTATATCATAGCGGTTTACCCTTGACCACTGTCTGGCACAAGCAAGGAAGGAGGAGCGCACAGATGCCTAGGAAGACCAAGGGTGCGAAGACCGGGATCGATTGGAGGGTCGTCAGCCAGAATGTGGCCCTGGGCGTGGTGATTGTCGTACTCAGCTACCTCGCGGTGGGCGTGGGCTTGCATCGCCTGCCACTAGTGGGTGTGGTATTTCAGTTCTTCGTGCCCTTCGCTTTCGTCGTTTTGATGACTTACTACAGGAGTGAACAGAAGACCAAGGCTCAGTCAATCACCGAAGGCATCTTCGCGGGGTGCATCTTTCTGCTGATCATGAGCTTGGTGTTTGCACTGTCTAGCCTGATTTCCCCACCGACGGCTTAGCCGTTTCCTCACACGTGCGGTAGCGCACTTGTCCACTGAGGTGACAATTCTAGGAGTCGCTGCGCTGTACACTGTACGGAAAAGGAGAGCACAGTGGAGCAATTCTATGCCTTCGTTGACGCTAATGCTGAGCGATTCATCGCTCAGTTGAAGCGGTTGTGTAGCCAACCGAGTGTCGCTGCTCAGAACCTGGGCGTAAGAGAGGCGGCGCACTTAGTGCTGGAGATGGTGAGGGGCATTGGGGCTGATGCTCGCCTCATCGAAGTGGCTGATGCGCCTCCTGTCGTGTATGGAGAGCTTGGCGAAGGCGACAGGACCTTGATTATCTACGACCACTACGATGTGCAACCACCTGAGCCCTTGGACCAGTGGGAATCGGACCCGTTTGTCCCAGAGATCCGAGAGGGCTTGTTGTATGGCAGGGGAGTGTCGGACAACAAAGGGGATCTAGTCTCCCGATTGCAGGCCATAGAGGCCTACCAGGAAACGATGGGGGAGTTGCCTCTGAAGATCAAGTTCGTTTTCGAGGGAGAGGAGGAGATAGGCAGCCCCCATCTGGCCCAGTTCGTGGAGGAGAACGGGGAGTTGCTGCTAGGGGCCGATGGCTGCTTGTGGGAGGGTGGGCGCAAAGACATGTCGGGGAGACCTGAGATTTACTTGGGCTTGAAGGGCATCGTATACGTGGAATTGCGGGCTAGAGGCGCTTCCAGGGATCTTCACTCCGCATGGGCGCCCTTGGTGCCCAACCCTGCATGGCGTCTGGTTTGGGCGTTGAATACGCTCAAGGATGAGCGAGACCGGATCACCGTTGATGGATTGATGGACCACGTGGCTCCACCACCAGAACAGGATCTAGAGCTTCTCCGCGGAATCCCTTTCGAGGAAGACAAGATCAAGGGAGATCTCAGAATCTCTGACTTCCTGGGCGGGGTGAAGGGGACCGACGCTTTGCAGAGGCTCCTGTATGCTCCGACCTGCACCATCTGCGGGATCGTTGCTGGTTACACTGGTGAAGGCTCCAAGACGGTGCTACCCAGTGAAGCCATGGTGAAGCTCGATTTTCGCTTGGTCCCTCATCTGGAGCCCGACCTGGTGCTGGATCTGCTGCGCAAGCATCTGGACCGCCGGGGGTTTCAAGACGTAGAGATCTCTCTCTTCTCTGGCGAGCATCCGGCCAAGTCTTCTCCTGAGGCGCCGATCGCCCGGGCAGCTATCGAGGCAGCCAGGGTGGTCTACGGAGAGGATCCCGTGGTCTATCCTTTGATGGCGGGAAGTGGCCCCATGTATCCCTTGAGTGAGGCCTTGGGGATACCCGCAGTGTCCGGCGTGGGAGTGGGCCACGCTCAGTCAAGGATCCATGCTCCCAACGAGAACATCCGCCTTAATGACTACTTCCAGTCCGTGAAGTTCACGGGTCAACTCATCCGGCTCTTCGCTGCCCTGGAATAGGCTCGCAGACTTGAGCTTCTTTCAGTTTGTGCGGCAATCCCATCGTAGCCGAAGGAGTACAGGGACCACCACATCGACTGTGGCGCCCGTCCGGGATAGCTTGGCGCCTCGGAAAGACCTGTCGCTGCCAGGCAAGGTGGCATGGTCTCTCGGCAGATAGGTTTCACTCATCGTCGGGCAAGATCGGGTTGGGCCGCGCAGTGTGAGAGAAGGGTAGTACCGAGGCTCCTAGTGGCCAAGGAGCTTCTCGCTCTCCTCTCGAGGTTGCCAGGTGATCTCGACAGATCCCATGCGAGCCAACAGCTCTTCCACTCTGTCTCGCAACGGCATCAAGTTCAGGCTCTTGGTCTTCCAGGAGCCCTGTATCTGGTTCATCACCAGTTTGCTGTCGCCCCTGATCTCCACGGAGAAGGTGTTGGGAGAGCGCCCGGCTTTCCGGATGGTGCTGATGAGGTCTTCCAAGGCGGCAATCAGCGCCCTGTATTCGGCTTGGTTGGATGTGACCAGTTCTCCAAACCTCAGGCGCCGCTTCCTGACCTTGCCATCGACGTTACGCCTTAGCGCGTAGCTACCGTATCCCACGCCGGGGTTACCCCGACTCCCACCGTCGAAGACGATCATGTAGTCCATGTTCGCGTTGTCAAGAGACATCGGTCGCCCGTCAAGCATGTCTACAGCGGGATGTTGCCGTGCTTCTTGGGCGGATTGTCATCCCGCTTGTTCTGGAGCATTTCCAAGGCTTCTATCAGGCGCGGGCGGGTTTCCCGCGGTTCGATGATATCGTCGATGTAGCCACGCGAGGCGGCGATGTATGGATGGGCGAACTTCTCCCGATAGTCCTGCCCGAGCCTTTCTGCTTCGGCCTGGGGATCTTCTGCTGCGGCTATCTCCTTGCGAAAGATGATGTTGACGGCTCCGTCCGGCCCCATCACCGCGATTTCGGCACTGGGCCAGGCGTAGCTCACATCACCTCGGATGTGCTTGGAGCTCATTACCACGTACGCCCCGCCATATGCTTTGCGAGTGATGATGGTGATCTTGGGTACCGTTGCCTCGCAATATGCATAGAGCAGCTTGGCTCCGTGCCGAATGATGCCTCCGTGCTCCTGCGAGACCCCGGGCAGAAACCCAGGTACATCTACGAAGGTGATTATGGGGATGTTGAAGCAGTCGCAGAAACGCACGAAACGAGCAGCCTTGTCAGAAGAGTCTATGTCCAGCACACCGGCCAGCACAGCGGGCTGCTGAGCGACAATACCCACTGAACGGCCGTTGAGCCGAGCAAAGCCGACGACGATGTTCTGAGCCCAGTGCTCGTGGACCTCAAAGAAGTCTGCATCGTCCACCACGTGGCGGATAATCTCCTTCATATCGTATGGTTTGGTGGGGCTGTCGGGGACTATCGACTCCAGGTCTTCATCCATGCGCAGCGGGTCGTCTGTCGGGGTGACCAGGGGCGGGTCTTCCATGTTATTCTGGGGAATGTAGCTGAGCAGCTTGCGGATGAGGTACATGCAGTCCTCTTCGTCCTCAGCAGCGAAGTGCGCGACTCCGCTGACGGTGTTGTGCGCCCTGGCCCCTCCCAATTCCTCGAAAGTCACCTCCTCGCGAGTCACCGCTTTGATCACATCCGGTCCAGTGATGAACATGTAACTGCTTCCTTTGACCATGAAGGTGAAGTCGGTTATGGCTGGCGAGTACACAGCACCGCCTGCACAGGGCCCCATGATCGCGGAGATTTGAGGGATTACTCCAGAAGAAAGGGTGTTGCGCAAGAATATGTCGGCGTAAGCGCCCAAGGACACGACACCCTCTTGGATGCGAGCGCCGCCCGAGTCATTGAGACCGATAACTGGTGCGCCATTCTTCGTCGCCAGGTCCATGATCTTGCAGATCTTCTCGGCATGCACCTCCCCCAGCGAGCCGCCGAAAACGGTGAAATCCTGGGAGAACGCGTACACGGGACGGCCGTCAATTGTCCCCCAGCCGGTTATCACGCTATCGCTGAGGAATCTCTTCTTCTCCAAGCCGAAGCCGGTGCTGCGGTGCGTGACAAACGTGTCCAACTCGCGGAACGAGCCCTGGTCGAGGAGCAGCTCCATGCGCTCGCGGGCTGTGAGCTTGCCTTTCGCGTGTTGTGCGTCTATGCGGGCCTGTCCGCCGCCTAACTGTGCCTGCTGTCGCATTTCGCGAAGCTTCTCGATCTTGGGGTCTACGGTCATCGTCTACTCCTGATCTTCCTCCATTCCCGATGTGGCAGTGGGTGTCAGTCCCTCAAGAAATGTCTGGCGATGATCATGCGCTGCACTTCCGAGGTACCCTCGTAGATATCGGTGATCTTGGCATCTCGGTAGTATCGTTCAACGTTGTATTCCCTGATGTACCCATAGCCCCCGTGGATCTGCACGGCCTTGTTGGCGGCCCACACCGCCGTCTCCGAAGCATAGACCTTGGCCATGGAGGCCTCAAGACTGTACCTCTCCTTGTGTTGCTTCTTCAATGCCGCTCTGAAGGTGAGAAGGCGCGCCGCCTCGAGCCTAGTGGCCATGTCCGCGATCATGAATTGAATAGCCTGATGTCGAGCCAGGGGCTTGCCGAACTGTTCCCGTTCCAGCGCGTATTGTGAGGAGGCCTCGAGGGCCGCCTGACCTATCCCAAGCGCCTGAGCCGCGATGCCGATACGCCCAGCGTCCAAGACCTCCATTGCTATATTGAAGCCTTCTCCCTCGTCACCCAGGCGGCTGGATATGGGGACACGACAGTCCTCGAAAGACAGGGCGGTGGTGTTCGCTGCTCGGATGCCCAGCTTCTCCTCAGGTTTTCCAGCGGTGAAGCCGGGTGTGTCGGCATCTATCAGCAGGCAACTGATGCCGTGGTGCTTCGGGGTGGCATCTGGGTCGGTGACGCAAAAGACGACGTGGAAGTCGGCCACTCCGCCGCTGCTGATGAAGTTCTTGGCGCCGTTGACTACGTAGTACTTGCCATCGCGGACAGCCTTCGTGCGCTGGCTGGCGGCGTCGGAACCTGCCTGAGGTTCCGAGAGAGAGAAAGTCCCGATGCGTTCGAAGGATGCTGCGGGACGCAAGTATCTTTCTCGCTGCTCAGGGGTGCCGTGCATCACCAGCCCGTGGCAGACCAGTGAGTTGTTGACCGACATGATCGTCCCCGTGGCGCCACAAGCCTTGGACACCTCTTCCAGTGCCACCACGTAGCTCACCGTGTCTGCACCGGTGCCACCATCCTCATACGGTATCTCTATCCCCATGAGGCCCAGTTCCCCCATCCGCCGGCAGTTGTCGAACGGGTATTCCTCGGTCTGATCGATGATAGGGGCCGCAGGGGCCAGGACTTCAGTTGCGAAGTCCCTGGCCAACTCCTGAATCATACGTTGTTCGTCGGTTAGAGCAAAGTCCATCGGCGTTGCTACTCCTCGGTTGGTCTACTAATTCCAGCTACATTCTCCATCCACCGGTGACTTCAATAGTGGCACCGGTGATATAGCTGGCCTCATCTGAGGCCAGAAATGCCGCTACATGGCCGATATCTTCCGGCGTGCCTACCCGTCGCAGAGGGATCTCCTTGATCATGGGTCGCAGGTACTCATCTGGAATCCCCTGCAAGAGCGGAGTGTCAACCATTCCGGGTAGTATGGCGTTGACGTTGATGTTGTGGCGCGCCAACTCGCGAGCCACGCTCTTGGTGAAGCCTACGATACCAGCCTTGGAGGCGACATAATTGGAATCGCCTACGGCTCCGGTGCGACCGTAGATGGAAGAGATGTTGATGATCTTTCCGTAGCGCGCGTCTATCATGTGAGGGGCTACGGCTTGAGTAGTATAGAAGACACCCTTCAGATTCACATCCAGGACTTCATCCCACGCCTCGTCGGTGAGTTTCAGCAGCGTGGCGCTGCGAGCGATGCCGGCATTGTTGACCAGGATGTCTATCTTGCCGAACTCAGCCACCACGTTACTGACCATCTTCTCGACTTGGCTTCGCTGAGCGACGTCAACCTCCACTGCGAGAGTTCTGCTGCCCAAAGCCTTCACTTCTTTGGCTGTCTGCCTTGCCGTCTGCTCGTTGATGTCCGACACGATTACGTCAGCACCCTTCTCTGCCAGCTTCACAGCGATTCCGCGACCGATGCCCTGTCCAGCGCCGGTGACGACGGCTATCTTCTCCCTCAGTATCATCCCTTCCTCTCTCCGAGACGGAGGCAATCCTCAGCAGCCGGTACGAGTCTGTGTCTAGAGAGGTCGCCCTTCATTGTGCGAAGCATTCGGTTTCGAAGTCGAGCAGATAAGTGACGGCAACCGCACTGCCTATAGAGCCTTGGGCACTAGATCTCGATGCTCATGGCTACGGCTTCCCCTCCGCCCAGGCAGAGAGCGGCTAGGCCCAGAGCTGCACCGCGCTCCTTCATCGCATGAACTAGTGTCACCAGGAGGCGAGATCCGCTGCAACCTATAGGATGTCCAAGGGCGATGGCCCCCCCATGGATATTCAGCTTGTCCCAGTCCAGGCCCAGTTTTCTGCCATCGGCTATGCTTTGCGAAGCAAAAGCCTCGTTGATCTCGAAGAGGTCAAAGTCATCCAACTCATAGCCAGTCTTCTTGAGCAGGTTCTCAATGGCGTGCACCGGAGCAAAGAAAACCCATTTGGGTTCTACCGCAGCTTGAGCAAACCCCGTGATTCTGGCTAGAGGCTCAATGCCCAACTCCTTCGCTCTCCGAACGCCGGTAATGACCACGGCAGCCGCGCCATCAGTGATTGCCGAGGAGTTCCCGGCGGTGCATTTGCCATCCTCCTTGAAGGCTGGTCGAAGCTTGGACAATGCCTCCAAATGGGCGTCCGCACGAGGGTTCTCGTCCGTATCGAAGATCACAGGCTCCCGCTTGCGTTGGGGGACGGTGATGGGCACGATCTCCGCTTTGAACTTCCCTTCGCTGATCGCTTTGGTCGCTTTCTGGTGGCTCCCCAGGGCGAACTCGTCCATCTCCTCGCGAGTGATATTCATGGCATCTGCAATGAGCTCAGCCGCGTTCCCCATGTGCCAGTTCTCGATGGGGCACCACAGTCCATCGTGGACCGTGGCATCGACAAGTTCCGCGTTTCCCAGACGATAGCCCGTGCGAGCGTGGGCCAGTATGTGGGGGCCCAGGTTCATGTTCTCCATGCCCGCCGCGACAACGACCTCGGCCTCACCAGCCACGATGGCGTTGGCACCCATGGCAACCGTCTTTAGCCCAGACCCGCAAACCTTGTTCACAGTCGTGGCTCCAACGGAGGGAGGCAGGCCCGCCGCAAGGGCCGCCTGCCGCGCGGGCGCCTGGCCACTTCCGGCTTGGACGACTTGTCCAACAAGCACCTCATCGACGGTGCCAGGGTCTATGCCAGCTCGTTCGACCGCTCCCGCGATGGCCACGCCCGCCAGCTCCGTGGCAGGCATCTGAGACAGTGTGCCACCAAAGCGACCGATTGCCGTTCTGGCTGCACCGATGATGACGACCTCTGTGTTCCTCGACATTCTTGTCCTTTCCGTGTCCCTTAAGCTGAGCGGGATCGCGATTGGGAAGCTGTGCGCTATCTGCCAACCACCGCAGCCATGCCTTGCCCGCCGCCGATGCACATGGTAACCAGCCCCAACTCCAGGTCTCTTCTCTGCATCTCGTGCATGATGGTGACCATGAGTCGGGCGCCCGTGCAGCCTATGGGATGCCCCAGCGAGATGCCGCCCCCGAGGAGGTTTGTGGTGTCGAAAGTCAGCCCCAGTTCTCGCATGCAGGCTATCGTCTGTGCAGCAAAAGCCTCGTTCAGTTCGACAACGTCCATGTCTTCGATACTCAGACTCGCCGTATCCAGTGCCTTCCTCACGCTGGGCACCACGCCCAAGCCCATGTAGGCGGGATCGACCGCACCAGAGGCATACGATTTGATGCTCACCATGGGCTCAAGACCCAGCTCGTCTGCCTTCGGTCGCGACATCAATACCACCGCTGCCGCTGCGTCGTTGATTCCGGAAGCATTGCCAGCGGTGACCGTCCCGTCCTCCTTGAAGGCTGGCCTAAGCTTGGCCATCTTCTCCAGGCTGGTGTCCATGGGGCGCTCGTCGGTGTCGAAGATCACTGGCTCTCCCTTTCGCTGAGGAATAGGCACCGGCACGATTTCGTGTTTGAATATGCCATCGGCTATGGCCATCCTGGCACGCTGATGGCTGAGAAGCCCCAACCTGTCCTGCTCCTCCCTGCTGATGTCGTACTTCTCTGCTATGTTTTCGGCTGTGACGCCCATATGATAGCCATAGAATATCTCCCACAGTCCATCGTGAACCATGAGGTCTGTGGCCTCACCAGCGCCAGTGATGTCCATCCTGTAGCCCCATCTCGCCTTGGGGAGGGCGTAGGGGGCATAGCTCATGTTCTCCATGCCGCCCGCCACCACGACGTCGGCCTCCCCCAGCTCTATCGCCTGTGTACCTAGCGTGATGGCCTTCAATCCCGAGGCACAGACCTTGTTTACTGTGAAGGCGTTGGTTTCCTTAGGAAGCCCCGCACGTATGGTGGCCTGCCGTGCCGTGTTCTGCCCTTGACCTCCCTGAATCACATGCCCCATGATTACTTCGTCGACCTGCACCTCTTTCAGCGATTCATCCCAATCATAGTGCTGCTTCTCAAGATCGACCATGCCAGTACTCCTGAGGCTGTCAGGCGCGTACTGGAGTAGTTTCTCACTCGATTTGGGCCTCAACCCTGCCTTTTTCAGCGCCTCTCGAATTGCCAGTGCGCCGAGCTTGACCACGGGAACATCTTTCAATGAGCCTCCGAAGACCCCAATGGCTGTTCTCACTCCATTGATGATCACCACCTCTGTCATGCCGTAGCCTCCTTTGTGAGTCTGGGGTTTCCGGCCTGGCTGGAAACAACCATCAATGATACCAGATAAGGCAGCATCTGGCTAGTTGAGGGCGTAAGTGAGCCAAGACATCGTGACCACTTCTTCACCCTTGTGAAGGCTGTTCTCGCTCCCCGTCGGAGATCCTGGCCGAAGGGGCTGGTAGAGACGTGCCCAGGCATCCAGCCGAGAGGGCAAAGAGGGAGGGGTTCTGCCAAGGAGAGGTCTGCCGGCAATCCCATCCGGCACCAATGGAAGCGTCCCAACAGTTCTGCTCCCCATTACCTGACTTAATCAAGCAGATCGTGGGTCGCTTTGAGGTCGCTAGGGTCGTCGAGCGAGCAGTTCACCACGGGGAATACGCCCCGAATCGCGGGAAGCTTCAGCCCATTCGCATGCGGGCGGGTCTTCTACGGTGTCCTGCGACTGCCGGCCGTCATTATGGCCTGAGGATTTCGTCGATCGCGCTTGCCAAATCCTCAATTCTGAATGGTTTGGACACGCACGGTGTCTGTACGCTCTGCAAGAAAGCCCTCGTGGGATTGCTGACGGTGTCTCCGGTCGTGAAGATGAGGCGGTTCAATAGGCCCGGATGTTCTGTCCGCAGATGCCGGTACAGCTCCTGGCCTCCCGTCCCCGGCATCCTTACATCGCAGATAATCACGTCGTATTCTTGAGTGGCTAGGGCTTCAAGGGCTGCTTCGGCCGTGGGGACGGCGGCCGCTTCATGGCCCAGCTGTTGTAGGACACGGCCGACAAGCTCAAGGATCTCGTCTTCGTCGTCGACGACAAGTATCCTGTTGCCAGCTTGGTGCCCCGTGCTTCCGGTCCGCTCCGGCTGGCTGAGTGATTCCTCGGGAGGCTCAAGGATGGGTAGCTCAACGATGAAGGTGCTACCGCTTCCCACGTCGCTCTCCGCCCAGATGCGTCCCCCATGGTCTCGCACTATCCCAAAGGCAATGGACAATCCCAGACCTGTGCCCTGGCCGACCTCCTTGGTTGTGAAGAAGGGATCGAAGATCTTGCTCAAGTTGTCCTCTGGGATGCCAGGTCCGTTGTCGATGATCTTGACCCTGATGACTCGGCCATCTGTCTCTGATCTTACCACTAGGCGTCCTCCGCCCCGGTAGTCCAGCATGGCCTGATGCGCGTTGTTTATCAGGTTCAGAAGCACCTGTTGCAGCTGGTGAGGCGCGGTCATGGTCCAGGGCAAGTGCTCGTCCAGTTCCCTCACCAGTTCGATGTTGTCCACCCTGAGTTGGTACGCCCTCAGGTTCATGGTGTCGATGAGGACTTGGTTGATGTCTGTGTAAAGTTTCTCGGCTGTCTCCTTGCGGGCAAAGGTCAGGAGGCTCTGGATGATCCTTGCACTTCGCTGAGCCTCCTGGTAGATTCTCCGCAGATCGTCTCTCACGTCCTCGCTGACGTCCGCGGCCTGCAAGAGTTGCGCGTATCCCATGACAGATGTAAGGGGGTTGTTGAGCTCGTGAGCGACACCTGAAACGAGTTGTCCTATCGCCGCTAGCTTCTCCGTCTGTAACAGCTGTGCCCGCAGGGCTTTCTCGCCAGTGATATCTCGGACGGCGTGTACGGCACCCTTGCACCTCCCGTCTTCATCATAGATGGGGAAGCTGGTAATGACAAGGGTCTTGCCAAGGTCCGGCACGTCTACCTCGACGGATGTTGATGCCCTGGCCTCCATAGCCCGCCGGTGGGGGCAGGAGTCGTTCGTCGGACCCTGGCAGTGAGGGAATATCTCGAAACAGTGCTTGCCTTTGAAGGCTTCAGGAGTACTTTCCAGGATGTGGGCCAGAGCTGGATTGGCCTTGAGTATCCTGAATTCAGTATCATAGATCGCTATACCGTCGGTAATAGCCTGGAAGGTATTCTCCCAGTCTTTCTCGCCTTGAGCTACCTGTTGGAAGAGTCGAGCGTTCTCGACCAGAACCGCCAGCTGACCGGCCAATGTCGAAAGAAAATGCACATCATCATCGGTGAATGCGGCTGGCTCGACGCTCTCGACGTTGAGGACGCCGATGATCCTCTCGCCCGTCTTCAGAGGAATGCACAGCTCGGAGCGTACCTTCTCGTCGCCCGCGAGGTAGCGGGAATCGGCCGTCACATCGGGCACATTCAGGGGCTCGCCCGTCTGCGCTACCCACCCCGTGATGCCCTCTCCGAGCCGGGGCTGTATTCTCTCGGCGACTTCAGGATGATAGCCCGTGCCCGCTTTGATCTTCAACCTTTCTTCCTTGTCGTCAATCAGCATCAGACTGAGATTGGCGAAGCCTAGAGTGCGTCTCAGAGCCCCGACTATGCGATCCAAAATCTCTGAGAACTCAAGGCTTGAGGTCCCGGCGAGGGCCATCTCGTGGAGTGTTGAAAGTTCGTTCAGTGTTCTCTTGGTTTCCTCAAAGAGCCGAGCGTTCCGCATTGCCACACTCAACTGATCTGCTATGGCCTGCATGGACAGGAGGTCGGCGGAGTCGAAGGCGTTGACGTCAGCTGATTGGATATCCAGCACGGCGCCAACTGTGGCGTCCAGTCTAATGGGGACAACGAGTTCCGATTTCGTGAAAGGTCTTGCCGGGAAGCCCTCCAAGTAGCGCGTGTCCAGTGCTACGTCGTTCACCAAGAGAGGTTCGCCTTTCCTCGCCACCCAGCCTATAAGCCCTTCATCCAGGCTCTGACGATAACCAAGTGCCTGCATGTAGCCATAGCGGGCTGCTTCCGCTCTCTGTTCAAGCTCTCTAGCTTCCTGACTCACCATCAGGATGGAGACAAAGTGGTAGTTGAACCCTTCTCGGATGGCGACCGCTGTCTCCTGCAGCAGCTCATCAAGATCGAGACTTGACGTGGCGCGCCGCCCCACACTGTTGATGACGGTCAACTGGGTCGCTCGCTTTCTCTCCTGTTCGTACAAGCGTGCGTTCTCGATGGTGATCGCCACCTGACTCCCTATGGTCGTGGCCAGATCGACCTGCGGGGCAGTGAACTGCTGGCCTTTGGTTGTGTAGTCGAGGGCGAGAAGGCCGATGGTTTGGTCCCTGCTTACCAGGGGGACCAGAAGAAGACTCTTGATGCCAAAGGGCTCGGTCCATCTTTCGGGCAGGCGAGACCTGGAGTCTTCGTCGAGAACTACCGTCTTGCCGTCCCTGATCACTTCCCTCATGACAGCAACATCTTCCACCCTCTCAGACAACGTCTCGTTCTTGAAGAGTCTCCACAGCTGAGGGTCTGCAGCACCAGAGGCGAATTGGGACATCATTGGCACCAGTTCCTTCTTCTGGTTGTCAAGAAGGAGGATACTGCACCGCTCCGCGTTGCATATCTCAGCCGTCTTCTGGGCCACGACCTTCAATACCTGGGTCAGGTCCAGAGTGGAACTGATGGCTTGGCCAATCTCGTTCAGGGCGGCCAACTCGCTCACGCGCCGCTCTTTCTCTTCAAACAGGCGAGCATTCTCGACGGCGGTAGCCACCTGGTCGGCAACGGCGCTCATCATCTGCACATCGACTGACGTGAAGTGCCGTGGCTTCGAACTCAGCACCGCGATGGTGCCTAGTGTCCGCCCCCTGGCTCGCAGTGGCAGGCAGACCAACGAGCGGTATTCTTCCGTCTCAACCACATCGGGCGTAGCCCGGCCATCAGTTGTGGACTCCTCTATGACGGTCGGTCGACCGGTCTCCGCTGTCTTGCCCACGACGTACTCACCCAGTTTTAGCCGGCGATGCGCGCGCAGATAACCCGGTGACAGTCCACGCTGGGTGCGAAGTACCAACTCCTGATTGTCAGTGTCAAGAAGGTGTATTAATCCCTTGTCGGCTTCTGACACTTCCATCACCGCGTCAAGCGCCCTGCTCAGCACTTGATCCAGTTCAATGACACCGCTCACGGCTGAGGCCACCGCACTGAGCGTCTCAAGATTCTTCAGCCTCAGCTCAACTGCTTCTGGCGATCCGTCTTTCACTTTGCTCCTGCCGTGTGGAGGGCGGATAACGATCAGGATGCGGAGCCGGGGGTATCGAGTTCTGTCATCTTGCGCCAGGACGCTCGAAATCTGTTGATCTCGTCCGTGACCTGGATCTTCTGCTTCTGCAACGTGGTCAAGGGCACCTTCAGATTGAACAGTTCTATTCTCTCGTTCAGTTGCTCCGCCCGCTCCGTGAAGGTCGCGATGGTCCACTGATGCCTGTGGTTGAGTTGGGCCTCGACTTGCAGCTTACTGTCGCTCGAGATCAACGCTTCACCCGCCGAGGTCAGTTGATCATCGAGCAACTCCCGGCATCGCAGTAGTTCTGCGCGTATCGACCTGTCCAACTCGATCCAGTCCAAGGTGAAGCCTGCGTTCTTCAGCACCCTGTGTGCCAGCTGCCACCCAGGTTTGACGAAAGGGTGTTCGTCGACGGGCAAGGGCCTTCCCCTCCCAGGTAGATCATCGAATAGGCCCTCTTCCTGGGCTTTGCGGATCCTACGTTCTACAAGATCTCCCCAGCTGATTGGACTTGCCTTAAATCCTCGGGGAAGCCGTGCTTCAGCTCCCCTCAGGTTCGTGAATCAGTCTGTATAGCGGCAACGGTTGACCTAGGCTCGTGGTGCTCCCGTTCGCAGTTATTCTGACAACTCTTTGCCGCGCACTGCTCTCGGCATCTCTGCGCATGATCCTCTGTGCCGCCCATCTCGATCGCCCAGGCGTTGGAGCGCACCTCGCGCCCGCGGTCGCGGGTCCGAAGGGGCGTGGCTCGCACGTGACGTCAGGATCCAGTGAAGAGCAACTCGCGGACCTTCCTCTTCAGATCTTCGATCTTCAAGGGCTTTGCCAGGTAGTCATCAGCGCCATAGTCCAGGATCCGCTGGATATTCTCCTCAGTGGCGAAGCCCGTTACCGCGAGGACCTTCACGTGAGAGGTCTTGGGATCCTCTTTCACCCTCCGACAGATCTCGAAACCGTCCATGCCGGGTAGCATGATATCCAGGACTATCAGGTCTGGCTCGAAGATCGCGAGTTGATGTCCGGCCTCGAAACCGTCATAAGCTGTGGAAAGCTCATACTCGCCCTCAAGGCTCAACGCACCTTCGATGAATGAAACCACCGCTGGCTCATCATCAACGATCAGGATGCGCTTTCTGTTCTGGCCTTTTCCAAAGAAACCTTCATCTACGAACATGCCGTGCCTCACTAGAAAGTCCCTGAAGTCGGTCCGCAGCACGCGATAGTGTCCGCCAGGCGTGGTGAAGGAAGGCAGCTTGCCGGAGTCGACCCGCTTGAGCACAGCCGCGGTGGTGACCTCGCAGTAGTCCGCTATGTCGCCGGTAGTAAGGAACCTATCTTTTCTCAATGCTCTGTGCTCCATGCCTGAGTTGTCATCGTTGTAGTTGTTAGAATCATGGTCATAATTGGCGATGTTTCTATTAGTCTATCATGCTTTCAAGTGCGCGGCAATAGGAAGATGGTACTTTTTCTCTTTCGATCCGACTTGTGGTAGAATCGCCTGAAGCACGGGGATGGAGAAAGCGTATGTTCAACAGAGCACTCTACGGAATCTGCCTACCGCTGGTCGCGGCCTTGACGCTGTTTGGCCGTGCAGGGGCGTCAGGGCTGGTCGGGTCCGCAGACGCGGCGAGGAGTAGCCTAGATTTCTCCGTTTTGGCGACCTCTCTGGTCTTGCTGATCCCGGCGGGCCTGACCGTGATGGCGGTGGCGGCTTCTGATGAGAAACAGGCTGCGAGTGTTGCGGCCGTGGGCATGGTGGGTATCGCGCTGGGCGTTGTCATCTGTGGGTTGATAGGGTTCGGGTTGCAGTTCGGTGGTCTAGGCCTCATCTCCGACCTTCGAGGCTTGGTGCCACTGGTCTCAGAGTGGTCGCCGGTGGACAGGATCTGGGGGCCCGGGTGGGGAACAATAGGTTTGGACGGGTTCCTTCTCTTTGCAGAGACCCTGGACGAGGACCTACTCAGCGTGTTTCTCTATTACGGGGTCTTGGCTGGTACAGCAGTCTGCATCCCTTTGCTGGCTTTGACCAGACGTTTGACTTTCTTGGCTCTGTTGGGCTTCGGCCTGATGTTCGCTATCTTCGTCTACCCGGTGTATGGCAACTGGGCGTGGGGAGGCGGCTGGCTATCCCAGCTGGGCTCGACCGTGGGACTAGGCCACGGGTTCATCGATTTCGCGGGTTCTGGAACAATCCATGCACTGGGCGGGTTCTTTGCACTGGCGGGCATCTTGGTCTTCGGTGTGAGGCCACAAGAGGTGAACGAGGAGGCGAAACCGCCTCCTATTCACTTTCCGCTTCTGGGTGTGCTCGGCGCCCTTCTTCTGTTGATCGGATGGTTCGGCCTACTTACCGGCAAGCCGTTGCTGATGGGCAGTCTACCCCACGCGCAGCTAGCGGTCAATGTGCTTCTGGCCGCATGTGCAGGGATCTTGATGGGCACATTGTACACCTGGTTTGTCACGGGCTACCCGGATTTGCTCATGACAGGGCGGAGCACGCTGGCGGCTCTGGTAGCGATCAGCGCTTCTTGCCCCTTTGTTCCTGCATGGGCGGCACTGGTTATCGGTGGTCTGGCCGGACTGCTCGCTCCTCTGACCATCTACTTGTTGCGGGTGAAGTTCCGACTTGAGGATTCGACGAGCGCGGTCGCCGTACACGGCTGCGCCGGCCTGTGGGGACTGCTTGCTGTGGGCATATTCGCAGACGGAGCCAGCGGCCAAGGGTGGAATGGAGTGGGAGTTGGCGCATATCTGGATGTGGCCGGGCAAGGAGTATCCGGTCTCTTGGTGAGTTCTGGCTTCCAGCCGGATTGGCCGCAGCAGCTCTATGCCCAAGTGCTGGGCATAGTGGCCCTACTCCTTCTTGGTCTTGCGCTGCCGTGGCTGGCTCTTCGCGGCTTGAAGAGCCTTGCCCTCCGATTTGCTGCCCTGCGATCACAGATGGCGGCAATGAAGGATTGCACTCCTGCCGAGGAGTAGACTTGGGAGGGGTTGGGCCTACTCAGGTTGCTGTTGATCGCTCTGGAGTAGGGTCTTCACTTCCTCGTCAGAGGTCTGGTCAAAGACGTTGTAGAAGGCTCCTACGGCCCAGAAGATCTCCGGTGCGTGGAGACAATACAGTTCGTCAACTTCCCTCTTCAGTCTTTCTATGGTGTCCCGTGGTCCCACGGGCACAGCAAGCACCAGCTTGGCTGGATCTTGAGCGCGAATGGCCTTGATGGTGGCCAACGTAGTGGCCCCCGTGGCAACACCATCGTCCGCCAGGATGACTACTTTGCCTTTCAGTTCGAGGTCTGGCCGTTCGCCTCTGTATTCGGACGTGCGCCTCTTGATCTCCTGCGTTTGGCGCTCCGATTCCCTGTCGATGTAGTCTTGCGGCACGCCGAGTCGGTTTGCCAGTTCGTGATCCAAGATCAGTGTTCCGTCGCTGGCTACTGCGCCGATAGCTAACTCGGGGTTGCGTGGTGCCCCTATCTTCCGCGTGATGTAGACGTCGAGAGGCAAGTCCAAGGCCTCGGCGACCTCGTGACCGACCACTACCCCGCCTCGCGGGATGCCCAGGACTATCACATCGTCCTGTCCTTTGAACGGGGCTAGCTCTTGTGCCAGTGCCTTTCCTGCTTCGCGGCGATCCTTGAACAGCATGTCGGCCTCTCTCTCATCCCTGGGCCAACGCCAGCGCTTTCCGAACCGCGTCGGCCGGGTCGGTGGCGGCAGTGATGCCACGTTCCTTATCCGAGCCTTCTTTGCTGAGCCGCCATGAGCCCAGCCCTACAACGGGAATGCCCAGCTTCAAGGCATGCGCTATCTCGGACAAGGTGCCATATCCTCCACTGACGGCGATGACCGATTGGGCTGAACTCACCACCACAACATTGCGCGCTTCTCCCATGCCCGTAACGATTGGAATGTCAACATAGGGATTGGCATCGTGCCAACTGCGACCAGGGAGGATACCGATGGTCAGTCCTCCAGCGGCCTTCGCCCCCCGGCAAGCGGCCTCCATGACCCCCCCCAATCCTCCGCATATGACGACGGCTCCTTTCTCAGCCAAGTGTTGGCCCACTTCCTCTGCCAGCCTGGCAGTCTCAGCCGAGCAGAGCCCATCACCAATGACCGCCACGAACATGTCTATCGCTCCAGATCGATGGCGGCCAAGCGACTATACTTTGCACCTGCCGGGGAGAGTTCGCTCTTCATCAGACTGACCTCGAGAACTGTCATTTCGCCAAGAAGATCGATACTTTGCTTCTCGATCAATCTGCCCAATTGACGGCGTTCCCCAGTCTCGACGTGCCTGGCCACTCTCCCCAAGGTCAAGTGAGGGGTGTACTTTCGCTTCTCGGGGGGATGCCCCAAGGTCGACAGGCGATTCTCGATGCCACCCTGCAAACGAGTAAGCGTCTCGGTGTCTCCATCCACACCTATCCAGATCACATTCGGCCTACTGGGACTGGGAAAGCAGCCAAGGCGTCCAAAACTCAACGCAAACGGCCGAATACCCCGGCTCCCTTGATTGATGGCGACAATTATCTCGTTGATCCTATCGGCGGGCACGTTGCCGAGGAACTTGAGGGTCAGATGTATGCCCCCAGGCTTCACCCAGCGCACCAAATCGGCGATGCCTCTGCCTTTGAGCAGGTCCTGGGCCTCCGTTAGGCGTTTCTTGAGACCATCGTCCAGCTCTATGGCGACAAAAGTACGGATCTGTTCCATGACTTGCCGAGACCGATTATACCACACCTTTATCGCTTGCTTCAACCGATCACGCGGGTCGAAGTCCAGCGTTGAGCATCTTGTCAGCTGCCAGGAACCAGTATCTCTCGCCGTAGTCTTGTTCCGAACTGAGTGCTGCTGTGTAGTCGCGTACGCGAGTGGCCATCATCTCGGCACTCTCGAAGAGGACGTGGACCTGAGAGGCGTAGGTGGCGATCGCATCGATCTTTGCTGTCAGACACTCTTCGCCAAAGCCCCGGATCTGCGACTCCCAAGCGTCGACGCAAATCCCTTCCAGTGCTTGAGTGAGGGCACCGGGCACCTCCACGTACGGGTAGTCCTCGTAGAAGACAACCTTGCGAAATGTGCCTCGGAGAGTCAGGACCGCCTCCCTTACTAGCTGATGGTCGACGTGATTGCCTACGCCCAGCGGGGCGAAGAGCTGTGGCTGCTGCCCAGAGCATATCTCTAAGATGGAGTCTGCTACGCGCGTCGCCAATTCAAGGTCGGAGGGATGCAGGGAGCCAAACAGGTCATCATCGCGTTCATAGAGAAAGGAGTGGCCATCATGACGATAGATGGCATCCAGGTATTCAAGACGCCAGCAGTGTGCGTGCAAGAGTCGGCTCGCTTCGTCGTCCTCCCGTCTTCGCACTGCCATAGGATTGGCAAGGCCTCCCCAACGCACATGCAGTTGGGCGGCGAGAGGTGAGATGTCGGGCGGCGAAGGAGAACCGGAGAAAATGGTGAGCACCAGCACGCCTCTGCCCGCTTGGGCTTGGCGATGGATTGACGCTCCGCATGACAGGACTGCATCATCCAAGTGTGGTGAGAGATAGACCACATCTGGTACCACAGCTTCATCTCCAGTGCTTAAGACTATCACCTTCTTGGCGTCGAGTCCACAGACTCAACTGCATCCACTTGACATCGTTGCAGACTGTGGTATGATACCCTCAAAAATGGAGGTCTTGACTACGGTGAACAGGACGCTGTTTGGAATCCTCGTCGTCATTGCCGTGCTGGCAGCAGCATGCGGTCCCCCAGAGGTTCCCACCGTGCCGGGCGAGATTCCGTCGCCGCGACCACGGGGCACAGATACTCCTACGCCGGCCAGCGACGAAGAAGCGATCAGGCAGCTATTGAACGCGGAAGGAGAGGCTGTCGTTTCTCAAGACATCGATCGCTTGATGGAGATCTGGGACCCGAATGGGGAGGTGATAGATGCCAACCACACACCTGACAACCCAGACGACGATCGTCTCTGGCCTGGGATAACCGCCATACGAGAGAGATACGTCAACGAGATCTTTCCCTCTGCTCCCAGCTCGGTGACCCACCCCGATGTCGAATTGACGATAGAGGGCAATTCTGCGACTGCCCTCACCACGACAACCATAGGCATAGATCACGCCCCTGGCGGTGACCGGTGGACATTCGCCAAGAAGGATGGTCGCTGGCTCATCGTGAGCCTGACCTTCAATCTGGAACCGCAGTAGGTAGTGCATTGTGGCCAGCCAAGGATAGGTGACACCGAGGTGGCGGTGGGGAAAGACATTGTTCCCTACCGCCTTCTTGTCACCAATCCGCTTCGATGATAAGGGAGGGACTCCGTGGGGAAACTGGATAGGCTCATCAGAGTGGCGCGGGGTGAGGAAGGGGCTGATCTTCTGTTCAAGAACAGTCGCCTCGTCAACGTTCTGTCTGGCGAGATTCACGAAGCTGACGTGGCTATCGCTGACACTCGTGTGGTCGGGATAGGTGATTACGAAGCCAAGGAAGTCCTGGACCTGGATGGCGCATATCTGTGCCCTGGTTTGATAGATGGTCATCTCCACATCGAGAGTTCCATGCTGCGCATTCCCGAATTTGCACGGGTGGTGGTGCCGCACGGGACGACGACTGTCATCACCGATCCACACGAGATAGCCAATGTCTTGGGGCTGGACGGCATCAGGTACATGATGGAGTCGAGCAAGGGCAATCCGCTGGGGGTGTATTTCATGTTGCCCTCCTGTGTGCCGTCAACTGACCTGGAGACCGCGGGCTCCCGATTGATGTCCTACGATCTTGCTCCGCTGCTCCACGAGGAATGGGTGGTTGGAGTCGCCGAGATGATGAACTATCCGGGTGTCTTGGATAGGAGTCCCGATGTCTTGGAGCGGATAGGCATCGCCAGTGATAAGCGGATCGATGGTCATGCACCGCATTTGGGCGGAAAAGACCTGAATGCCTATATCGCCGCCGGCATATGCTCTGATCACGAGAGCACCTCGTTCGAAGAGGCAAAGGAGAAGCTTCAGCGAGGGATGTACATCATGATCCGCGAAGGCGGTGTGGCCAAGAATATGGAAGAGCTCTTGCCCGTGGTGACGCCCGAGAATGCTCGCCGCTGCATGTTCGTGAGCGACGATAATGATCCAGCAGACCTGTTGGACAACGGGCACATGGACCGCGTCGTCAGGAAGGCGATCGGGCTGGGTCTGGAACCGATGCTGGCCATCCAGCTGGCGACTATCAATCCGGCTGAGTACTTTGGACTACGCCACCTGGGAGCTCTCGCTCCGGGCTATCGAGCTGACATGGTAGTCCTCGATGACTTCGAGCGTTTTGAAGTGAAGAAGGTCTTTCGCGGGGGGCAGCTGGTGGCCGAGGATGGAAAGATGCTGGCCTCGATTGCGAAGCGTCCTCCGGTACCGCTCAGAGGCACAGTCAACGTCGCCTGGATAGAGCTGGAGCATTTCCGCATCAAGGGAGGCAGCGGGCGAGCAAGGGTGATCGGCCTCACGGCGAATCAACTGGTCACGAAGCAGTTCTTAGAGGAGGTCAGGACGGTCGACGGGCTGGCAGTGGCTGACGTGGGGCGGGACATCCTGAAGTTGGCCGTGATAGAAAGGCACTTGGCGTCGGGGAACATGGGCCTGGGGTTTGTGAAGGGGTTTGGGCTGAAGAAGGGCGCCTTGGCTTCCTCGGTGGCGCATGATTCTCACAATATCATTGTCGTGGGCACCAACGATCTAGACATGATGACCGCTGCTGTCCAGATTGTGAAGATGCAGGGCGGTCTCGTCGTGGCGGCCGACGGCAGCGTCGTGGCGACTCTTCCCCTGCCCATCGCAGGTCTGATGTCCGAAAAGTCGGTCGAGGAGCTAAGGGCTGAAATGGAGGACGTCGAGCGAGCGGCAAGAGACCTAGGTTGCACTGTCCCCAACCCTTTCATGGCTATGTCATTTCTGGCCCTGCCGGTGATCCCCAGGTTGAAGTTGACCGACAAGGGCTTGGTTGATGTCAAGGAGTTTGATTTCGTTCCCTTGTTCGAGGATGGCGGCTGACACATCAGGTTCAGACTGCGGTCGTCTGAGAGCCCGAGCCGTTGGCTGAGTGGCCAGCCAAGGACCGGCGGCGGCTTCGCCCTGACGCCGCCGCGCCTGTAGGCTGCTTCCGCCTGGGTTATGGAGCTTCCAGGCCGTGTTGCTCAAGAAGCTGTGTGTCTTCGAGTAGTTGCTCCGTCAGTCCGTCAGCAACCACCTTTCCTCTATCAAGGATAACGGTACGAGGTAGTAGTTCCTTCACCAGGCGCATGTCGTGGGTCGCAACCACCATGGTCTGTGGCAATTCCCTCAGGAGCCGGATTAACCCCCGTCGCGCCCGTGGATCGAGTTCTCCGGTGGGCTCGTCGAGCGCCAGAATATCCGGCTGCATAGCCAACACAGTCGCTATAGCTATGCGCTTCTTCTCGCCCAGACTGAGGTGGTGAGATACCCGATCCTCGAATCCGGCCATCCCCACCTGGTCTAGAGCCCATCTCACCCTCTCGAGAACCTTTCCCTCTTCAAGGTTCATATGCAGCGGTCCGAAAGCAACATCCTCAAGAACGGTCGGGGAGAAGAGTTGATCGTCGGGATACTGGAACACGAGGCCGACTTGGCTGCGAATGGCTCCTAGGTTGCCGTCGCCCACTTCGGTCCCCATGATTCTCACCATCCCTCGGCCTCTCAGTATGCCATTGAGATGTAGCAGTAAGGTTGATTTCCCAGCGCCATTTGGTCCCACCAGCGCTACTTTCTCTCCCTCCCTGACAGCTAGACTGATGCCATCCAGCGCCTTCCTGCCGTCCGGATAACTGAAGGTCAGCGCATCCAGCTCAATGGCTGGACGACCCAGTTCCTCTGGCTGGTCGAGATGCCTGCCTCCGGCAAGACCTGTGCTTGGCCCGTTGCGCGGTTCGTCTAGCATCCCCATGTCTCTAGATCCTCAGGTGCGCTCTGCTCAGGGTCACTATCGCAAGCAGGTAAGTTACGAATCCCAGACAGATCACGAAATCGGCCAGAGTCAGTTCCTCTGCCCTCATGGCACGAATGGTCCCATCGAAGCCTCTGCACAGCATGGCAGCGTAGATCCGTTCGCTCCTCTCATAGCTCCGCAGGAAGAGGGAGCCGATCATACCTCCCAGTACTCTGGCCCTCCACACGATGCTGTGACCGCCTTTCCCATCAGGTTCGGCGCTGCGAGCTTCTCTGGCGCGCTGCAGGCGTAGGGCTTCGTCAGCGATCACAAAGATGTAGCGATACATGAACGAGATTATGGAGATGATGACTCTGGGCAGTCTAAGCCCTCTCATGGCGACCAGGAGATCTGGGAAGGTTGTCGTGGCGGTCAGCAGTGTGGCCACGAGCAGCGCCAGCCAAGCTTTGACCATGATGCTCGTGAAGGCAACCAAACCCTGATGCGTTATCGAGACATGCCAAGAACCCACTTTGAAACTACCGAGTGGAGTTCCGTCGATAGTGAACACGAGAGTCACGGCAGCAAGGGCGAACGGCAGGGCAACCATGGACCGCCTCAGTATGACCAGCGGAGGAACGTGGGAGAGAACCACGACGATACCCATAGTCCCCAGGAGTAGCAGAAATGAGGGCCAGGCTCCGTGAGGGATGGCGGTGATGGCCACGATGAAGGACAGCGTCACGACGAGCTTCGGCCGCGCGTCTAGACGGTGTATCGGACTATCTTCTTCGTGATACTGGTCGAGAGCGTGGATGTGAGACATTGATGCTCATGAGAACGCACCGCACCGGTGCACGAACAGAGACCTTCCGTCGACTGGATCCTGTCAGCGCGATGCCATCGGTTAGACCTGCCGGGTCTGGTCAGTGGATCGTCTGACGCGCAGAAGGTAGCCTACTCCAAGACCGACCCCGAATAGGATCAAGACGCCGATGAGTCCAGCCAGGATGGTGGCAAGTTGTTCGTGTCCCACCCCGGGCAGAACATAGTCGGGAATCAGCTCGTAGAGGGGATCCTGTGCCAAGCCCATGAAGCCTTGGTCCTCAGCTACCCTCTCCAGTCCGTCGGGCCAAGCAGAAGCCAAGGGAGAGAGCAGGACGAGTCCCAAGGCGATAAGCAGACCGACTGCCCACCACACTTTGTTTCTCATTCGTTCTCCCTCCTAGATCTGCGCCTGTGGCTCGAGAAGATCCTTGCGCGTGGCGGCGATGAAGCCCACGGCGGCCACGGTGATCAGCCCCTCGCCGATCCCTATCAAGAGGTGGATACCTGCCATGGCAGGCACAGCTATCTGGAGGGGCGACGTGCCAGAGATGGCCAATTGCACTGCGCAGGAGATGGAGGCGACAAGAACCGAACACCAGGCAGCCGCAAAAGCACCGGCCAGGTTGGCCCAAGGCCTTCCTCCCGCAATCCTCCTCATGCCCACATAGACGTAGTGTCCCACCAGACAGGCGGTCACTGCCATGTTGAGGATGTTGGCGCCCAGAGCAATCAGTCCACCGTCTTGGAAGAGGAGGGCCTGGATTGCCACCACACTTGTCATGACGAGCATCCCCCCCCAAGGCCCCAGCAGGATGGCGCCCAGAGCGCCTCCGATGAGATGCCCAGACGTTCCGCCGGCCACCGGGAAGTTCACCATCTGGGCAGCGAATATGAAGGCGGCCATCACACCCATCAGCGGTACCTGTCTTTCCCCCAGTTGACGATTCGTGCGGGCGACGGCGTACGCCAGGGCTAGTATGGACAGTGCCCAGGCGACTGCTGCCACGACGAGGGTCAAGAAACCGTCGGGGATGTGCATCGCCTTTGCTGACAATATGGGAATCAGCCACGTAGTGGCAAAGATCATCGTCCTATCTCCCGTTTCCCGTTATGCTGTCTCCCGGGTTAGTTTGCCAGCGAAGCCCGTCGAACATTGGCGCGACGGGCCTGGTCACTTGCGAGCCCAGCCCGCTACCCTCCGGTGTTCCCAGAATTCTGTTTGCAGGCACTGCACATGCCGAACACCGCTAGATGCTCTATCTCTGCATGGAAGTCATAGTCTTTCCCTACGGCTTGTCGCAACGGGTCTAGGAAGGAGTTGTCCATGTCCAGTATCGCGCCACACTCTCTGCAGATCAGGTGGTGGTGCAGCCCCTTGCTCAGCAATTCGTACTGGGCGTGCCCTCGTCCGAGATCCGTCTCGCTTACCAGATGCAACGCCTTCAGTAGGTCCAGCGTTCTGTAGACGGTGGAGATGTCTAAGTATGGATAGGCCGCGCGAACCGCGTCATGGATCTCCTCCGCGCTCGTATGCCCATCACTGCTGGCAATAGCATCTAGGATCATCATGCGCTGTGGTGTCAGCCGATACCCAATCTGTTGCAGTGCTTCGACTATTTCGTGATGATGACTCATAGGTGTGCCCTATGCAATTGTAGCTCAAATGCTATCTCGTGTCAAGTGCAAATATGTTGCACTAAGGACACGCCGGGATCTCGAGCATGGGTTCGCGCGTTGTGGGCGGAGGGGTGCGCGTGAGGAGGGACAACGGTGATCCTACGGGGTTAGGAGGCGTTGTTTTCCGGGCCGCTGGCGTGCCGACGATCCAGTTCCACAGCGATGGCTTCGGCTTCTTTCACTAGTTGGGGGGCCATCTCGAAGATAGCCACGCCTTTCATGTCTGCTTCAATCGCTGCTGGGCTATAGGAGAGGAAGCCTAGAATAGGAAGGTCAGGGCCCTGCTCCCGAATGAACTGCCGGTCTGCTTCATCGCGAACGCTATTGCCTACGAGATAGAGCCGAGAAATGCCGATGTCTTGCGCCAGCTTCCGAATCAACTCCGCCGTCTGGAGGCTTCGGCGGCCTGGTTCCACCACGATGACGAAGGCATCCACCGCCTGCGCTGTGGCGCGACCGAGATGCTCCACACCGGCCTCCATGTCCATGATCACCTCTTCAGAGCCCCGCTGAAGCAGGAGGTGAGTTACGAGCGTCTTCAAGAGGACACTTTCGGGGCAGATGCAACCTGCGCCTCCTTTCTTGACAGTGCCGAGTTGGAGCAGCCTTATGCCCTGGTGAATGGCACTGAGGCGGTCTGGAATGTCATCGACCCTGGGGTTCATCTTGAACCACCCACCGACGCCGCCCGGTCGCGCACCCGTGCGCTCTTCGATTAGATCTTCCATCTCAGCGATAGGTGTGATCTGGTCTACGAGCTCGCCAGGAAACCCCAAGGCCCAGGCCAAGTTGGGTGATGGATCCGCATCGATGACTATGACCTTTCTTCCCTGCTGGGCATAGGTGTGGGCCAACAGACTGGTGAGTGTGGTCTTCCCCACACCACCTTTTCCGGTTACCGCTATCTTGACCAAAATGCAACCTCCGTGATCCGGGTTGAAACCCCCGCTCGCGGCGCTAGAGCAACCCGTCCAGGGAGTCGAAGGCCTCTTTCACCGCGCGGCGTGCAGGCGTATCCTCGGGTAACTCCACGAGAGGACGACCCGTGGCATCGAACTCGGCCACCAAGGGATCCAAGGGGATTAGACCTGCCAACTTCAGCTGGCTATCGGCGATGAACTGCTGCAGTTGAGGAGCCAAAGCTGGAACACCTTGCTCATCAGTGGGCACCCGGTTCACCATGAGGCGAATGTGCCCCACGTGGGTCTTCAGTTCGTGGATCAACTGGGCCACCCTCTCTGCTGTGGACAAGCCTCTCATCGTCGGGTCGGAGATAATGAGAAGCAGGTCAACATTCTGAGTTGTGCGACGGCTCAAATGCTCCAGGCCGGCCTCATTATCGATGATCACATAGTCATAGGACCTGGAGAGGCGATCAATCGTGGCACGTAGCATATTGTTAGCAGCACAGTAGCAGCCTGGGCCTTCTGGACGTCCCATTGCCAGTAGGTCGAAACCTTCTTCCTCGACCAGGGCCTGATTGATTCGTAACTCCAGATACTCGGGCTTGCTGATGCCACTCACGAAAGTTCCCGAGCTAACTTGCTGCGCGGTCTCCTCTCGAATGCCCCCCACGGTCTCGTCAATGGAGGTGCCCAGGGTAAGGTCGAGGTTTGTACTGGGGTCAGCATCTATGGCCAGCACTGTGCTCCGCTGGTCGTCCACCAGGTACCTTATCAGCAGGGCGGCAACCAAAGTCTTGCCGGTGCCGCCTTTGCCGGCGACAGCAATCATCTTTCCCATGCTGCGTCCCTTTGTCTCACTGTCAAGCCAGGAGCTGTTGTGAGATTCGTTGGTGCGCAAGTCCTTTCACGCGACTACGGCGTCCGCCCAAGCGATCAAATCTCATCCTCGATTATCGCGTAGCTACTAGTAATCTCTGCAACACCCGATAGAGTGGAGCCCACAGAGCAGTACTTCTCCTCCGAGAGCTTGATTGCTTGCTCTACCACGGGCACGGTTAGCTGGGGTCCGTGCAGGCTGTACTCCAGGTGGATCTTCCGGAAGGTCCACGGCGGATCAGGATCTTGGTCGGCGGTCACCCTGATCTCCAGACCAGACAGAGTCTGACGTCGCTTCTTGAGAATTGAGACCACATCTACGCCGGCGCATCCTGCCAGCGCGACTAGCAGCAATTCCGCGGGCTTCACGCCGGCGGCCTTCTCTCTCGGTTGCCCAGACATGACCACACTATGCCGTGTGCTGTCTGTGCCCACAAACTCCTTGTCTCCTATCCACTTGACCACTGCCTCAGCCACGGCTACCTCCGCGGTTATGTGCTAGATGTTGGCAAATTGTGCCACCACGCGAAATAGGACGGGAGTACTATTGACTGGCAATACGAAACCTGCTAAGATTATCATAGGGGAGGTTTCTCCTCTTTTTCCTCCTAACTGAGAGACGAGGTGCCGGGACCTCGCCTCTCATTTCATTAGGCCACATTTGTCGTGCCTCGAACTGCAAGCCTCTAGGCCGGAAGGCCGATGAGGGTGACCACGAAGTCACCCATATGATGCCCACGGCGTGCAAAGTTTCGGGCAGCCCTTTCTTGCCTGGGCGGCTATCCTCCTGCACCGTTCTGTCGGTCTGGAGCTGCCCTGTGTTCCCTCATTACGAGTCCCCTGTCAAACCAGACCATGTCGACGCCGGTACGCCGCTCGTGTCAGCGTCGTATGAGGTTTGCCACCAACTGTTTCCTGGGGCCGCAAACCGCTGACCGGGCACATTCCGGGTCTTGGACCTGGAGGCCTGCTATTCTACCTTGTACACTGTGTCGTTCGGACGCGCCTTCTGATCGAGCTTGAGCGCAATCTCCTGACCAGCTTCGGCCTTCTCGATGGCCTGGTGCTCGATCTGCATAGATTCCACCGTCTGTGTGAAATCTCGATTGCCTCCCTTGACACGAACCGCATCCCCGAGTTGGAGTGGCGCCGTCAGGTCGATGACCGCTACGCCAATCTTGGAGAAGTAATTCGTGATCCTCCCGATTTCCTTTTCCGCCATTGGTAGATCCCTCCCTTCAATTGACCACCAGAGGCTCAGCATTCTGCAACATCCAACGGACCCTTGCGTTGCATGGCTCGACACTGTATCGCGGATCCCCCAAATACCTCCTTTTCGTGCTCCCAGGGTAGGCTCTCAGCAAGTTGAAGAGGGTCTCTGAGCGAGCTGTGATTCTCTCTATACTGTCGCTGGGGAATGCACTCACGGGGTACCCAAGTCCTCGACAGCAATATCGACGTACTTGTCTCCCTCTTCGATAAGCATGATGGGGATACCATCACGAATGGGATACTTGCGTCGGCATTCGTCGTTGCTGCAAATCAACCAGGTGTCCTTGGCCAGTTGCACCTTGGTCTTGCAGGCAGGGCAAGCCAGGATGGCCAACAAGTCATCACTGATCATGTCCGTTTCTCCTCTCTCTTCATGGGGAGCCCTCCGATGCAACTACTATATCATAGATCCAACCCAAGCTCAAACCTGAAGAGCACGCTTGCTTGTTGGTCCGCTCTATGCTATCCTATGATACTAGGGATATGATTACAAAACACGCCTTCGGACCGAGCGGGGGGTGCCTGTATCAGTCTGCGTGCGGTTGGTCAGGTTCCCGCCAGGGGCGATGAAGGCGGAAGTCTAAAACGAAAAAGGCGGTGTAAGCATGGCGATAGTAGAAATGAAGGAGTTACTGGAGGCCGGTGTCCATTTCGGTCACCGCGTGAAACGATGGCACCCCAAGATGCGCTCCTACATCTTCACGGAGCGCAACGGGATCCACATCATTGACATCCAGCAGACCATACGGAGGTTGGAGGCTGCCACCGATCTGATCAAGGAGGACATCAGCGATGGCGGGATGATCCTGTTCGTCGGCACGAAGAAGCAAGCACAGGAGCATGTTGCCGAAGCAGCTGAGAGGTGCGGGATGCCCTACGTCAACCAGCGTTGGCTAGGCGGGACACTCACCAATTACCGCACCATTCGTCAGCGCATTGACTACTTGATTGGCTTGGAGCAGAGCTTTGAAAGGGGAGAGTTCGAGAAGCTCACCAAGAAGGAGATCCTTGGTCTCGAGCGAAAGATGTCCAAGCTGAATCGGAGGTTGGGGGGCATCAAGAACATGGATCGTCTACCCAGCATGGTGTTCATCACCGATGTTCGACGGGAGCACATCGCGGTCAAGGAAGCGAATAAGTTGGACATCCCCATCATAGCCATGGTCGACACCAATTGTGATCCCACGCCGATCGACCATGTGATTCCAGCCAATGATGATGCTATCCGATCCATCAAACTGATATCGAGCAAGCTCGCTGATGCAGTTGTCGAGGGACAACAGATACGGGATGCTCTTCTGGCTGAGGAGGAAGAGGAGGTGTTGGAGCCGCCGGAGGAATTGGCTGAGCGCCTGCCGGAAGAGGAGCTGCCCGTCCTGGTGGAGGAGTTTGCGGCTCCAGAGGAGACGCCGGTGGAGCTGGCCGAGGAACAGGTCGGCCAGGGAGAGATTGATACAGTTGAGGTCTCGCAGGACGACGAAGTCGTTGACCTGGATGTTGAATCGGCAGGTACTGAGGAGACAGCCGAAGGAGAATAGATGGCTATCACCACTGAGATGGTAAAGGACCTCCGGGAGCGAACGGGTGCCGGAGTATTGGACTGCAAGAAGGCTCTCGAAGAAGTGGATGGCGACATGGACAAGGCGATGGAACTCTTGCAGCAGAAAGGCTTCGCCATTGCCGCGAAGAAGGCTGAGCGGGAGGTCAATGAAGGACTGGTAGAGGCGTATATCCACGCAGGGGGCAAGCTCGGAGTCCTCCTGGAGTTGAATTGTGAGACGGATTTCGTAGCCCGGACAGAGGATTTCCGAGGATTGGCTCACGATCTGGCGATGCAGGTTGCCGCAACGAGCCCGCGCTATCTCGCGCCAGAGGATATCCCGACGGAGGTGTTGCAGCGGGAACGGCAGTGGCAGCGCGAGCACGTGGGAGAGGGCAAGTCCGAAGATGTTGTTGAGAGGATTGTGGAAGGAAAACTGCGGAAGTACTATGAAGAGGTTTGTCTTCTTGAACAGGCCTTCATCAAGGACGAAGGCGTGACCGTACGGGATCTAGTCACCAGCAAGATAGCTAAACTGGGCGAGAACATCAAAGTGCGACGGTTCGCACGGTTCGAGCTTGGGGAAGACTCAACCACGTGGACGTTGGCGTGAGCTGCTTAGCGAGACAGCACGTGCAGAGTTGGTCCTTGCACTTGTAGCGGCTCTGTCTACACCAGTGCGTCGTGGTGAAATAGCGTGCATAAAGGCGCTGAACTCAAGTATAAGAGAATACTGCTGAAGCTGGGAGGTGAAGCGCTCGCCGATGCAGATGGCGACGGCATAGATGCCCAGAGGCTGGAGGAGGTTGCTTCGTTAATCAAGACGGTCAAGGACTGTGGCGTTGAGGTGGCCATCGTCATCGGTGCAGGAAACATCTGGCGAGGTCAAGATGGCATAGCCCAGGGCATGGACCGCTCCACCGCCGATCACATGGGCATGTTGGCCACGGTGATCAACGCTTTGGCACTACAGGATGCTCTCGAAAGGATCGGCGTAACGACACGAGTGCAGACAGCGATTGAGATGCGGGCCGTGGCTGAACCATACATCAGGCTGAGGGCTATCCGCCACCTGGAAAAAGGGCGGGTGGTGATTATGGGGGCGGGCACGGGCAACCCCTATTTCACTACGGACTCCGCCGCTGCGCTGAGAGCCATGGAAGTTGACGCGGACATCTTGATCAAGGCTACCAAGGTGGACGCCATCTATGACGCTGACCCAGAGGTGGAGGCGAATGCCAGAAAGCTAGATCGACTGACTTATCTGGAGGCGCTCGAACTGAGGGTGGGTGTGATGGACAGTACTGCTATCTCACTGTGTATGGACAACGACATGCCCATCATCGTCGTCAATCTCTGGATTCCGGACAGCCTGGTTAGACTCGTCCGCGGTGAGAATCTGGGCACCTTGGTAAGCGCTGGCTGACCACTGTCGAGTGGGAGGTGGAGGGTCCCTATGATAGATGACGTGTTGAAGGAGACCAAGGAACGGATGCGGAAAAGCGTCCAGGTCCTGCAGAGTGATCTCAGGAACATCAGAACCGGAAGGGCGTCTCCCGCGCTGGTCGAACGCCTTCAGGTTGACTACTATGGTACTCAGGTCCCTCTCAACCAGCTATCCGGCATTAGTGCACCCGAGCCGCGACTATTGGTCATCCGTCCGTATGATCCGTCTTCCTTGCCCGAGATCGAGAAAGCGATCTTGAAGTCGGAACTGGGTTTGACTCCTTCCAATGACGGCAAGGTCATCCGCCTCTCGATCCCGCGGCTGACTGAAGAACGTCGTCTCGAACTCGTCAGGATGGTACAGAAGAGGGTTGAGGAGGGGAGAGTCGCAGTCCGCAACTGCAGGCGGGATGGTCTGCAGGACATGAAGGAACTAGAGAAGGAGAAACTCATCTCCGAAGATGATTTCTACCGTGGCAAGGACAGGATACAAGAGTTAACAGACAAGTATGTGGACAAGATGGACGAGATTGGCGCGGCGAAGGAAGAGCAGATAATGGAAGTCTAGAGGGGGGATATGGACGTCACTGAGCTTACATCAACCATACCCCATCACATCGGCATCATCATGGATGGCAATGGTCGCTGGGCCCAAGAGCACGGTCTTCCGCGCCTCGAAGGGCATCGGGCAGGCACGGAGAATATCCGACGCGTCCTAGAGGCCTGCGGCGAATACGGGATCAAGATCGTCACTATCTACGCCTTTTCCACGGAGAATTGGCAGCGGCCTTTGGAAGAGGTGCGGGGCCTGATGAGAATCTTGGAACGCGTTCTGGAGAGAGAGGTCGAGAACTTGCACCGCGAAGGTGTCAAGCTGCGCCACATCGGTGAATTGGAGGGTCTGTCCGATAGTTTGAGAGAGGCAGTGGCGAACGCTATCGAGTTGACCAAGGACAACGACCGCCTGACGTTGAACGTCGCTTTCAACTACGGTGGGCGCACAGAGATAGTGCGTGGCGCGCGGAAGTTGGTGGAAATGAACGTGGACCCTTCCGATGTAGATGAGGAGCTCTTCAGTCAGTATCTATACACGGCTGGACTACCTGACCCCGACCTGATCATCCGCACCGGCGGTGAGATGAGACTGAGTAACTTTCTCATCTGGCAGTCTGCCTATGCGGAGTACTACTCTACTCCTACCTATTGGCCCGATTTCGACAAGGAGGAGCTCTACAGAGCGCTGCAGGCTTACGCTCAGCGGGACAGACGCTTTGGCAGGCTGAAGGTGTAGGTTGTCCGTTCTCCACCGTCGCATCACAAGTGGTGTGGTCTATGGGTTGCTGACCCTCTCGGTGGTATACGTCGGTGGGCTACCATTCTATGCCGCTGTGCTTGCCATGGTCATCTTGGCTGGGCGCGAGTATCAGCGAATGCTGGCTGTCGGCGGGTTCCGGCCCTTTTATGCACTTCAGTATGGATTGACGGCGTTCCTCTTGCTTGGCGTTGTCTTTCTCCGTCCGGAAGCGATTCTAGGTGGGTTCACCCTGATTCTAGTCTCTTCCTTCGCTTGGCAGCTGACGAGGACCGCCGAAGCAGCACAGCCGTTTGTTGACTGGGCGCTGAGTCTGGCCGGTGCGCTGTACGTGGGTTGGCTGGCCAGCCATTTCATACTGCTCAGGGAGCTGCCACGCGGGTTGGGTTGGGTAATGTTGGCGCTGCTTGCGACGTGGCTCTGCGACAGCTTTGCCTACATATTTGGCAAGGTCTGGGGGAAGCGTCCCTTCTTTCCTCGCATCAGTCCCAAGAAGACCTGGGAAGGAACCTTGGGAGGATGGGTGGGGGGTACAGGCACGTCGCTCGTTGTAGGGGGGGCGCTAGGTCTCTCCATCGTAGAATCTTTGACTCTTGGCTTGACCATCAGCTTGGCAGCCACATTCGGAGACTTGGCGGAATCCATGCTCAAACGACAGGTAGGGGTGAAAGATTCGGGCAGTCTGATTCCCGGTCACGGCGGGATTCTGGACCGCACGGACAGTTTGCTCTTCGTCGTTCCAGTGGTCTACTATCTCGGGGTTTGGGTGTTAGGAGCGTAGAACTAGACACTCGTGTCCGTGCGCGATGCGAAGATTTGGAGTCGATCATTTGGTAACCAGGCCTAGTGCTGGGCGTGACAGGATCAGATGGGCGGTGTGACACTCACAGGGATCCTCTCCCTGGGCAATCTCATACTCGCAGCCACTAACGTCATCATCGCCTTCTCTCTGCTGGTCTACATTCTGAGCCACAGCCTCCGGAATGCAGTGGCTCGAGCTTTCTGTGCCTTGCTGGCTTTTGTGACCATTGTTTACGCGGTCGATGTCATAGTCATCAATGTGGAAGCATCAGCCACCAGATTCATGTGGCTCAAGTTCCAGTGGGTGGGCATCGCCTTCATACCAGCTGCCTATCTTCATTTCTCCGATGCCTTGCTCAGGACCACGAACTCATTTTCCCGGCTTCGTCGGGCTCTGGTGGTGACGACTTACGTCTTCGGCGCGATCCTGGTCGCGCTCACGGTTTTCAGCCCCTCGTTGGTGAGGGGCGGTGTGGACACATCTTGGGCGGCCTATCTTCAAGCAGGCCCGCTATTCTGGGTCTTTTCGTTCTATTTCTTCGTGGTCACAGCGCTGGGGGTCGCGAACATCGAGCGTGCTCGGCGGCGGACGGTCACTTCGACTTCGCGGCGCCGCATGACCTATCTTGCTGTGTCCTTCGCCGCACCAGCGCTGGGCGTCTTCCCCTATATGCTGCTTGCCAGTCTGCCAGCCACCTTCTCGCCAAACGTGCTGCTGTTCATTGTCTTGGTCGGCAACCTGGGCATCGCCCTTATGACTATCGTCCTTGCCTACAGTGTGGCCTTCTATGGCGCTCTGATGCCCGACAGGGTGGTCAAGCGTAGCTTGGTCAACTACCTGTTGCGTGGACCCTTCGTGGGCATTTGCCTGTTGGCACTGATGTTGGTAGTTCCCAGGGTGGAGAGCATTCTTGGGCTACCGCGTGACACTGTCCTTGTGTTCGCAATGGTGCTGGGTATAGTTCTGCTCCAGGTGGTCATCAGCGCCTTTACGCCGCTGATTGATCTTCTGATATACCGGCGCGACAGCGCTGAGATCACTTGGATTCGCGAGTTGGACACGCGGTTGCTGACAACTACTGACTTGTCCCAGTTGCTGGAGAACATCTTGGCCGCCTTCTGCGATCTACTCGGCGTTACGACCGGCTTCATCCTGACCAAACGGGAAGGCAGGCTGCAGGCGCAAGCGGTATGCGGTCCTCGGGCAGAAGTGAACTACTTTCTGCGTTCCTTTGATCCGGAAGGCATCGCTCAAGTGCTTGTGCGCAACGGCGACGGGGACGACGACGCCCTGCTGGCAGAGATGCTCACAAATCAGGGCGAGTACTGGCTGCTGCCCTTGCGCTCCCGGTCGCGTGAGGAGGCTCTGGGTATCCTGGGAATCAAGGGACCTATCCACCAGCTCAATGTGACCGACAAGGAGAATGGGGTTGCCTTGACGCTGATAGCTGAAGCGGAACTAGCTTTGGAGGACTGGCAGCTGCAACGTGGGATATTCACCCTTCTATGGGAACTCACCCCCGAGATAGAATCGATTCAGCGTTGGCAGAGTCGGCCGCGGTACGTAGGATCACCTATGTTGGAGCCCATCAACAACACGCCGGTTCATGAGCCGGATTTCCCCAGGGCGGTGAAGGAAGCCCTCAGTCACTACTGGGGTGGGCCGGGACTTACGGAGAGCCCGCTGTTGAGGATGAAGATCGTTAGGAAATACGCGGAGGAGAGCGGACAGGTGCCCGCCAAGGCGCTGCGCTCTGTGCTATACAAAGCCATCGAGGCCCTCAAGCCGCCTGAAAGTCAGCGCAATCTGACCACCAAAGAATGGATACTCTACAACATTTTGGAGATGAAGTTCATCAGGGGTTTGCGAATAACTCAGATTGCGATGCGTCTATCTATGAGTGAGTCGGATTTATACAGGAAGCAAAGGGCAGCCATAGATGCCGTGGCCAAGGTGCTTGCCAGCATGGAGGATGATACCTAGGGTGCCTCGGATTGCTTTGCGTAGGGGAGATATCACTGAGCTGGAAACGGATGCCATAGTCAACGCGGCCAACAACAGACTATGGATGGGGGCTGGAGTGGCGGGCGCCATTAAGCGAGCTGGCGGAAAGGCGATAGAAGACGAGGCGGTCAAGCAAGGCCCCATACCGGTGGGGGAAGCTGTGGTCACCGGAGCCGGCACATTGAAGGCTAGGCACGTGATCCATGCCGCGGTCATGTCCTCGGATCTCGTGACCGATGCCGACAAGGTCAGGGATGCCACCAAGAACAGTCTCCTTCGCGCCGAGGAGCAGGGTCTCAGGAGCGTAGCCTTTCCAGCTCTGGGGACTGGGGTGGGAGGCCTTCCCTATGCTGAGGCGGCCAGAGTCATGATCGGTACTGTTAAAGAGCATCTGGCTACGGACAGCGGCTTGGAGGAGGTGCTCATCGTGCTCTATGGCGATGAAGCGTATGACGCCTTTGACGAGGAGCTGCGCAAGCGGGACCCTGCCGCATAAGGGCTTGAGCGGTTGACGTAATCATTCTGCGGACTTGACGCTGCTTCCGGGTTATGGTATGATCGCTGGGATTCGGTGGCGAGGGTGGAGTAAGGAGGCGGCTCCATGAGAAAGAGCTTGTGCACAATAGGTATTCTGTTTCTCCTATCGGCACTGGCCCTGGCGCTGGGTGGATGTGAGAGGGCCAAACCTGCGCCTGCTCCCACTGCTGAGATCACACCACAGGCTCCAGAGGCGACGCCAGTATCGGAGCCAGGAGAAAGCCCGCAGCCAACTACGGAACCGTCAGGGTCCGAGACACCTCCGTCGGCCCCGCAGGAAACGCCCACTTCCGTTCTGCCGCAGCCGACCTCTGCACCTGAGCCACCGCCCGCACCTCCACCTGCTGAAGGAGTGGAGCATGTCGTCGCATGGGGGGAGACGATCTACGCCATAGCGGCTCGCTACGGAGTCAGTGCTGAAGACATCGCAGCAGCAAACAATCTGACAAACCCAGACCTCATCAGGGCCGGGGACGTACTGATCATTCCTGGTGTCTCGGCTCCGTCCCCGGAACCAGGCGTGCACATCGTCCGTCCGGGAGAAAACCTCCGTTCAATCGCCAACTTGTACGGTACGACTGTGGATGCCATAGCCAAGGCCAACGGCATTGTGAACCCCAACCATATTTATGTGGGGCAGAGGCTGACCATTCCTGGAGGAGGAGGCACGGCGCAGCCCGGAGGACAGACCTACGTCGTGCAGCCAGGCGACACACTTTCATCCATCGCGCTCAAGTTCGGCACGACGGCCTACGCTATAGCCTACGCCAACAACTTGCCCAACGTGAACTTCATCTACGTGGGACAGACTCTTCGCATACCATAGCTGGCGCTTGGGGGACAGGCGCCCTACTCGCCCCAGACCGTAGCTCCTCGACAGGGGCAGATTAGGAAATCCAGGCGTCCCTCGGGCCTCTCTTGCCGGCTGTGCTTGGATTAGAAGGGTTGTTGTTCTGCGCATAAGGTTCGGGGAAGGCTCTTGGGTTCGGGTTCTGGGCCAACGGCCTTCTTGTTTGATAGGGACGTGCTGCTTGAACGAAGAGTTGGTTTCCAGCAAGCGTGTTTACGAAGGACGGGTGGTCAATCTTCGCGTTGACACAGTGAGGATGCCCAGTGGTCGGATTACCGAGCGTGAGATCGTGGAGCACCGCGGCGCGGTGACCGTTGTGGCCTTGGACGAGGAAGAGAACGTACTGCTGGTCAGCCAGTTCCGGTCCGCTGTGGGAGAAGAACTCCTGGAATTGCCTGCGGGAACCATAGAGATTGGTGAGGACACCAGAACGTGCGCACTTCGGGAATTGCAGGAGGAGACTGGGTACATCGCGGAGCATCTGGAGGAGCTGTATGTGTTCTTTGCCTCGCCTGGCTTCTCTGACGAACGCATCTGGCTGTATCTAGCCACAGGTCTAAGGACGGCCGCTCAGGGGGTGCAGACCGACGAGATCAGTGAGGTAATCAAGGTGCCTCTGGACAAAGCCGTGGAGATGATTCGTAGCGGGGAGATAAATGACGGTAAGAGCATCCTGGGGCTGACCGCTGCGCAGGCCAGACTGGCGGCTTCCTAGCGCGAGCTCTGCAGTCAGTGGAGGACGCCGCACTGTCAGGACTTGGAAAGGAGCGGGCGAAGTATGGAACCCACAGATCGTAAGTATAGCCGGGAACATGAATGGGTGAAGTTGGACGGGAAGCTGGCCATTGTCGGAATCACGGATTATGCCCAGGAGCAGCTGGGCGATATTGTCTACGTAGAGCTACCTCAGCCCGGAGATACTCTGACGCAGTTCGAGTCTTTTGGCATCATAGAGTCGATTAAGGCAGCGTCGGATCTCTACGCTCCCATCGGCGGCGAGGTTGTAGCCGTCAACGAGGAACTCGTGGAAAGGCCCGAACTGGTGAACGAGGATCCGTACGAAGGCGGCTGGATGCTCGAGGTGCAACTCGAAGACGAGTCAGACACGGACAGACTGATGACGGCGGAGGAATACCAGGCCCATTTGAAGACTCTTGAGGAATGATGGCGAGCTCCTATATCCCGAACACTGACGTTGACCGGAAGAAGATACTAGAGACGCTGGGCCTCGATTCCGTCAAGGAGCTGTTCGATGTCATCCCTGCCGAGAAGCGATACCCGCATCTGGATCTCCCCCGGCCGCTGTCGGAGATGGAGGTGAAGAAGCTGCTGCGCGACTTGGCTGAGGAGAACGCCGATCTGGACCATCACCCCTGTTTCCTTGGTGCCGGGGCCTATAACCATTTCGTCCCCGCTGTGGTGGATCACATCATTGGCCGGGGTGAGTTCTACACCGCCTATACGCCCTACCAACCCGAAGTCAGCCAGGGGACATTGACCAGCATCTATGAGTTTCAGACCATGATCTGCGACCTCACGGGAATGGATGTCGCCAACGCGTCCATGTATGATGGAGCCACCGCTTTCGCTGAGGCAGGGTTGATGGCCGCTCGAGTGACGGGGCGGCACAGATTGGTGGTAGCCTCTACCGTCCACCCAAGGTATCGGCAGGTCCTGAGAACCTACACTCAAGGGATAGGCACGGACATTCAAGTGGTCGACTATGGTGAGGACGGTGGAGTCGATCTTGGCCAAGCAGAGAAGTTGCTCGACGCTGACACGGCTGCTCTGATGGTTCAATATCCCAACTTCATTGGTTGCCTAGAAGACCTGCCGCCGATGAGCGAAATGGCTCACGCTGTGGGTGCGCTTCTTGTGGTCTGCGTCGATCCGATAGCGCTAGGGCTTTTTCGATCCCCCGGGGAGCAGGGGGCTGACATTGTGGTCGGCGAGGGGCAGAGCTTGGGTAGTCCCCCTAGCTACGGGGGTCCTTATGTAGGCCTCTTTGCCTGCCGGCAGCAGTACTTGCGGCAGATGCCCGGACGTCTGATAGGCATGACCACCGACACGGAGGGGCGTAGAGGGTTCGTGCTCACACTGCAACCTCGGGAGCAGCACATTCGCAGGGAGAAGGCTACATCGAACATATGCACCAACGAGGCTCTGGTGGCTCTTGCGGCAACCACATATCTGGCAGTCATGGGCAAGCAAGGACTACGCGATACGGCTGAGTTGTGCTATCATAAGGCCCACTATGCTGCCCAGGGGATTGACCAACTGCCCGGGTATCAGAGGCGGTTCGGGGAATTCTTCAAGGAGTTCGTAATCCAGGCGCGCGTATCGCCGGCTAGCGTGAACAGTGGCCTGTGGGAGAAGGGTATCATCGGCGGCTATGAGTTGGGAAGGGACTATCCGCAACTGGGTG
Organism: uncultured Anaerolineales bacterium; assembly: GCA_964347945.1. Classification (GTDB taxonomy): domain Bacteria; phylum Chloroflexota; class Anaerolineae; order UBA7937; family B3-Chlor; genus CAYGAW01. Next base: position 53,873 of record CAYGAW010000109.1, read on the forward strand.
ATTGTCTTCTCCTTTGCGCCACCGAGATGAACACCAGGGATGAAATCGACCGATTGATCCAGGTCCTGCGTGAGATTTGAAGCGACAGATGACGGAGCCCTTGCTCTTCGAACTGAGTTCGCCCGGCCGTGTGGGATGCCGGCTGCCTGAGTTGGATGTGCCCAAGAGTCCCTTGCCAGACAAGTTCTTGCGCTTGGACTTGCCTTTGCTTGAGGTGAGTGAGCGGGAGGTGGTTCAGCACTTCACTCGGCTGTCTCAGCTCAACTTCAGTGTTGACACGGGATTCTATCCCCTCGGCTCCTGTACGATGAAGTACAACCCTAAGTTGCACGAAGACGTGGCTCGACTTGCAGGATTCATGCGGATCCATCCTTGGCAGGATGAATCGACGGTTCAGGGAGCCCTGCAACTGATGTATGGGCTACAGGAGTACCTGGCGGAGACAACAGGTCTACCGGGCGTCAGCCTGCAGCCCTTGGCCGGCGCACATGGAGAGCTCACCGGGATGCTGATTATTCGCGCCTATCATCTGGAGCACGGAGACGAGCGCAGAACGACGGTGCTGGTGCCAGATTCGGCTCACGGAACCAACCCGGCGACGGCTACCATGTGTGGCTACACGGTGACGACGGTGCCGTCAGATGCCCGTGGCAACATAGACGTCCAGGAACTGGAAAGGCTGACGGACGAGACGGTTGCAGGGCTGATGTTGACCAACCCCAATACCCTGGGGCTCTTTGAAGAGCATATTCTGAGAGTGGCAGAGATTGTCCATGGAGCCGGAGCACTGATCTACTGTGACGGTGCCAACATGAACGCTCTGTTGGGCATCGCAAAACCGGGCGAGTTGGGCACCGATGTGCTGCATCTCAACTTGCACAAGACCTTCAGCACGCCTCACGGCGGCGGGGGCCCTGGTGCAGGAGCGACGGCAGTGACAGACGAGTTGGTTCCCTTCCTGCCGACGCCCGTGGTAGGCAGTCGGCATGGGCAGGAGTCCGGGAGTGGGGGCACGGAGTACTATCTCGATCATGAACGTCCCCTTTCCATAGGGCCGGTCAGCGGGTTCTATGGGAACTTCGGAGTCATGGTCAAGGCGTACGCCTATCTTCGGTCTCTCGGCGAGGACGGACTCCGGGAAGTGAGCGAGAATGCCGTTCTCAACGCAAACTACCTCTTGCATCAGCTCAAGGACTACTATTACCTGCCGTATGACCGCTCGTGCCTCCACGAATGCGTCTTCTCTGGGAAGAACCAGGCCAAAGCTGGTGTTCACACGGTGGACATAGCCAAGAGGCTCATAGATCGCGGCTTCCACCCGCCAACAGTGTACTTCCCCCTCATCGTCGAAGAGGCTTTGATGATTGAGCCCACGGAGACGGAGAGTCTGGCGACCCTGGACGCTTTTGTGTCTGCTATGCGCCAGATTGCGCACGAGGCGGAGACGGAGCCTGAACTGGTGCGGGGGGCGCCTCGAGGAACCCCGGTGACAAGGCTTGACGAGGTCTCGGCTGCTCGAAAGCCTAACCTGAGATGGCAGAAACAGACGTCAGACCGCGATTGAACCTCATGTGGCCATTTCTGGTGTAAGTATGTGGAAGGGGACGCCTGATGCTTGACGATGGAGAGTTGGTGGCCAGGATTCGGGAAGGTGACTTGGACGCCTTCGAGACTCTGTACCGCAGGTATAAGGACGAACTGTATAGGACTGCCCTTGCTATCTCCAGGGATCGAGGTGCAGCCGAGGAGCTTCTGCAGGACTGTTTTCTGAGAGCCTATGATCATATGGACAGGGTTGATGGGTACGCATCGCTTAGGCCCTGGCTGCATCGGATTATCGTGAACTTGAGCTACAATTGGGCGGCCAAGAGGCGCCTGCGACTCATATCAATTGAGGACGTGTTTGACCGTTTGCTGATGGTACCGCGCACGTCACCAGAACGCGCTTTTGAGAGGGAGGAGTTGTTACAGGTCGTTGACGAGGCTCTGAGGTCCCTCAGCATGCGTCAGCGCGTCGTGGTTGTCCTCTTTTACCTGCAGGGCTTCAGCTTGGCCGAGATAGCGTACGTGCTGGACTGCCCTGTCGGGACGGTGAAGTCTCGATTGCACAACGCTCGGAGGGTGTTGAGACAGGAGCTGATGGCCGACGCGCGGATATCCAGGGAAGCCGCTTTCGAGCTTCTATCGTCGTGACGAGACAGCTGTTGATGTGAGGTGCGAGATGGGCGACATTAGGAGAGACCAGCTCGACGTACTGCTGGAGAGAGCTCTAAGGGATGGTGTCTCTAGGGAGACCCCCCCGAACCGCGTGTGGACGAACATCAAGGTCGGGATAGAGGATCGCAGGCGACATGAGCCTTCTCGATTCCAGCGCGTGCTTGACGTAGGCGCTGACGTTCTGTCCATTGGAGCCGATATTGCCATGGGTGCTCGTATTACCTTTACGCCTTCGCCAGCCGGGGGCGAGAATGGGTGGACGCAGAGGCTAGTGCTGGCTGGACACTCAACTGCCCCCCTCCACTATTCCTTCCACCACTGATGCTGAGGCATGGGCTTGGCGGTACTTGGAAAGTGTGACATCCTCATGCTAGCTCATCTCTTCCCCTGTCTCGCTTCGTCTTATCCTCTTACCGTTTGTCAATACATCTCGCGGGCCCTGCTTCGCCTCTGAACGGAGGGAAGGGGGGCAGAGCTGCACTTGTCTGGAGAGAAAGTTGACCGAGGGGACTCTGCTGGACATAAAAGATCTAAGGACGGAGTTCGACACCGCTGACGGCGTCGTTCGCGCCGTGAATGGTGTCTCCTTCTCAGTCCATGAGGGGGAGACGGTGGGCATAGTGGGCGAAAGCGGGTGCGGCAAGACGGTGACCGCTTTGTCCATCGTACGCCTCATACCCGAGCCACCAGGTAGGATCGCGAGTGGTCGAGTGCTCTTCCGGGGACGCGACCTTCTCGCGGCTGGGACCGAAGAACTGGGCGAGATAAGAGGGGCCAAGATAGGGTTTATCTTCCAGGACCCAATGACATCCCTCAATCCGGTGCTGACCATTGGGGAACAGATCGTGGAGGCCCTGGAACTGCATCTCGATCTGGGGGGTAACGAAACGCGCCAGAGAGCGATCGAGCTACTTCAACTGGTGGGCATCCCAGACGCGCAAGACCGGATCGACGACTATCCGCATCTCTTCAGTGGCGGGATGAGACAAAGGGCTATGATCGCCATGGCTCTTTGCTGCAACCCTCACTTGCTTATCGCCGACGAGCCAACCACAGCGTTGGATGTGACCATCCAGGCGCAGATTTTGGATTTGGTGAGACGGTTGAAGCGAGACAGAGGCCTAGCCATCCTCTGGATCACGCACGATTTGGGTATCATCGCCGGCCTGGCGGATCGTGTGCTGGTCATGTACGCGGGATACATCGTGGAGGCGGCTGAGGTCAAAGCCCTGTACCGGGATCCCCGCCACCCCTACACTCTGGGGTTGCTGTCTTCCGTACCACGCCTCGATGACGACAGGAGAGAGGCTCTGACACCCATAGAGGGCGTGCCGCCCGATCTCGTGGACATGCCTTCCGGTTGTCCCTTCCATCCTCGCTGCAAGTACGCCGATTATAGATGTGCGCACACGATGCCTGAACCTCGCAAGGTCGGCGCCGATCACCTTGTCGCCTGCTGGGTCGACGTGCCCAAAGTCTCGGCCCCAGAGCCAGAGAGAGAATTCTCCGTCTGGTCGAGGGATGCCGCCTGGCCGGCAGCCGCGGACTTGACAAGCAGAGATCGATAGTGTAGAATTTTTTGTCTAGATGAGCGCGGACCGGCAGCCGGACAGGGGCGCGCTGGTTCGCTCAAAAGAGATCGGGCTCCCCGGGTGAGAGATCGGTAAGGAGGCGTACAAGATGGCTTTGCTGGAAGTCAAGGATTTGAGCACGAGATTCTACACCGACGACGGTGTGGTGCAAGCCGTCAATGGAGTGTCCTGGGAGGTGAGCGAGGGTGAGACCTTGGGCATCGTGGGTGAGAGCGGGTGCGGCAAGAGCGTGAGCGTGCTCTCCGTCCTGCGTTTGATCCCACAGCCGCCAGGCAAGATCGAGAGCGGTGAGGTCATGTTCGAGGACAGGGACCTCATGAAGCTAAGCGATGACGAGATGCGCTCCATCCGGGGCAACAAGATGGCGATGGTCTTCCAGGATCCCATGACATCCTTGAACCCTGTTCTCACCATCAATCAGCAGATCAGTGAGGCGCTGATGTTGCACTTGGGCATGAACAAGAAGGAGGCCCGGGAGCGCACTGCAGAGCTGCTGAAACTTGTGCAGATACCTCAGGCTGAGGACCGAGTGGATGATTATCCTCATCAATTCAGCGGAGGAATGAGGCAGCGCGCCATGATCGCCATGGCACTCTCCTGCAGTCCCCAGATCCTCATCGCCGACGAGCCAACCACCGCTCTGGACGTGACCATTCAGGCGCAGATCATTGAGTTGGTCAAGGAGCTGAGAGACGAGATCGGCATGGCTATCATCTGGATCACCCATGATTTGGGGATTATTGCGGGTATAGCGGATAGGGTAGAGGTCATGTACGCCGGGTACATCATCGAGTCAGCGGATGTCAAAGACCTTTATGGGGATCCGCGCCATCCTTACACGCTTGGCCTGCTGGGGTCTGTGCCTCGCCTGGACCTTGGGAAGAAGAAGAAACTAACGCCCATCTTTGGACTGCCACCGGATCTCATCGATCTACCGTCTGGCTGCCCGTTTGCTGCTCGCTGCGACTATCGAATCGATGATTGTGTCGGGCGTCCTGAACTAAGGCTCATAGCTCCGGGACATGAGGTGGCGTGCTGGGTAGACATCACGAAGGAGAGGAAGTAGCGATGGCTGCGCACAACAACATCTTGCTCGAAGTCAAGAACCTGAAGATGTACTTCCCCATCAAGCGGGGCGTCTTCCAGCGGAGGGTGGGCGACATCAAGGCGGTCGACGATGTGAGTTTCTTCATTAGACGAGGAGAGACCTTTGGACTCGTCGGTGAGAGCGGCTGCGGCAAGACGACTGTGGGGCGATGCATACTCCAGCTCTATCGTCCAACTGGCGGTGAGGTCGTGTTCGAGGGCGAAGACCTCACGAAACTGAAGGGGCAGAAGCTGCGGTCCATGCGGCGCGAGATGCAGATGATATTTCAGGACCCATACGCGTCTTTGAACCCTCGGATGACCGTCGGTAGCATCATCGGTGAGCCTCTGGAGGTGCACGGCACAGCCAAAGGCAAGCGGAAGAGAGAGCGTGTACAGGAGCTGCTGAGGGTGGTCGGGCTGAACCCCTATTTCGTCAATCGCTATCCGCACGAGTTCAGCGGCGGACAGCGACAGCGCATCGGGGTAGCGAGAGCTCTCGCACTAAACCCCACTTTCATCGTTGCTGATGAGCCCATCTCGGCGTTGGACGTTTCCATTCAGGCGCAGATCATCAACATGTTGGAGGAGCTGCAGGATGAGCTGGGCCTGACCTTCCTGTTCATCGCCCATGACCTGAGCGTGGTCCGGCACATCAGCGACCGCATTGCCGTAATGTACTTGGGAAAGATCTTCGAGATCGCGGACCGAGCCGAGTTGTACGACAATCCCCTGCAACCCTACACTCAGTCGCTTCTATCAGCCGTTCCCATCCCCGACCCGGTCGTGGAGGAGACCAGGAAGAGGATAATCCTTGTCGGTGATGTACCGAGCCCCGCGAATCCGCCCGCTGGCTGCAACTTCGTCACCCGCTGCCCCGTGAAGATGGACATTTGTGAGGAGCAGGAGCCAGAGTTCAAGGAGGCCTCCCACGACCATTGGGTTGCCTGCTGGCGGGTGGGCTGACAAGGGCCTGAACCTGCGGGGCACGAAGCTGGTATATCAATAGGTTAGACGCAGTACCGGCTTGCCGCATGCAAGCGACGAGCTGTTGACTACATCACCGAAAGGTTCCTGACTTGATTCAATACGTGCTCCGACGGTTGCTTGTCCTGCCTCTGATCATTCTCCTCGTTACGATCATCCTCTTCTCCCTCATGTGGCGGCTTCCCGTGGAAATGCGCGCCCAACTGTACGTGCCGGCCACGAACAAGTTCCTCTTGCCAGATGAAGAGGCCGCACTCGTCGAGAGGGCCATCCGTATCTATGGTCTTGACAGGCCGTGGCCCGTCCAGTATGTGAATTGGCTCAAGCTCCTGGTCACCGGAGACTGGGGGTATTCAGCCAGTTGGCAGCAACCTGTGCTAGAGGGGCTACTGCAGCGCACGCCAGCCACACTCGAATTGGCGCTATTCGCTGTCGTGCCCTCAGTGGCCTTGGCCCTCGCTCTCGGTGCGTTCGCCTCCAGGCACCGGAATCGAGTCCCTGATCATCTGATCAGGGGCGCCACATTCTTAGGGTGGGCTCTTCCTTCCTTCATCCTGGGACTGATTCTGATGAACGTCTTCTACGCGTGGCTTGGCTGGTTCCCCCCCGAGCGTCTGAGCATCTGGGCGGGGCCCATTGTCTACTCCGAGGAGTTTCACGTCTACACGGGTATGCACACGGTGGACGCGCTGCTCAATCTCGACCTCAGGATATTCTGGGACGCCGTCCGGCACCTCGTGTTGCCGGCGTTCAGCCTCGGGCTTGCGGTGTGGGCTCTACTGACGCGGATCATGCGTTCCTCCATGCTCGACTCTCTCCACCAAGACTACATCACCACGGCTCGAAGCAAGGGCGTTCCAGAGAGGAGGGTGGTCAATCTTCACGCGCGCCGCAATGCTGTGCTGCCAGTGATCTCCGCCGGCGGAGTGGCGGCTTCCATGCTTGTCAGTGGCATAGTGGTGGTCGAAAGTGTCTTCAACATCAATGGCATCGGGCGTGCAGCGGCGAATGCTATGCTGTTCACCGACGTACCGGTAGCGGTGGGCTTCGCCGTCTTCACGTGCATAGTCACCGTCCTGGCTAGCCTTATCGCTGATCTGTTGTATGCCTTCGCTGATCCTCGAATCAGGCTCTACTGAGAACGCACGCTGGCGAGTGAATGGCAAGACACTACAGTAGGAAGTACAACGAAATCCGTCAGTCGCTGGCTCATCTGGACGTACACTACCATTCCTTGAGACTGTTGGGGCAGAAACTACTGTCCGAGTCTAGTACTTCGGTAGGGGCGTCTTCTGGGGCCCTCTACGCACGAACTCTTCAGCTTGGCAAAGAGTGCTCGCTGATCCTCCAGCTCCTGAACCGGCAACTGGACCCCGAGGATGTCGACCTGTGCGCGTCCACACTGAACGGTGTTGACCTGGCTCTGAACAAGGCGTCTCAGATGCCAGGAGCCACTTTGTACACAGTGAACGTGTGGCGCGTCATAACCGCCGTCGGGGAGTTCTTGGCCGTGATCTCCGGCAAGTATGGATATCAGACCCTGTCGGAAAGCGCGACACTGGAGCAGGCCGGCGTGCGCGAGGCAAGAGTTGGGAAAGCAGCCTCATCCGTCCAAGCCGAAGGGCGCCTCGTAGCACCAAAGCTGCCCGCCATCAAGCCACTGGCTCTGCCCACTTTCCGCGGCGTCCCGCGCTGGAGGGTGAGACGTTTGCTCAATCCGGGGCTGGTCTTAGGGGCGTTAATCGTAATGGCCTTCGTGCTTGTGGCTCTCGGTGCTCCCGTCATCGCTCCGCCCGAGGGAGAGGACCCGTACTGGATTCCCCAGGACGGCTACAGCATACAGCCGCGACCACCCAGGCCCGGACACCCTCTGGGCACTATAGAGCGCAGCTATGATGTGTTCTACGGGCTTGTCTGGGGTACACGAGTGGCCTTCAGGATCGGGCTCTCGGTCACTTTGGGGCGGGCACTCATCGGAGTTCTTCTGGGCCTCATAGGCGGCTACTATGGTGGACTCTTCGATGCTCTCGTGATGCGCATTACCGATGCCTTTATGGCCTTCCCCATAGTGCCAGCGACGCTTCTGATGCTGACCTTTTTCGGCCCCACCCGGTGGGCCACGCGGGCCAGCACGACTGCGGTGAACTCTATCATAGTCCTGTCGCTGATTCTCTTCGGCTGGATGCAGTATGCCAGGCTTGTGCGTGGCAACGTGCTGGCAGAACGAGCGAAGCAATACGTCGAGGCCGCCGTAGCCGTCGGGGCGAGAGGCCCGCGCATCATCTTCCGACACGTGTTGCCCAATGTGCCTCAGGGTCTGTTTGTGATGATCGCGTCGGACGTCGGGGCCATGGTTGTGTTGGCTGCCGTGTTCACTTTCCTTGGCCTCGCCGGACGGCCGGGCTTGGCCGACTGGGGATCGATGCTCAACATCAGCCGCAATTGGATCATCGGGACCCCGTCCAGTGCCTTCGAGTACTGGTACACCTACTTGCCGCCCATCGCAACCATCGTGCTCTTTTCGGTGGGGTGGAATCTGGTAGGAGATGGCCTGCGGGATGTGTTCGATCCCCGACTGCGGTAGTTCTCCCAGTCCCCTCAGCTCAGCGCCGAGACAGACACACTCTTGTGCATTAGGTGCGAAGCCGCGGAGGTGCGAGCCTCGCGATTCACGGCGACTTTGCCGGTGAGGGGTCTCGGCGTCAGATGTGCCAGCGACGGGCATTGGGCATAGGTAGGATGGCGAGTGCCATCTATACTCGGCAGGGTTTGATGGTTCACCTTGGCTAAGGAGAAATGATTAGACTACAGGTTGAAGAGGGGAAGCTATCGTTCTTTCTGCTCCTGATCATATTGCTCAGCATAGCCTGGAGCATCCAGTTGGCTGGCTGGGTAGAGGGGCTGTGGGTAGTGGAGTGGACGGTGCTGGGGGGCCTGGCTACAGGCTTCCTGATGACTAGGACCAGGTGGCCCAGATTGTTGAGGCACCTGGTCAGCGTTCTCGTTGCAGTAGTGCTCATCTTCGCTGCAATGGCGAGATTCGTCGGTCCAGGCCTGAGTTGGAGAGATGGTGTCTCGCTTCTGGCCTACCAGTTTGATGCCTGGCTGAGGATAGTGGCGGCTGGAGAGCCAGGCACCGACCCTGCGATGTTCGTGCTGCTGATCACACTCCTGGGATGGTGGCTGGCATATGTCTCCGCCTGGATGATCTTCGGCACCCACAAGGTTTGGCAGGCCTTGGCCTTGACCGGAGGAGCCATGCTGCTGATCGTCTACGGCAGTTCTTCCAAGGTCGTACCGTTCTTCGTTCTGTACCTCTTTTCCGCCTTGCTTCTGGCGGTCAGGATGTATGTCTATGCTCAGGAGCAGTCGTGGGATGTCCAGAATGCCCACCACGATCGGGATATCGGGCTGTACTTCTTGCGGGACGGAGGCCTTCTGGTGGCTGTCGTCCTGGCAGCCGTTTGGCTGGTCCCGCTGCTATCGTCGAGTACCCTGCTGTCCGACCTTTGGGCACGAGTCGAAGGACCGTGGCAGGTGGTGGGCGACGAGTGGAATCGGGTTTTCTCGGGCTTGCGAGGCTACAGACAGGACTACGCGAATATCCCCTTTGGTCGGCAGTTGGCCCTCGGCGGACCGGTCGACTTGGGTGAAGAGACAGTGATGTGGGTGGATAGCGAGGTTGGACGGTACTGGCGTGGAGCAGTCTATGACAGATATGACGGGAGCGGCTGGGAGAACACAGACACGCTGGAGGCCATGATCCCCGCAGACAGATATCTTCCCATCGAGGGTGAGTACGAGCTGCGTCGCCTGGTCAAGCAAACCGTTGTGCCGAATTGGTCAGGCTATGGACAGATATTCGGACTGGGGCAACCAGTGGACGTTGACGTACCGCTGGAGGTTCGATACAGCTTCGCCGACGCCGCAGGAGCCGATCGGCCGGATCCATTCTCAGCTCCAGCTTCGGTCTCCCTCATCAGGAGCGGCGTGCCTCTCACCCGTGATCGGCCGTACACCATTATCTCTTCGGCCTCCGTGGCCGATGTGGAGAGTCTCAGTGAGGCGGGCAACGAGTATCCCGACTGGATCACGAGTCGATACCTTCGGCTTCCGTCCGACCTGCCTGAGCGGATAGGTGAACTCGCTGCTGATATTGCTGATCCTCACGACAACGTCTACGACAAGGCGGTCGCCATTCAGGATTACTTGCGCCGGACGATTGAGTACAACGAGAGCATAGAGCCTCCGCCTCGCAACCGTGATGCGATTGACTATCTACTCTTCGACAGTCGTGAGGGCTACTGCAACTACTATGCGTCCGCCATGGTGGTGATGGCCCGCACGGTGGGCATTCCGTCACGGCTAGCCGTGGGCTACGGAAGGGGCGAGTTTGACGATGAGACCGGACTGTATGCGGTGCTCGAGCGCGATGCCCACGCCTGGGTAGAGGTGTACTTCCCTCAGTATGGTTGGGTAGAGTTCGAACCAACGGCCAGTGAGCAGCCAATTCCCCGGCCAGGGCGCACTGAGGAGCAGCTACCCGAGAGGCCCGGTGGCGATGTGGACTCTCAGCTGGAGCGTGATCTGGATAGACTTCGGGCCGAAGAAGAGGAGATCGGCGGGCCGGCTATCACAAGCACAGTCCAGAGGGGGTCTTCCTCCCTTGCGCCAATCCTTGCTGGGATAGCCGTGGTGGTTTCGGCGGCGGCAGCGATTGTGTGGTTCGTGAGAAGGTGGACACCAGAAGGAGCCTCCTACGTGGGCAGAATCTATGGACGGATGTGCCAGTACGCTCGGTTCATGGGAGTGGGGGCAGAAGCGTCTCAGACTCCATACGAGTATGCTTCGGTACTGGGAGAGAGCATGCCGTCGGGCGCTCCCATGGTCGAGCACATCGCCACTCTGTACGTGCAGGATCGATTCGCTCCTCACGGCGTAGACCTTGTGGGGGAACAGGAGGCAGATGGAGCCTGGAGGAAGCTGCGACCTCTGATGCGGAGGGAGTTGGTGCGCAGGGTGCCGGTCCTTCTGCGCTCCCGTCTCCGTTGGCATCGGCGTCGGCAAGAGGATCATCCATCAGCGCCTGATGCGAAGGTGAAGGGGTAAGATGGCAACTGGAAACTCGAGTAGCGGCGCGAGCGGTTACTTGCGCTCGACAATCAGGGGGTTGCTGCCGTGGATCATACTTGCCCTCTTGGGGTTGGGTCCCCTGTTTGTGTGTGCCTTGTTCGGCCCGGCTGAGGTCGGGTCTGCACTCGGCCTGAAGTCAGCCCCCGATTGGAGCCGTGCCCTGCCTGTGGCAAGTGAGTTCTACGGCACGGACAGCGGGGCACCTCTCGTGGTGGATCACCTGCACCGGGCGCACCTCGTCTGGGCAGTGCGCTCCAGCGCCGGGCAGTACGATCTCCGGTACCTCCGCCTTGATGATCGTGGGCTCGCGGAAGAAGAACACGATTTGAACGTGGGCCTGTACGAACCGAGGAAGGTGCGACTGCTGCTGAGGAGCGACGAGGGGATGCACGTCTTCCTCCTGGGCCTGGAAGCCAGGGGAGCGCCATCGAGCCTGTTTCATCTGAGGCTGACGGACGACGGGAAACTACAGCACGGTCCCACCCTCCTGTCGTCGGGGAGCGACCCCTGTCATGAGTACGATTTCACCACAGACTCTTCCGGGATGATCCACCTTTTCTGGACTGAGGGCCTGGGTCGGCAACGAGATCTGTACTATGTGGGTCTGCCTGCGGGTCAGGTAGAGCCCGGGGCAGCTAGGGTCATCGCTCGCGGGGTGTCCGGCCCGGTGGCGAGAACCGACTCCCAGGATCGGGTCCATCTTTTGTGGGAGGAGCCTGGCGTGGACGAGGAGACCGCAGAGTTGTACCATACCGTATTCACCGATGAATTGCCAGGGATCTCCTCGGGAATCAAGCTCCTCGACTTGCCCACGGGAGTCCGTGTAGATCGGCACGGACCGGTACTGGCTTTGGATGACGAGTACGGCTACGTGGTGTGGACCCAAGAGGTCCGCCGTTCCAGAATGGCGGCAACCGAAATGGAGGGGTGGTACGGCACTTTCGAACTGGAGTCGGGAGCCGTTGGTCGAGTCGACTCCCTCTCCTTGCCCACGGATGAGAAGCCCACCTATGTGGAGTACCATGGGGTCCACAACTATGACTACATCGTCCCGTCGCGTGGTAACGCGGAACCAGGGAGTGAACGTAATGCCGAGCCTTCGCCGCTAACGTCTCCCAGGGAGGGCCTGGTAAGCTTCAGTATGATCGTCAGTCGTGGCGGGAGCAGGGAGAGCCAGATTACGAACCTGGTCTTCGCTGACGGGGCTTTTGTGGGCTACCAGCTGGCCTGCAACACGTCTCACTGGTCGAGGCTGTCCAGCTTGACCAGCGATTCCGAGGGGAACCTGCACCTGAGTTGGGTGGAGGGACTCGAGCCAGGTCCCAGTGAGGTGTACTACGCAACTACCTCTTCGGTGGTGAGAGATCGGGTAGACCACATAACCGGAGACGATCTCCTTGCCGCAGCCCTGAACACAGCGTTCAGCGCGGTGGCGGGGCTGCCGACGATACCTTTCATCTTGCTGTGGGTGCTACCTCCGCTGATCTGGACGGTGATAGCCAGTCGCTTTCTCGGCGAAGGAGGCGCGCGCAGTTGGAGGGGATACCTGGCGCTGGCCATCGCCATCATTCTCTTTCAGGCCAGCAAGTTGTACTTCAATCCGGGGCTGCTAAGCTATGTGCCCTTCTTTCTGTCGGTACCTTTTCTTCCTGAGCACTGGTACGCGCCTCTACAGATGCTAGTCCCTGTGGCCATCTTGGGAGCGGGCCTGCTGGGCGTGGCCTACGCGCTATTTCGGGCTGAGACTCGCAGCCTGTACGTCACGTGCCTGGTCTTTTTTTTCATAGATGCCTTCTTGACGATGATCATCTACGGACCGGGCCTGGCGGTGATGGGGTAGCTCGTCCTGCCTCCCAGTCTGTGAAGGCATGATCAAAGGTATATCCGATAGCGTCAGATTGGGAGAGCCCGGATGCGCCGCCCAGCACACGACTGGCGGGGCCTGGTTTGCCCTTCGTTCCGAACGTTTGCTGCCGAGATCGTCTGCGCGCTCGGGGTCATACATTGCCGGGACGGTGCATTTTTGAAGTCCGGGGGATGGGCGAGAGAGTAACTTGACATTACTGAAACGGTATGCTATAATTGTGCGTGATCGTACTTAGAGAGGGTGTGGAGAGAGCCCAATAGTCTCACGGCCGTGGGGAGAATCTCCGCCTAGGTGACCGATAGTGGAGACGCCATCCCTAGGATTCGGTCATCCGGGACTCAGGCAGTACCCCAACCGGGGCGCTGTCCGGTCTCTTCTTGGTACGAGATGTGGTCCTCTACACCCTCTCCAGCTGAGTAATCTCTCTGAGAGTTGGTGTTGAAAGGAGGTGAGGGGAAGCTTCAGGACCTTGGCCGGGTGCATGATCTGGGACTCACAGAGACTCACAGAAATAGCTAAGGGAGGAAAATGATGCTTAGCAACAAGCGATGGTTGGTCATCGCCAGCGCTGTGATGGTGGTCGTGCTGCTCGCCTCGGCTTGTGGGACACCCGCGCCCCCTCCGCCGCCTGCGGAGACACCGGAGCCTGGCGTGACGCCAGAGCCGACCACACCCCCGCCTCCGCCACCGCCCACAGAGCGGGAGATCAAGAACCCCGATTCCATCATCATGGCCACGATCGGCGAACCGCAGTCGCTGGACCCGAGTTTCGAGTATGACACGGCGAGCTACATCGTGATCATGAACGTCTACGAGACATTGGTGTGGTGGGAGCGTGACCGCTTCGACCAGTACGTGCCTGTGCTGGCCGAATCCATGCCGGAGATCTCTGAGGACGGTACGACCTGGAACTTCAAGATCCGCGAGGGCATCAAATTCCATGAGGGCGGCGAGATGACGCCTGAGGACATTGCCTATTCCTTCTGGCGGACGATGATCCAGGACCGCGCTGGCGGCCCTTCGTGGGTGGTGCTGGAGCCCTTCACCGGCTACTACGCGATCGATGATATCGCCGAGGAAATGGGCGATGAGGCGGCCTGTGAGTTCGTCAAGAGCTCGGTCACCTTCGACAACGACGCTATGACCGTCACCTTCCATCTGCCGGTGGCCTTCGCTCCGATGATGGACATCGTGGCCAGCGGCTGGGGCGTGGCCATGGACAAGTCGTGGGTGGAGGAGCTGGGCGGCTGGGACGGCGACTGCGCCAACTGGCGCGACTGGAACGATCCCGAGGACGTGGAGAGCGAGCTCTACAACGTGATGAACGGCACCGGGCCGTACAAGCTCGACCACTGGACGCCTGGTGAGGAACTGGTCGTGGTGCGCAACGACGACTACTGGCTCACCGAGCCGCTGTGGGAGGGTGGACCTTCCGGTCCTGCGGTCGTGGAGCGCGGCGTGTGGAAGTTCGTCGACGAGTGGGGCACCAGGTTCGCCATGTTCGAAGCTGGTGACGCCGACATGTACTACGTACCCAGGCAGTACGTCAGCCAGGCTGACGAACTGGTGAAGGAATGGTGGGAGGCTAGCGACACGTCGGATCCCAGCAAGATGACTGTCCTCAATGAGGGTGGCACTGCTCGCGTCTTCGTCGACCTGGGAACCGTCGGTACGGCCGACGTCTTCTTCAACCAGATGGTGCAGACCGAGGGCGGCAACGACTACATCGGCAGCGGCGAGCTGGACGGCCAGGGGATCCCGCCTGACTTGTTCTCCGACATCCACATGCGGAGGGCCTTCAACCACTGCTTCGACATCCAGACCTACATCGAGGAAGCATACCTGGGCGAGGCTCTCCAGCGCGGTGGCCCCATCATCACGCCTATGGTGGGCCACAGCGAAGATCTGGTGGGGTACTACGAGTACGATCTGGCCAAGTGCGAGGAGGAGCTGAAGCTGGCCTGGGACGGCGCTGTATGGGAGAACGGGTTCTTCTTCGTCATCACCTACAACGCCGGCAACGACCAGAGGCGAACCGCGGCCGAGATTATCGAGGCCGGTATCGAGGAGGTCTGTGGCAACTGCTCCATCGGCGTCCTGGACGTGCCTTGGCCGACCTACTTGAACCTCATGGTCGGCGGTCGCCTGCCGATGTTCATCATCGGCTGGCACGAGGACTACCACCATCCTCACAACTGGGTGTTCCCGTACATGCACAGCGCCGGTACCTTCTCCAGCTGGCAGTACTTCCCGCAGGAGCTGTACGACAAGTACGATGCGGGGATCGCGGAGTGCCTGGCGGTGCCTCTTGAGGAGGCCCAGGAGTGCTACGAGGGGCTCCAGGGGATGACCCAGGAGGATGCCATCGACATCTTCATGGTGCAGCCTACGGCCCGCCACTATGAGCAGGATTGGGTGCAGGGTTACTACTACAACGCGGCCTATCCGTCAGCGGCGTGGTTCTACCGCTTCTCGAAGGGCTACGAGTAGGTTGACGCCTGCTGAGTGAGCACACGGGCAAGGACCGGGGGAACCTGGTCCTTGCCCACATTGTCGTTGTCTCGGACTCGGGCTCGCAGTTCTTGCCCCACCGAGAGACTGCGATTCGGCCTTCCGGTGTAGCTAAGGAGGGGATTGGGTAGAAATGCTGGCATACATCATACGCAGGCTCTTGATTCTCCCCATCATCATCTTCGGGGTGACCATACTGATCTTCGGTATGATGTCGTTTCTGGACCCAGGGCAGCGCGCCAGTTTGTATGTCCAGGCCATCCCCAAGGGAGCGGGGGAGTTGGACGAGATCATAGAGAAGTATGGCCTGAATGACCCCATCTACGTGCAGTACTTCCGCTGGCTGAACGGGCTGTTGCACGGGGATCTCGGGTTTTCGAGGATTGGCAGGGCGCCCGTGCTGGACACGATCAAGCGGTACATACCGGCGTCTTTCGAATTGGCGCTATGGTCGTCAGTGCCGTTGATCTGGGTCGGGATACAGTTGGGCGTCATATCGGCGCTGCATCACAACAAGGCCATAGATCAGATCATGCGCGTGTTTGCCATTGTTGGTTGGTCATTTCCCACTTTTGTCTTTGGCCTGCTGGTGCTGATGATATTCTATGCCAAACTGGACTGGTTTCCCGCCGGGCGACTGTCGGAGTGGGCGAATCAGGTTGTCCTGTCGGATGAGTTCACACGCTACACAGGGATGAACACACTAGACGCTGTGCTCAATCTGAGGCTGGACATCTTCTGGGATGCCATGCGTCATTTGATCCTGCCGGTGATCACTCTGTCGTACGTCAGTTGGGCCTTGATCTTGAGGGTGACCAGATCATCGATGCTGGAAGTGCTGAGGGCTGATTACGTGACTACTGCCAGGTCCAAGGGGCTGAAAGAGGGAGTGGTGATAGACAAGCACGCCAAGCCCAACGCCCTGATCCCAGTCGCGACGGTGTCTGGCATCGTGATGATCATGCTCATGAGCGGGGTGGTGATCACAGAGACGGTATTCAACTATCGTGGGCTGGGGTGGTGGATAGCGTCGTCGGCTGCGAACCTTGATGTGATATCCGTGCTCGGCTTCTCGCTTTTCTACGCAGTCCTGGTGGTCTGTGGTAACCTGGTGGTGGATGTGATCTACGCCTATCTCGACCCTCGGGTGAGGCTAGAATAGAAGAGGGAGATTAGGTAGCGATGACGACCTTCGAAGAGGCGGAACTCGCTCTTGAGCAAGAGGTTACACGAGGGCTCGGGTACAGACTGCGCAACCTAGCCCGCAACGTGAGGCATCCTCCAAAGTTCGTTCAAAGGATGCTGAAGAACCCGGTGTCGGTGACGGGGATCGTATTGGTGGCGGTCTTTGTGGTGATAGCCATACTGGCACCCGTCTTGGCGCCTCCGGAGCGGCCGGACGAGCCGTATCGGATACCGCGGGATGGATATCTGGCGGAGCCGAAGCCACCCAGTGCGGAGCACCCTTTTGGGACGACGGAGGGCCAGTACGACATCTACTACGGAGTGATCTGGGGCACCCGGACGGCCTTCAGGGTGGGAGTGCTGATCACCATCGCTACCATCGGCATTGGCCTGGCGATAGGGACCAGTTCGGGATACTTCGGCGGCTGGGTGGATGAGACGTTGATGAGGGTGGTGGAGATCTTCATGGGCTTTCCCTTCTTGCTGGCAGCCATCACCTTGGCGGCGGTGCTGGGAACGAGCCCTCGGTTTGACCGGATCACGACGGGGATGATCGCCTTGATCGCCTTTGGGTGGACGACGTATGCGAGGTTGTTGAGGGGTGACATCCTGTCGGTGAAGGAGAGGGACTATGTGATGGCGGCGAGGACACTGGGGGCGAGTCATTTCCGGATCATGATGAGGCATGTGATACCGAACTCGGTCTTCCCGACGTTGGTGGTCGCATCCATGGACATCGGGTCGTACGTCTTGAACTTTGCGGCGTTGAGCTTCCTGGGGTTGGGAGCGGAGCCTGGGTATGCAGACTGGGGGCAGTTGATCAGCTTTGCCAGGAACTGGATGCCGAGTCTGGCTGACTACTGGTACATCATCGTCTATCCCGGAGTAGCCATCCTGTTGTTCTGCTTGGGTTGGAATCTGATTGGCGATGCCTTCCGGGACATCCTCGATCCCAAGCTGGCTCGTGCTCGGAGATAGGCCCGGATCGGAGTGACCGTATAGGTTCAGTTTGAGCCAGTCCAGAGCTACACCAGGGAGTAGTATCCCTAGAGGCGGGGCACTCACAAGTGCCCCGCCTCTCTTTGTGTTGTGTCCCTGCGAAAAGCGTTGGTCGGGCTCTCTCAGTGTCTCTCAGACGGCACAAGACGGCATTCAGGGGACGCGCCGCGCCCAGCCAGCATGGTTGAACCTTTGCCGGGTGTTTCTTGTTTCTAATTAGTGAGAACGGGTTGAGGAGAGGGTGTAGAAGAACGCGTCTCAAACTGAGAAGAGACCGGACAGCGCTCTGATGGGGTGCTGCTAGAGTCCCGGGTGACCGAATTCTAGGAATGGCGTCTCCCCTATCGGTCATCCGCGCGGAGGCCTGCCTACGGCCGTGAGAATTTTGGACTCTTTCCTCCACACCCTCTCGTGTTTGTCAACAGGGCAGGAGGCGCCGCCTGCCCTGTTCCTTGTTGGGAGCGGAGTGTGCGGCTCACTCCTTGCAGAAGAGTGAGAAAGGAGGTGAGCATAGGCTTCAATACCGTAGCTAGGTGTTTGCTTATCTCAGATAGGCAGGAACGCCAAGGGAGCAAGACGATTTCTTGGCGCAGGCCGCGCGGGGCGCGACTACCAGCAGCTCTGGGTGCGAGGGTACTACGTTGACCCGAAGTATCCCTCGGCCTCGTGGTTGTACCTTCACTCCAAGGGGTACGAGCAGGTCGATACCTCGCAGCCTGCGGTTCAAGGACCGGCGCTGAGCGGTCCTTGCCCAATTACTCAGTTCACGCAGGCAGGTTTTCAGGAATGTCGGACGCTGTAGGGCCATTTCAGGCTAAGGAGTAGCAGACATGATCGCATACATAGTACGCCGGCTGATGATCTTGCCCATCATCCTCTTCGGGGTGACCGTACTCATCTTCGGCATGATGTCGTTTCTGGAGCCTGCACAGCGGGCTAGTCTGTATGTGCAGGCTATCCCCAAGGGGGCAGGGGAGTTGGACAGGATCATAGAGAAGTATGGCCTCGACGACCCCATGTACGTCCAGTACTTTCGCTGGTTGAAGGGAGTGCTCCGAGGAGACCTCGGCTTCTCCAGGACGGGGAGGCAACCTGTCCTGGCCACTATCAAGAGGTACATTCCTGCGTCTTTCGAATTGGCGATATGGGCTGCCGTGCCGCTTCTTTGGGTCGGCATACAATTGGGTGTGATATCGGCGCTACACCACAACAAGTTCATAGATCAGATCATGCGTGTCTTTGCCATCGTGGGTTGGTCCTTTCCGACGTTCGTCTTTGGACTACTTGTGCTCATGATCTTCTACGCCAAGCTGCAATGGTTCCCCGCCGGGAGATTGTCGGAATGGGCGAGCCAGGTGGTACTGTCGGACGAGTTCACGCGCTTCACAGGGATGAACACTGTGGACGCGTTGCTGAACCTGAGGCTCGATATCTTCTGGGATGCGTTGCGACATCTGATCCTGCCGGTGATCACCTTGTCCTATGTCAGTTGGGCCTTGGTACTGAGGGTGACGAGATCTTCGATGTTAGAGGTGTTGAGGGCAGACTACGTGACGACGGCCAGGTCCAAAGGCGTGAAGGAAAGGCTGGTCATCGACAAGCACGCCAAGCCCAACGCCCTGATCCCGGTGGCCACGGTGGGCGGGATAGTGATGATCGGGCTGATGAGCGGAGTGGTGATCACGGAGACGGTGTTCAACTACCGTGGCCTGGGCTGGTGGGTGGCCACCTCTGCGGGCCAGTTGGACGTGATCTCGGTGCTCGGTTTTTCGCTCTTCTATGGCGTGTTGGTCGTATGTGGCAACCTGGTGGTAGACGTGATGTACGCCTATCTCGATCCCAGGGTTCGGCTGCAATAGCAAAGAGGGGGGATGGCGACAACCATCTTCGAAGAGGCGGAGCGGGCTCTCGACGGAGAGTTGGGGGGCGGGCCGTGGCAGACCGTGCGGCGGCTGGCGCACAATGTGCGGCATCCACCCCAGGTCGTCCAGAGAATGCTGAAGAACCCGGTGTCGCTGACAGGGATCGTGCTGGTGATCTTCTTCGTGGTGATCGCCATAGTGGCCCCGGTGCTGGCGCCGCCCGAGAGGTTGGAGGAGCCGTATCGCATACCGAGGGATGGGTATCTGGCGGAGCCGAAGCCTCCCAGCAGTGAGCACATCTTTGGCACCACAGAAGGGCAGTACGATATCTATTACGGGGTGATCTGGGGCACCCGCACAGCTTTCAGGGTAGGTGTGCTGATCACCATGGCCACGATTCTCCTTGGGCTCCTGGTAGGCACGACTTCGGGGTATTTCGGTGGTTGGCTGGATGAGGTTCTGATGAGGATTGTGGAGGTCTTCATGGGCTTTCCCTTCTTGCTGGCAGCCATCACGTTGGCAGCGGTGCTGGGGACGAGTCCCAGGTTTGACCGGATCACGACGGGGATGATCGCCCTGATCGCCTTTGGGTGGACGACCTATGCGAGGCTCCTGAGGGGAGACATCCTGTCGGTGAAGGAGAGGGACCATGTGATGGCGGCGAGGACGCTGGGGTCGAGCCACTTGCGCATCATGATGAGGCATGTGATTCCGAACTCGATCTTCCCTACATTGGTGGTGGCGTCGACGAGCATTGGGTCGTATGTCTTGAACTTTGCGGCGTTGAGCTTCCTGGGGTTGGGAGCAGAGCCTGGCTATGCGGACTGGGGGCAGTTGATCAGTTTTGCCAGGAACTGGATGCCCAGTCTGGCTGAGTACTGGTACATCCTGGTGTATCCGGGAATAGCGATCTTGTTGTTTGTGTTGGGCTGGAACCTGATCGGGGATGCCTTCCGAGACATACTGGATCCCAAGCTGGCTCGTGAGCGGCGCTAGGGTGCGGTTGGGATGGTGCTGTGGAGCCGACTTGAACTGGCTCAAGGCCGCAGTAGTTTTCGAAGAGATGGGGTAGTGTGGGTGCCCCGCCTCTCTGCTTGCTCCCGCCCCGAGCGTTGGCCAAGCCCCAGGAGTGTGTCTTGGACGGCGCTTGACAGCATTCCGGGCACGTGCCGTCCTCAACCTGCGTGGTTGAACCTTTACCCGGCATTCCTTGTTACTAGATATTGGAAACGGATTCAGGAGAGGGTGTAGAGGAACGCGTCTCAACAAGACAAGAGACCGGACAGTGCCGCGTTTGGGGTGCTGCTTGAGTCCCGGATGACCGAATCCTGGGATTGGCGTCTCCACTATCGGTCATCCGCACAGAGGCCTGCCCACGGCTGCGAGATTATTGGACTCTTTCCACACCCTCTCGTGCTAGTCAACAGGGCAGGCTACGACGCCTGCCCTGTTCTCAGTTGGGAGCGAAATATGCGCTCACCGAACAAGACTGAGAAAGGAGGTGAGGATAGGCTTTGGTACCTTGGCCAGGTATCCTTGAGCTTCAAACACACGAGAATCTTAGAGGAGGAAATCGATGCCTAGCAACAAGCGATGGCTACTTATCTGGAGTGTGGTGATGTCGATCGTGCTCATCGCCTCGGCGTGCGGACCGCAACCGCCACCGCCTCCAGCTGACACCCCCGCGCCCGGCGAAACGCCGGCACCCCCGCCGGAAGAGCCCACGCCAGCGCCACCTCCGCCCACAGAGATCAAGAACCCCGATACGTTCGTCTCCTGCACCATCTCGGAGCCGGACTCGATGGACCCGGCCTACATGTATGACAATGCAAGCTACGAGATCATGTTCAACGTCTACGAGGGCTTGATGTTCTTGAACCGGGAGAAAGTCACCGAGTTCGTGCCCCTGCTGGCGGAGGATCTGCCCGAGATCTCTGAGGACGGGAGGACCTACACCTTCAAGATTCGTCAGGGGATCAAGTTCCATGAGGGTGGCGATTTGACACCCTCCGACTTTGCCTATACCTTCTGGCGGGGCATGATCCAGGACCGCGCCGGTGGTCCGCAATGGGTGGTGCTCGAACCCTTGACCGGCTACTACGCGATCAACGCCATCGCGGATGAGATGGGTGACGAGGGCGCCTGCGAGTTCATCAAGAGCACGGTGGTGCCCGACGACGAGAACTGGACGCTCACGTTCCACCTGCCGAACCCCTTCGGTGCTTTCCTGGACATCTTGACCACCGGTTGGAGCATGGCGTTGGACAAGGAGTGGGTGATCGAGATGGGCGGCTGGGATGGCGACTGCGCCAACTGGCGTGATTGGAACGATCCCGAGGACGTGGAGAGCGAGCTGTATACCGCCATGAACGGCACCGGCCCCTTCAAGTTCGATCACTGGACCCCTGGCGACGAGATCGTCCTGGTCCGCAACGACGACTACTGGTTGACCGAGCCCCTCTGGGAAGGAGCGCCGACCGGCCCCGCTTTCTTTGAACGGGCTGTTTGGAAGTACATCAACGAGTGGGGCACCAGGTATGCCGCATTCGAGGCTCAGGACTGCGACCAGATGTGGGTCCCCAGGCAGTACGTCAGCCAGGCTGACGAGCTGGTGAGGGAACAGTGGGATGCTGTCGATATGTCGGATCCCAGCAAGATGACCATCCTCAATGAGAATGGCATCGCGCGTTCCTTCGTAAACCTGGCGCAGGTGAATTCAGCCGACGTCTTCTTCAACCAGAGCGTGAACGTGGAGGGAGGCAACGCCTACCTGGGCAGCGGCGAGATGGACGGCAACGGCATACCGCCCGACTTCTTCTCCGACGAGCACGTGCGCAAGGCCTTCAACTACTGCTTCGACTTCGAAACCTTCATCGAGGAGGCGTGGTTGGGAGAGGCCATCCAGCGCCGGGGTCCCATCATCTCAGGCATCCTGGGCTTCAACCCGGATCAGGAGGTCTTCTCCTACGATCTGGCGAAGTGCGAGGAGGAGTTCCAGGCTGCCTGGGACGGCGAGTTGTGGGACACCGGGTTCTTCCTGGTGATCGTCTACAACAGCGGGAACGACCAGAGGCGGACGGCGGCGGAGATCATCGAGGCCAATGTGGAGAGCATCAACCACAACTTCTCGATCTCCGTGCTGGATGTGCCTTTTGCGACGATGCTAGACGAGATCGTGAGCGCTCGGGTGCCGCTGTTCATCATCGGCTGGATCGAGGACTACCACCACCCGCACAACTGGGCGCACCCGTATATGCACTCTTCGGGTACGTGGTCGCAGTTCCAGACTCTGCCGCAGGAGCAGTACGACCGGTACGATGCGAAGATCGCGGAGTGCCTGGTGTTGCCCTTCGGGCCTGAGGCGGAGGCCTGCTACTTCGAGCTACAGGCCATGGCGGTTGAGGATGTGATAGACATCTTCATGGTACAGGCCACGGGCCGTCAGTACTATCAAGACTGGGTGCAGGGCTTCTACTTCAACCCGAGGTATCCGACACAGCAGTGGATATATCGGTTCTCCAAGGGCTAGTAGGCTGAAGTCCTCGGGCAGGGACCGGATCCCACCGGTCCCTGCCCACACTATTCTCGTCGGCTGAGCAGATTGACGCGAATGCCAGACGTTCGAACGCAGCCTGGGCGCAAGGAGGGGTAAGTATGATTGCATACGTAGTACGCAGGCTGATGATCTTGCCCATCATCCTCTTCGGGGTGACGATACTCATCTTCGGCATGATGTCGTTCCTGCACCCCGCACAGCGGGCCAGTCTCTATGTGCAGGCTATCCCCAGGGGGGCAGGGCAGTTGGATGAGATCATAGAGAAGTATGGCCTTGACGACCCCATACACGTCCAGTACTTTCGCTGGTTGAAGGGAGTGCTCCGAGGAGACCTCGGCTTCTCCCAGACGGGGAGGCAACCTGTCCTGGCCACTATCAAGAGGTACATTCCAGCGTCTTTGGAACTGGCGATATGGGCTGCCGTGCCGCTTCTTTGGGTCGGAATACAATTGGGCGTGATTTCGGCGCTACACCACAACAAGTTCATAGATCAGATCATGCGGGTCTTTGCCATCGTGGGGTGGTCTTTCCCGACCTTCGTTTTCGGACTCCTTGTGTTGATGATCTTCTACGCGAAGCTGCAATGGTTCCCCGCCGGACGGTTGTCCGGTTGGGCGAGCGAGGTGGTTCTGTCGGACGAGTTCACGCGCTTCACAGGGATGAACACCGTGGACGCATTGCTCAACCTGAGGCTCGATATCTTCTGGGATGCCTTGCGCCATCTGATCCTGCCGGTGATCACCCTGTCCTATGTCAGTTGGGCCTTGGTACTGAGGGTGACGAGATCTTCGATGCTAGAGGTGTTGAGGGCAGACTACGTGACCACGGCCAGGTCCAAAGGCTTGAAGGAGAGGCTGGTCATAGACAGGCACGCCAAGCCGAATGCCTTGATCCCGGTGGCCACGGTGGGCGGGATAGTGATGATCGGGCTGATGAGCGGAGTGGTGATCACGGAGACGGTGTTCAACTACCGTGGCCTGGGCTGGTGGGTGGCCACCGCTGCGGGCCAGCTGGACGTGATCTCGGTGCTTGGCTTCTCGCTCTTCTATGGGGTGCTGGTTGTATGTGGCAACCTGGTGGTAGACGTGATGTACGCCTATCTGGACCCGCGGGTCAGGCTCGAATGAGTAGACAGGGGGGATGGCGATGACAACCTTTGAAGAGGCGGAACGGGCTTTCGAGGAGGAGGCGGCAGGAGGAAGTGCGCAGATGTTGCGCAGCCTGGCGCACAATGTACGGCATCCTCCCAAGTTCGTCCAGAGGATGCTCAAGAACCCCGTGTCGGTGACGGGTATTGTGCTGGTGATCTTCTTCGTCGTGATCGCCATATTGGCGCCGGTGTTGGCGCCTCCTGAGAGGCCGGAGGAGCCGTACCGGATACCAAGGGATGGGTATCTGGCCGAGCCGAAGGCCCCGAGCAGGGAGCATCCCTTCGGGACGACGGAAGGGCAGTATGACATCTACTATGGGGTAATCTGGGGTGCCAGGACGGCCTTCAGGGTGGGAGTGCTGATCACCATCGCGACCATCGCCATCGGTCTCATGGTAGGGACGAGTTCGGGATACTTCGGAGGTTTGCTGGACGAAGCACTGATGAGGGTGGTGGAGATCTTCATGGGCTTTCCCTTCTTGTTGGCGGCCATCACATTGGCAGCCGTATTGGGGACGAGTCCGAGGTTTGACCGGATCACGACGGGGATGATCGCCCTGATCGCCTTTGGGTGGACGACGTATGCGAGGTTGCTGAGGGGAGATATCCTGTCGGTGAAGGAGAGGGATTATGTGATGGCGGCGAGGACGCTGGGGGCGAGCCATGTCCGGATCATGATGAGACACGTGATCCCGAACGCGATCTTTCCGACGCTGGTCGTGGCGTCGATGGACATCGGGTCGTATGTCCTGAACTTTGCAGCATTGAGCTTCCTGGGGTTGGGGGCAGAGCCTGGATATGCGGATTGGGGGCAGTTGATCAGTTTTGCCAGGAACTGGATGCCCAGTCTGGCTGATTACTGGTATATCATCGTTTATCCGGGGATAGCCATCCTGCTGTTTGTGTTGGGTTGGAACCTGATCGGCGATGCCTTCCGAGATATCTTGGATCCGAAGCTGGCTCGTGCTAGGCGGTAGACGCCGCGGGAGACGATGCCCATGCAACCTGTCTGAACTTGCTTGAGCTATCAACATCTAGTAACATTCGAAGAGGCGGGACATATCATTGCCCGCCTCTTCCTCTTGTATTCTACGAGTCATTCGGTGCTCTACCCACTGACGTGAGGCCGTGGAGCGTAGCCTGGGAAAGCGGTGACAAGAGAGCGAGATCGGATCGAGATCGCTGGAAAGCTGGCGGTCGACCCGGCTGACGGCACTCTGACTGTGTATCATCGCGGCTCAGAATTGGTGACCCGCGCCACGGGTGAGGTCTGGTATCGCATCGGCCGGGACGAAAGAAGATCCACGCTGAGTGGCGACATCGCCTATGGTCTGATGGAGGACCGGGTGAGTTTGAGCGCGCGCACGGAGAGCGTCGAACTCACCTGGCAAGCCTCGGCGGCAGCTGAGGGTGTAGAGGCAGGGCTGCGGGTCACCAACGTAGGGTCCGAACCTCTGACCGTCCTGCAGATACGCCCCTTTG
Source organism: uncultured Anaerolineales bacterium (assembly GCA_964347945.1). Lineage (GTDB taxonomy): Bacteria > Chloroflexota > Anaerolineae > UBA7937 > B3-Chlor > CAYGAW01. Next base: position 79,500 of record CAYGAW010000109.1, read on the forward strand.
TGGTCTCCGGTCAGGACGGGAGCTATCTCCATCTGGGATCCTCCCCAAACACGTGGAGCATCTTTGAGCATGGTTGGCAGTCTTGGTCCCCTGCCTTGGCCCGGCAACTGGACGGAGAACTGCTTTCGGTTCCTCACGATGAGGAGTACCTCATCAAGCATCATCCCTATGAAGTGCCTTCACTTCCAAGTACGATAGTGAGTCACTCTTTCACCGTCCTCTGCAATCGGCAATCACGAACGTCTCTTCTCTTCGGGTTCACGACTGCCCAGAACCAGCTAGCTGAGATACGGCTGCAAGCGGACGCTGGTGGCTTCGAACACCTGGCAGCTGTCTGCCACACGGATGGAATGATGCTCTCTCCGGGCGAGTCTCTCAGTTCGGAGCGGTTGCTGATCGCCGCCAGCGATGATCCAATCGGCCTGCTGAAGCTGTACGCCGATTGCCTGGGAAAGGCCATGGATGCTTTGCAGCGCAGGGGCGCGCCGAGCGGTTGGTGTTCCTGGTATTACTTCTTCGGGGAGAATACTGCACAGGATGTGCTGGAGAACCTTGAGGCGGCCCAGGCGCACCAATTGCCTCTGGAAGTAGTGCTCATCGACGATGGCTACCAGCGGCACATTGGCGACTGGCTGGAGGTGGATGAAAACAGGTTCCCTCAGGGCATGAAGTGGCTGGCGCAGAAGATTTCCGACGCTGGAAATCGCCCTGGGCTGTGGGTTGCTCCTTTCGCCGTCAGTTCTCGGTCGCGCCTTTACGCAGAACATCCGGAGTGGGTGCTCCGGGGTGAGTCGGGAGAGCCGGTCTTGGTCTGGCACCACTGGGCGGTGCCTGTGTACGCGCTGGACCTGAGCAATCCCGAGGTGCAGGCCTGGCTTCGAGAGCTATTCCTCGTCTTGAGCAAGGATTGGGGCTACAGGTTCTTCAAGCTCGACTTCCTGTATGCTGGTGCTCTAGACGGGCAAAAGCACAACCCCCAGATGACTAGAGCTCAGGCCCTGCGACGGGGGCTGGAGATCATCAGGGATGTAGTGGGGGACAGGTTGTTGCTGGGTTGCGGATGTCCATTGGGCCCGGCGGTGGGTCTCGTTGATGCGATGCGCATCGGCCCCGACGTCGCCCCTTATTGGAGGCACTACCAGAGGGACCTCTCCGCCCCTGCCGTGGAGAATGCGTTGAGGAACACGGTAGCTCGCTTCTTCACGCATCGAAGCCTGTGGCTCAATGACCCAGACTGCGTCCTGGTGCGGTCGCGAGCGGAGGATTCGGACCTTACACTGAATGAGATGCGGACACTGGTGACGATCGTCGGCCTTTCTGGCGGCCTGGTGATGTCGGGCGACGATCTGGCGTCCGTATCTCCTTCCCGCCTCAGGTATCTGAAGTCGATACTACCACCCTACGGGGAACCGGCCATTCCGTTGGACCTCTTCGACCACGAACTCCCGCGAACACTGGCTCTCACTGTGGAGGCCTCTTTTGGCAGGTGGGTCGTGGCGGCCTTCATCAACTGGGAGGACCGCACCGAACGCACAGTGATCAAACTCGGTCAACTAGGATTGCAGCCGGATCGGTGGTATCATATCTACGATTTCTGGCATCGTCGCTATCTGGGCCAAGCACAACGTACAATGATCATTCAACGCCACAGACCACACGAGACGGCCCTCCTTCTGTTCAAGCCAGTGTCGGAGAGACCCGAGTTCCTGAGCTCTACCTTTCACGTAACCCAGGGTGCGGTAGAGATTCGCGCGCTGACGCGAGAGGAGCGAGACGAAGGGGTGGAAGAGATGGTGGTGGAGCTGGCTAGGCCAGGTTCCCAAGCGGGTGAGCTACTGTTCACAGTGCCCGCACCGCATGTGGTTGAGGAGACCTACCTGAACGGGAGACGCCGAGGCGTCAAGCGCGTGGCGCCCGGAGTGGTGAGTCTAGGATTCCAGCTGCGCGACGAGGCAATGGTGAAGATGGTGTTCTCACGAGATAGGCTAGCGGAATGAATGCCCGTGACAAGGTCATGGCGACCCATTCTCTTCTCCTTGCTGAGTACGGTCACCATCAATGGAAAACCCATCGTGATCCCCTGAGCGAGTTGGTGCGCACGATTCTTTCTCAGAACACGTCAGACGCGAACAGTACCAGAGCCTTCGCCCGTCTGCAAGAGAGGTTTCCCTCTTGGGAACAGGTTCAACACGCAGATGTGGAGGCCATTGAGGAGGCCATCAGGCCTGGCGGCTTGGCCCGAATCAAGGCACCTCGTATCAAGGCGGCCCTCGAGGCGGTCAAACAGGAACGGGGAGAACTCGATCTGGAGTTTCTCAAGGGTCTGGACGTGAGTGAAGCGAAGGCTTGGCTGGAATCGCTGGTCGGTGTCGGACCCAAGACCGCGGCTTGCGTACTCCTGTTCTCTCTGGGCCGGCCCGTACTCCCTGTGGACACCCATGTCCTTCGGGTGAGCAGGCGCGTAGGCCTGATCGAATCGCGGACCTCGATGGAGAAAGCCCATCAGGTCCTTGGCGAGATGGTGCCCGATGGGGCAGTGTATGACTTCCACGTCAACATGGTTTCGCACGGCCGGCGTGTGTGTTATTCGAGGGAACCAAGATGTGCCATCTGCGTGCTGGCTCCGCACTGTGACTATCTGCATAGAGGAAGATCGAGAGAAGGGGACGGGAAATGAGGAAGAGGCATCCGTTGCTGCTGTATCGAAGGTTGGCAGCATATTATCGAGGGCCTCTGATCCTCCTCCTGCTGGTGTCCGCAGGTCTGCTGGTGTGGGATCCCCGTGAGTTGCAGGACTTGCGCTCGGTCTTAGGGGTGACTTTCGTCCTGTCGGCCGCCTTGCTCTTGCTGACTTTCCTCATGAGCAGGTTGGCCTTCGTTCGTTGCGGACAGCAGTACCTGCACGTGCAGCTACCCTTATATCGCCTTCGCGTGCCCTATGAATCCATCGTAGAGACACGCTCCGTCAACATCTACCAACTCTTTCCCCCTTCCAAGCAGCCCTTCTCTTCGCGTGGTTTCCTGGAACCGCTGTGGCAGCTCACGGCGGTGGTTGTGGACCTTGAGTGGCTGCCTCAGCCCCGCCGGCGGCTACGGCTGTGGATGGACAGCCGCATGATCCTCAAGAAAGGGTTGGTCTTGCTGGTTGAAGACCACAGGGCCCTACGGCGACAAATAGATGAAGCCGTGGTGCGCTGGCGCGTGAGCAATCGGGAGGCCGAGGGGGAACTCCTGTGACAACTGGAGACAAGTCCTCTGCGAGTACCTGTCACCTAACGCTGAGCTGCGAGCCCTGAGGCGTCTTGAACACGTCGATGCGTACGGGGAAGGAGTCCTTCAGTTCCTTGATGTGGGTGATGACCAGGATACGCTCGAAGTCATCGTGGACCGAATTGATGGCCTCCACCAGCCTGTCCCTGCCCTGGGCGTCTTGCGTGCCGAAGCCTTCGTCTATGATCAGGGTTTGGAGTCTGGCCCCAGCTCTCCGGGCGAGGAGCTTGGACAAGGCGATGCGGATGGCGAAGTCGATACGGAAGGACTCCCCACCCGAGAAGAGGTCGTAACTCCTGGGTCCAAGCTCGTCAGCGACCTCGATATCCAGCGTTTCGACTATCTTGCCCTTCAGGGTTTCACGTTGGCTCTTCAAGCGGACGTTCAATCTGCCATCGGTCATGCGGCTGAGCAAGCGGTTGGCCTCCTGCTCGATCTCCGGGATGGCTCCCTCGATGATCATCGCCTGGACGCCTCTCTTACCGAAGGCCAGGCGCAGTTCGTCGTAGATCCCCTTCTCCTTCCGTGTCTCGCGTTCCTGGCGATTCTTCTTCTCCTTCTCCTTGTCGAGGTACAGACAGTGGTCCAACTTCTGTTGCGCTGCGCCCAGTCGGACCCGAGCACGGCCCTCGCTCACCTGTAGCTGGTCCACCAGCTGGGTTTGGTCGTCCAGCTCCTCAGTGGTAGTCTCCAGCTGGCTTATCTCCAGGGCGAAGTCTTTCTTTCTCGCCGCACCGTCGTCCAGCAGCCGCTGAAGACGGACCTGATACTTGCTCCGCTCCTCCAGCCTCTCCGTTTCGGTGTCCAGTCCTTGGCGCGCTGCATCCAGTTGCCTCTTGGCTTCGTCGAAGCCAGCTTTGTCCGAAAGCTCTTGCCGTACCGCTTCGTGCTTCTGAGGATCGTACCCCAGTTGCTGCGATTGCTGGTCCAGTTGGGCCAGCTGCCCGTGCTCTTGCGTGGCAAAATCACCCTTGCTGAGCCGCAGATCAAGGACCCCGAGTTGGCGGTTCACATCCTCCAGTTCCTTCTTTGCTTCACGCGCCTCGTCGAACGCCTGGGATAGAGTGGCCTCCTGGCCTTGCAATGAGGGCAGAGGGACCAGTTGTGTCTCAATGGTTTGCCTGGCATCGCCTGTCGCCTTCAGTGACTGCTTGAGCCCCTCGATGGATGCGAGGTTCTCACGAAACAGGTCTCCCTTCCCTTTGCCCTCTGACTCGTAGTTCCCTTCGATCTGCTCTCGCCGAGCGACGTCCAGTTCCGCACCACACAAGGGACATGTGGCCTCCGCGTCTTCCAGCAGGTCCAGCTTCTCTCTGAGCAGATCCATGTCTGCTTTCAACTGATCGTTCTGTGAGCCTAGTGTCTCGATGCGCTCCGACAGGCTGTGCTCCTCGCGGAGGAGACGCTCTCTGGCTTCTACTTTCTCGGTTAGTTCCTGCAGTCTGGAGCGAACCTGCTGAAGCTTCTCCTGCAATGCTTGCTGCTGCTTCACCTTGCCCTGCAGATCGCGGGCTCTGGTGGCGTGCAACTCCCGCTCCATGAGCAGCTGGTTCCTCTCCTCGTCTATGGTGCGCTGTGCCGCGGCCCTCTCCTCGTTGAGCCTGGCTTGTTCGGTCAGCTGGCGAGACAGTTCCTCGTGGGATTGTCGCGCGGCGACGAGAGCTGCGTACCCCTTCTCGATGCTCTCAGCCTTATCCAGCAGGGTTTGGTAACCGGCAATGCGGCTTCCTATTTCGTCTATCTGTTCGCTCGTATCCCTGAGTTCCTCCTCTCGCTTGCCCAGCTGGGCAAGGAGCTCCCGCAGCCGGTCATGTTTCAGGCCCAGTTCCTTTCTCTGTTCCTGGAGTCCTCGCAGCTTCTTCTCTTCAGTTCGCAGCCTTTCACTGAGCTCGGACGAGGCCTTCTCCGCTTCCAGCAACTCTGCCTCGTGCTCGGGTTTGCGGGCCAGTTCCTTCTCCATCTCAGACAACGCGGCCGCGATTTCCCTCAGTTCGGTCTCTTTGTCCCTCGCCCGGTTCTTGGCCCTCTCCTCGAGTCTGTCGCAATGGTCCAGACCCAGTATGTCGCCCAGAATGCGTTTTCGCTCAGCGGGGGGATTCGCGGTGAACTCGTCGGCCCGATTCTGCAGCAGGAAGGCGGAGTTGGTGAAGGTTTCGTAGTCCATACGCAGAGTCTCGCTGATGGCGGCCTGGGTCTGCCGCAGCGTATTTCCGGTGAGGGAACGAAATTGGCCGTTGTCGGCGATCTGGAAGTCCAAGCTCGAGTGCCCCCTGGATCCGTTCTTCTGTCGCTGACGAACGATGCGGTAGTGGTTCCCGGTCATGAGGAATTCGAAGGTGACCTCCATGTCCGTCGCGCCCAGGTGAATCAAATCGTCGTCACGCTGAGTTCGTGCCTTGCCCCACAGAGCCCAGGTCATAGCGTCCATGAGGGCCGACTTGCCGTGACCGTTGTCACCTGCGAGACACGCCAGGTGGATCCCCGTGAAATCAAGCGACGTCGCCTGCTTGCCATAGCACATGAAGTTGCGCATCTCCAGCTTCAGAGGAATCATGGTCAGCTACTCCCTTCCCGGCACGTTGGTGGAGGGTCTCAATCCGCGTCTCTTATCATAGCACCACGGCACCCAACTCTCAACTTGGGCGGCAGACAACATCCTTCTGGGAGCCAAATCTGAGGGCCAATCCAGGCCGCAGGGTGGATTGGCGGAGGCTTGTGGCGGACATGTCTCTCCAAGTAGCGCGGGGATTCATTCCCGCGCTAAGGTCGGCAAGTCCCTGCGGGACTCGAACAATCTGTCAGGGGCCTCATTTCCTCTCCCTTGGCGGAGCGCCTGTCCTGGGTTCATCAAAGGAGGCTCAGGGAGGCTGACACGCATACTCCTTTCGCTGGCTACCGTGAGCCGACGCCTGCGCATCCAGGGGCTACCGTGTCTCCAATCCATTTTCCACACACAGTTTTCGGGATACAGGGGGCGGAGAATCTGCGCTAGCAGCGCGTGGGGTTGGAGACCGGACGCTACCAGTGAAGCGAAATATGCTGGAAGCAAGTTTCTCTGCCGGCTTTGGGCGGTTCCCCAGTGCGTAGCGCAGGACTTCAGTCCTGTGCGTCGCCTATGTAGACGTCATTATGCCATACCTTTCCCAAACAGCGTTTGACTCTCTCTTCTGCAGTCTGCTATAATCAGCAAGGCCAGCACAAAAAGGGATGAGGGTCATGGTTCACAAAGGAGACTTGGAAAAGCGCAGGCAGCGAGCGGCAAAGATGATTCTGGAAAGCGACATTGTAACCTCAGCCCTCGATTATGATGAGGCCGAGGTAGTGCTGAACTGGGCACTTGCGCAGGCCGAAAGCGTGGCTCTTTGCAGCGGAGAGATGACGGACGAGGAGGCGGAGGGATACATTGCTCAAGGTGTGGGCAAGGTACGCCGTTTGATGAAGATGGTCAACGACCTCGTTGAGGACCGATACGATCTGAGCGGCGTGGAAACGGTGGAGAAACTGACGCAGCTATTGTCGGTAGCTATGGACTCGCCAACCAGCGATATTGATTGACATGGATTTGGAAAGGGGGGAAGAATGGCAAAGCTGGAGATCATCGAGGGGATTGGACCCGCATACGCAGAGAAGCTGAGAGAGAAGGGGATTGGCACCATCGAGGCCCTGTTGGAGGCGGGTGCCACCCCGGCAGGCCGACAGCAGATGGAGGACAAGACGGGAATCTACCACGCCCTGATCCTGGAATGGGTCAACTTGGCCGATTTGATGCGCATCAAGGGTGTGGGCGAAGAGTACTCAGACCTCCTGGAGGAAGCCGGGGTAGACACAATCAGGGAGTTGCGCCACCGTGTTCCAGAACACCTCTATCAGGCCATCGCGGAGGTCAACGAGGCCAAGCGGCTGGTGAGAAGGCTTCCTACCCTGAAGATGGTAGCGAACTGGGTTGAGCAGGCCAAGACCTTGCTCCCCAAGGTCACCTACTAGGAACTTACCTCAGCACTAGATCGAAGCTGACGAAGAGATCCCAGGCACATTCTATCCGCAACAAAGGGGCGAGGACTTGCTCCCTGGCGTCTCCTCCGCGGTGCGGAATTCTGACTACCGTGGAGAAGGCGATCAACGGCCTTGAGCTGCCTTCCACTTCTCCACTTCTTGACGCATCTCCAGTGCGCTTTCATGTGTTGCATCGCTGGCGGTGCCCAGCATCTCGGCCAGCTCGTCAGTTCGACTGCCTGCCACCAGGTCCGCGACCGAGGTCATGGTGCGGCCCTCCACCACGCTCTTGGCCACTTTGTAGTGAGCATCGCCGAAGGCGGCAATCTGAGGCAGATGGGTGACGCACAGTACTTGGTGCCCCCAGCCCAGTGTCCAAAGCTTGCGCCCCACTACAGCACCGCCACGACCACCCAGACCTGCATCTATCTCGTCGAAGATGAGAACCGGGACCTCATCGGCGGCTGAGAGGACCGTTTTCATCGCCAGCATCAACCGTGCCGTCTCTCCTCCGGAAGCTATCTTCGACAGCGGCTTGAGGGGTTCGCCAACGTTGGGAGAGATCATGAACTCCACCTGGTCAATCCCCGTGTGATCGAAGGCCAACCGCCTACTTTCTATCTGCACGCCCTCCTCTGCTGGTCGCTGCTCTATGGCCACGCTGAAGCGGGCCTTCTCCATGCCCAGGTCTTTCAGTTCCGCTTCCATGGCCTCGGCCAGCATCCTGGAGGCCTCTTCACGCGCCATCGAGAGCTCGCTCGCCAGTTGGCTGATCTGGACCAAGAGTTCCTGTTCTTGACTTCTCAGTTCCTCGATCCGCTCCTCACTGTGCGACAGGGTGGCCAGCTCTTTGGCCGCCGATTCTCCATAGGCAAGAATCTCCGCGATGGAGTCGCCGTATTTGCGTTTCAAGCCGTAGATGAGATCTAGGCGCTCCTCGACCTGGAGAAGGCGCTGCGGATCGTACTCTATCCCCTCTCCGTACGAACGCAGGGCTGCTGCTACCTCCTGCAGTTGGTAGGTGGTCTCCTCCAGGGCCTTTTGCTGGCCCGCCAGCCTTCCGTCCAACTCCGCCAGTTTGGCGAGGCCCTCGCTCACCTCCCCGAGGAGATCCAGGATGGACCTCTCAGCTCCTTCGCCTTCGTGAAGAGTTCTGTACAGGCCGTTCGATTCGCTGAGGAGCCGTTCGGCGTTGCTCAGCAGCACTCGTTCCTGGTTCAGGTCTTCCTCTTCGCCTGGCTCTAGTCTTGCTGCCGCGATCTCCTCGATCTGGTATTGCAGCAAGTCCATTCTGTGCGCCAATTCCCGCTCATCCTGCAATAGCCTGCTCAGCTCGGCGCGCGTGCCGTGCAGTGTCCGGACCAGACGCCCCACGTCGTCCCGCAAGGTCAACAGCCCCCCATACCTGTCCAGGAAATCTACGTGCTGTCTGACTCGCAGGAGTGAGAGATGCTCCCCTTGGTTGTGTATGTCAACCAGTTGCTGGCCGATCTGGCGCAGAACGCCAAGCGTGGTCAGTCGGCCGTTGACCCGGCAAAGGTTCCGTCCCTTGAGATTGATCTCCCTGGTCAGTATGAGCTGACCCTCCCCTTCATCCTCCAGCCCATGTTCTCGTAGTAGGGGGAGGATGAGCCGTTGATGCTGGGTCCCCGGCAGGGAGAACACGCCTTCGATGAGGGCTTGGTCAGAACCGGCGCGGATGTGGTCCGTGTCAGCCCTTCCACCCAGGAGAAGGCTGACGGCGTCAATGATGATGGACTTGCCAGCACCTGTTTCTCCGGTCAGGGCATTGAAACCGGCAGATGGTTGGAGCTCCAGATGCTCTATGATGGCGAAGTTGCGGATGGTCAGGTAGGTAAGCAAATATGCCTCCCGCGATCGACGGCATACGGCTATCGGAGACGAGTCACCGCTACTCCCGCGGCCACGATGGGATAGATCCAGTAGAAGGGGCTGAGTAGGAAAGCCGGCATCAGGAGCCAGGCTCCCGGTCCAACGCTAAACGTTGCGACCAAGAGGGTCGCCAGTATGTATCCCACGATGACGCATACGGCGGCCACGATCTGCAGGCCCCTGCCTCTCTTTTGCCCAGTCACTCTGCCGATAGCCTCGGCAATGACGGCCCCGGCGGCCAGTGCTGCGAAGAATGACAGAAAGAAAATGGGGATCAAGAGACGAAGGATTTCTACGGCGACACCGCACATCACCGAGGTCGCGAGCCCGCCGGCCAGTGCGCGCAGGTAGTAGGGTGCTGGCACGTCGTAGGTCGGCACTTTCTTGAGGCTTGCGCACTGCGGACAGCGCAACCCCACCGGATGCCGTATGGCACACTCAGTGCAGATGGGCTGGCCGCATCTGCCGCAGCGCAGCAGGGTCTCTCGATCCGGATGGTTGATACAGTACATGGGAGTGGACATGGCTACTGCTTCAATCTTTCCAGTAAGTTGCGGCCGAAGTAGTTCCTGGGTTGCGTCCTGACTAAGTTGCAGCGGTGAGGACTGACCGTGACCAGTACTCTGTCTCCGTCCACAAGTTGACTATCAATCTGGCCATCGATAGTCAGGACGGCCGGATATTCTGTGGAGACACCAACCTCTATGGCACACTCTGCAGGAAGCACGATGGAGCGCTCCAGGGCGCGATGAGCGGCGATCGGAGTGAGCAAGATGTCGTTCAACCGAGGGTGCAAGATCGGTCCCCCGGCGGCCAGCGAATAGGCCGTCGAGCCAGTCGGGGTGGCGACGATGAGTCCGTCGGCTACGTACTCGGCTACGTGCTCACCATCTACGTAAGTTGCCAGCCTTACCACTCTCGACATCACGGCATGGCCGATGACTACATCGTTCAAGGCTTCGTAGGAGACCTGGAGTTGGCCCTCCCGATGGAGTTCGGCGTGAAGCATGATCCGCTCTTCGAGCCAGTAATCCCCAGACAGGACTGCGGGCAGCATATCCACTACTCTGTCCGGCTGGGCCTCGGCCAGAAAGCCAAATCTGCCCATGTTCACAGTCAGGATGGGTGTGCCTTGGGGCACGGTCATCCTCGCCGCTCTGAGAATGGTTCCGTCTCCTCCGAAAGTCACTATCAAATCCAGGTCGGGGATGTGCTTCCTGGCTTCTTCGTCCTCCCATGCGGAACCTACCCAGGTGAAAAGCCCTTTCGACTTCAGTAGGTCTTCCAGACTGTGGGCCAGGCGGCGTGATTCGTCAATCTTGGGGTGGTAGAGAAGTCCGATCTTCTGCATGTGATCTCGCTCGCTCAAATCAGGCGTTTTCGATTATAGCCGAACCCATTCTTCAGAGCTAGGCACAACAAAGAAGCAAGGGCGGAAATGTAGGGATGATTACTGAACGACGGCGGGAGGGCAAGGTATAATATTAATGTAGGAGATCTTCCTCCTCCTTTCGAGAAGGGGGGCCTGGGTCGCGAGATCCGGGCCCTCCTTTCATTTTCAGAGGCTGATGCTTCCCCCCGGGCTCAAGACGGCACAATCCGCCTCCGTACTTGCCTTCACTCGATTCGCAAAGGCGTGCGGATCTTGCTCAATGACGTCGAAGGTGTTGTAGTGCATGGGTATGACCAGCCTGGGCGTCAGGAGTTGGACAGCCTTTAGAGCATCATCCGGTCCCATGGTGTAGTTATCGCCTATGGGCAGCAGAGCGACGTCGATGGCCTTTTCCTCTCCCAACAGTTTCATGTCATAGAAGAGCGCGGTGTCGGCGGCAAAGTAGATTCTCTTGTCCTCGATGTCGAAGAGAAATCCGCCGGGATTGCCTCCGCAACTGCCGTCAGGCAAGCTGCAACCGTGATGGGCGATGGTCATCTTCACGCGGCCGAAGGGGAACTGGTAGCCGCCTCCGATGTGCAGGCCATGAGCTGCAACTTCCTGCTCTTGACAGTAGGATGCTATCTCATGATTGGAGATGATCGTGGCGCCGGTCTTCTGGGCCATGGGTACCGCGTCGCCCAGGTGATCTCCATGACCGTGGGACACCAGGATGTAGTCCGCGTCTTTCACGTCGTCGGCTTGAATCTCGGCCTGTGGATTGCCGGAGAGGAAGGGGTCAAGCCAGATAGTCTTGCCGGCGCCTTCTACGCTGAAGCAAGCGTGTCCGTGGTAGGTCAGTACTGCCGTCATCGCATTCCTCCCGTGCTATCAGCGTTATCCCAGATGGGCATTATATCATAGCTCCTCCTGGAGGGACAAAAAAAACTGCCCCAAGTCTGCGTCTGAAAGTGTGCAATGGCCAGCTCCTGGGCCATCCTCCTGCGCTTCTTGAGCGGCCGCAGCGACCGGCGACAGCCTCAAGAGGCACTTTCGTATACCAGTCTGCTTGTCTTTTGCCCATTCATGTGATAGATTGCTGCTGGCACTCAGGCACGAACCGACGATGGATGGCCAGGACTTGCCAGTCACGGTTGCAGTGAGGCCGCGCTCCTGCGCGCCGGGGTCTCGACAACCTGATGGTTCGAGGCGAAAAGGGGGAGTGAGAGCGGACACGCCATGGCTGCACAGAGAAGCATCACCGATCTTGGCGAAATGGTGGCGAGCTTACCTGCCGAGGAACGGGAGCGATTCGAGGGCATCTTCCACGTGAGTTGTTCGATAGGCAGGGTGAACCCTCCGGCCTCCATGCACGAGTTCATCGAGGGCCACTTCGGATCCCTGGAGGCCGTGGTGGAGCAGCAAGTGGTGCGGATCACAAATCTGGTCACCATGGAGGGCGCGATGTTCAATGAGCTTCGCTCCCAGCGCCCCATGGTGACGGAGAAGCCAGAGGAGGTGGATAAGCTCATCGCGGCCGACGCTGGCGGCCCGTTCTGTCGGCCGCTGGAGAGCACACCTGAGGACGTCTTTGGCAGGATCCAGGGAAGGCATTCCGTCACCGCCAGCAATATCGCCAAGTTCGACGGTTGGAGCGGGGTGGTCATCTTTGATGAACATAACCCGTTGGTCCTCAGCGAAGAGCGCGTAGCCGATTACATCGAAACGGCTATGGAGTGGGCCCGGCGAGCGCATGAGGTGGATGCGGAAGCCAAATACCCATTTCTCTTGTGGAACTGCCTGTGGCGGGCCGGGGCGTCCATCATTCACGGGCATGCGCAGGTGATGGTGGCGCGGGGCATGCACTACTCCAAGGTGGAGCATTTGCGGCGGGCGGCGCTGGAATACGGGCAGAAGGTAGGGCGCAACTACTTCGATGACCTGTATCTGGTGCACAAGAGTCTGGGCCTGGCCTTGGAGGCAAAGGGGATCCGTGTTCTTTCCTATTTGAGTCCCATCAAAGAGAAGGAGATACTCTTGCTCTCAGAGGCATTGAGTGACCACCTCAAGAGCTGCGTCTACGAGGTCCTCGACTGCTACGTTCGAGGCCTGGGCGTGCGTAGCTTCAACGTCGCCATCTGCATGCCTCCTCTGGGACCCACGAACGAGGATTGGGGCGGATTCCCTGTGCTGGCCCGCATCCTGGACCGGGGAGATCCCATGAATAGGACCGTGGACATGGCGGCGATGGAGTTGTATGCCTCCAGCGTCGTGTCCGCTGATCCTTTCGGGGTCATTCAGGCGATAGAGGACTGGTTGGAGAAATGATCAGGAGTGCGGCTAGGATGCCGACAGAGGTGTCTCGAACCCGCTGGATTGCGGCTACGGTGGCATGATCAGAGTGTTGGGTCTTGTGGCAGACCCTCTGAACCGTTTGTTGTCTTGCACCCGGACTTGTGCTATAATATCACCTACAGCTGGTAGTGAAGGAGGACACGAACGTGATACCGGGTTTAGGTTCCATAGGCTTGCCCGAATTGCTGATCGTCCTAGTGATCATCATCATCATCTTCGGCGTGGGGAAGCTGCCGGAGATCGGTGGAGCACTGGGAAAGGGGATCAGGGAGTTCCGCTCCGCCTCGCAGGGTCTTGACACCGAGGAGAAGAGCGCGGAGGAGAAAGAGGAGGAAGAGCAGAAAGAGAGCTGATTCCCCTCTGGGATCGGCTGGTAACGCACTCCACATGAGAGTGCTTGGTCGCTCTTGCCTCCCATTGATGGGGTGGTGGCCTCTGTGAAGAAGCTGAGCCCGACAGGCGTCGGGCTCTTTGCGTGTAATCAGTACCCCTAGCAGGATTCGAACCTGCGACACACGGTTTAGGAAACCGCTGCTCTATCCTAACTGAGCTATAGGGGCACGACTGGCGTCCCATTATAGCTCATTTTTCATGCCTTGTAAAGTGTCCGTGGCGTGGGTATAATTGGTTTTGATCGGGGCGTAGCGCAGTCCGGTTAGCGCGCACGGTTCGGGTCCGTGAGGTCGGAGGTTCAAATCCTCTCGCCCCGACTGTCCTCCTTCTGCAGAACCGTCACCGACCAACTATGTGCTTCTACCAGTGGTGTTACTCTGTCAACTTCTCAAGCTGGCTGAGGGTTTGCTCGGCCCTTGCGAGCGCCAGTTCGCCTCCTTCAAGGAACACCTGACGCAACGCTTGTCTTTGCTGGTTGCTTGCTTTTTCCCATTGGTAGCGTGCCTCCTCCGCAATAAACTCTACGTCATGGAGGCAGGCACAGAAGTTCTGAACCGCATATCGTGCATCTCTGGGAAGCAGGCCAAGGTTGGCAATGCACCCACTGTATACGCTACGGGTCAACGCAGCGCCCGTGGGTCTTTTCACCCTACTGTCCTTGCGTGATCTTCTTGCTTTCGTGACCGCATCTTCCAGTCCCTGCTTGCTCAGAGAGATTTCAGTGTGAAGCGCTCCGGCAAAGTCCGTTTTGGTTCGCTGACGGCCGAACCTTGTCTTGACAAACCCCAGGAAGAAGCCAAGGATGGCTCCCACCAAGATTCCTAGGAGTGCCTCCATACTCTTACCTCCCACAACTCCCCCTAGTGGCAGTGTTCCCTAGCGGCCTTGCTGGTCAAGCCACTCCTCCACATCGCTAATCAGCCTATCTGTCGCTTCCCTATCCCCACGCAATCTCTCCTCAATGACCCTCTTAGCATCTTCCCGCTCTGCCCCGCAAGTAGGGCAGTCATCATCAGTGTACGGTGTCCCGCAGAGACTACATATGATAGGCAGTTCCTCCACAGGGCCAAGGGGGGCGGTAACAACTATTCAGAACTCGCCGAAGAAGGCTGTGATGTCGAAGTAGATTGTCCTAGAAGTGCCATCTGGGAACCTCAACCGCATTTCATCGTAATGTCTGTCACCTCTCTTGACCAGGACTTGCCTGTCAAGTTCCCAGTCTTCTCCACGCCGTCCGAACCGTTTCTTGAGGTAGGCGTATTCCAAAGCCACGCCTGCTACCTGATTTCTGGCGCTCCGAATTAAGATTGCCTCTTCGATTGACTCACCAGTGTTCTCAGTGAAGGGGCTCGGCCGGGTGCGCTTGTCTCCCGTGCGACCCCACCTGTACCAGCTGTACGTCAGGGCGATCAGCCCGACTGACACAAGCGCCACGACAAGTAACCCAAGTACTCCCCGGTGGCGCAATCTGCCCTCGACCAGTGGCAAGAGGCCAAAGAGCAGCCCGATTATCAGTATCCCCTTGACTAGCCATCGCACGAATCCGCGTGTATCCACCTTTCCCTCGTTCTCGATCTATCAGCAATAGGAATAGCCACGTATGACCTCAGGGCCTATCTCTTGAGCTATGAGAGCTAGTTCCTCAGCGTTGGGTTTGAGGGTCATCAGTACTCCCTTTCGTGTCCAACCCGCCATCTAGTGACCATATAGGAATTCTCGCACGTGCGAGATCGGGATCAAAGCCGTCTCCCCCGGTAGGAATGCGACCTCATCTCTAGCACAGAAGTACAACCGCTCCCAGCGACTCATTGTTTCTTGCCACTGTGCCTTTTGGCGTCGCTTGGAACGGAATCTTTGAGCGCCCCAAACGATAAGGTATATCCCCATCATTCCCATCCAGCCTGTGGTGAACGGAATGACTAGGATGCACACTATGCCTAGTGCCACTACGACTGCCCCTGCCAGATCAATGGAGCTAGGTACCCTGGGTGGACTGTATTCGGCGGGCATGTCGGGGATGGCGGATATCCTGTGGACATGGTCAGCCTCGCCGCATTGCGGACACGCAGGAGGTTCGGCTGCTTGACCTGTGGGGTCTTGAACCTCTGTCATGTTTCACCCTCGCCCGATATGCAATTGTCTAACCATTAGGCTTCATCTAAGATGAGGTAACGTGTGTCAGCAGGTCTGACGAACGCGA